>JBDHIM010000004.1:0-59688 GCA_039587445.1 Gemmatimonadota bacterium
CCGCCGCCGGCCGGACCCTCGGCCGCAACGCCCATCGACGAGCTCATCACCTCGGAGCCGTTGATTCGCGTCGGGATCGAAGTCGGCATGCCGTCGGCGGTGATCATGTCGACGGCGGGTCTGAGAGTGCGCGACGGCGCCAGCGGCGAGGAGCTGGTATCGGCGGGCGAAGAGATCGTCCGCTTCGAGCCGAGCTCCGGAGGAGCGTCCCTGGTGGAGCCCGCCGGCCGAGTCGACCGGGCTCTGCCGAGCTTCATCGTTGAGCCGTTGGAGCGCGGAGCCGACGTCGTCATTGCCAGCAAGACCTACAGGGGTGCTGCCGAGGTCGTTGCGGATCGCTCGCGAGGGCTGATCGTGATTAACCGTTTGGGCCTCGAGGACTACCTGCTCGGCGTCGTGCCTGCCGAGATCGGACGGCGCACGCCCGAAGAGTTCGCGGCGGTGCGGGCGCAGGCGGTGGCCGCCCGTACCTATACGATCTCCCACCTAGGGAGGCGCGACTCGCTGGGATTCGATCTGTTCGCGACGGTGGAAGATCAGGTCTACGGAGGCCTGGAGGTGGAGAGAAGGGACGTGGAGCGAGCGATCAGCGAGACGAGAGGTGAGATCCTCATCTTCGATGGCCAGCCGGTATCTGCTTTCTACCACTCCACTTGCGGAGGGCGAACAGCGACTCGCGAGGAAGTTTGGGGAGAGCCGAACCTTCCCTATCTTCGGTCGGTGCGAGATGGCGGTGGAGGTGAGGACTATTGTGCGATCTCGCCACGCTACCGCTGGCGCGAGAGCTGGACCGCCGACGAGATGAACGGATTCGTTCGTGCCGAGCTGGCGTCACGGCTGGGCACCTCGCCTTCATCGGTCGGCCGCATCTCCGGTATCCGGGTCCTCAGCCGGACGGAGCATGATCGCGTGGACCAACTCGAGGTGGAGGCCTCGGGAAGACGCTACGTGCTCCGGAAGAACGAGATCCGTTGGGTTCTTCAGCCGGCCGAGGGGCGCATCCTCGGCTCCACCGACTTCGTGGTCCGTCAGGGTCGACTGGAAGACGGAGATATCGTCGTCGAGGGCCGCGGCTTCGGGCACGGCATCGGGATGTGCCAATGGGGGGCGATCGGCCGGGCGAGGGCGGGCCAGGGCTATCGGGAGATCCTGGCCGCCTATTACCAGGATGCGGCCGTTCAGAGGCTTTACTGAGCGAGAACGACGACTCTGTAGGACTCCGGCAACAACGATCACAAGGAGGCACGCGGGTGGCGAGGGATGTCAGCATAGGAGTCATCGGAGTGGGCGGCGTGGCGCAGATCGTCCACCTCCCGATCCTGAAACGGCTACCGGATGTGAAGGTGACCGCGATCATCGACGCCCAGCAGGAGAAGGCTCGTACGATTGCGGAGCGCTTCGACGTGCCGGTGACGGCTCGATCTCTTGCGGAGCTGCCTGAGGACACCCCTCTGGACGCGGTGCTCGTGTCCACGCCGAACGACTCACATGCCGCGGTGGTTCTGGACGCACTCGGGAAGGGGTGGCACGTCCTCTGCGAGCGCCCGCTCGCGCCGACGAGCGAGGCAACGGAGGAGCTGATAGGAGCTGCCGAGGCTGCGAAGCGCCAGCTGATGGTCGCGATGAACCAGCGGTACCGCCTGGATGTCAGGGCCATTCGCCAGTTCGTGGCGAGCGGTGAGCTGGGAGATGTGATCCTGATTCGCTCGGTCTGGCACACCCGCGTCGACCGCAGGCCCAAACGGGGGTGGCGGCTCGATCCCGAGAGCGCCGGCGGCGGCGTGCTGATGGATCTTGGAGTACAAGCTCTGGACGTGGCGCTCTGGTTGCTTGGCTATCCGGCCATCGAGCGCGTGAGCGCCAGCGCCCACCCCGATTCAGCGGTTGAAGACACGGCGGTTGCGTTCCTCGCACTTGCCGGCGGCGCGACCCTGCAGCTCGAGGTAAGCTGGGAACTCCGGGACGAGCGTGATCGACATGCGTTGCGTGTTCTGGGGACCCTGGGCTCGGCCGGGACCTCGCCCTTCCGCGTGCGAACGGAGATGGAGACGGGACTCTCCGACGTGACTCCTCCCCTGGACGTCGACGAGTCCGGGCTCTACACGTCATCGTATCGACAGGAATGGGCGGAGTTCTTGCGCATCGTGCGCGGAGAGAAACCGCTGGAGGTGCAGGCCGAGCAGGTGCGGCTTATGCAGGCCGTCGAGGCGTGCTACCGATCGGCGCGCGAGGGGCGTGAGGTCACTGCCTAGCGTTCGTTTCCCGGCGCCGCCTCCGGGAGCCAGCTGGATTGCGGTCAGCGGCCTCATTCTCGGTCTCGCGCACCCGCCGTTTCATTTCCTCCTCCCATCCTTCCTGGGTCTGGTGCCTTTCGGAATCTGGCTCGCTCGGCTGCCGGAAGCGGATGAGGGTCGCGGGCTGGCGTTCCGGGGCGGTCTCTGGCTCGGGATCGTCTACTACACGTTGGTGCTCTACTGGCTCGCCACCGCTCTCATCTTCTACTCCCTGCTGGCGCTGCTCGCGTTCGTTTTTGCCGTGGGGCTGCTGAGTCTCTTTCTGGCCGTCGCGACGACCGGGATGCACCACGTCCGGCACCGGCTCGGCTGGCCCCTGTGGATCGCCCTGCCTGTCTTCTGGACCGCGGCGGAGTGGTTCCGAGCGCACCTCGGTCCGATCTCCTTCCCGTGGCAGGAGCTCGGATACACGCTCACGGGCTTCCCGAGACTGATCGGCGTCGCCGATCTCGTCGGAGCTCGCGGTCTCAGCTTCTGGTTGGCCATGCTGAGCGGCCTCCTGGCCACCGCCTTCGTGGCGTGGCAGCGAGGCCATCGCGGTCGGGCGTGGCTGGCTCTCGGAGGTTGGCTCGCTGGCGTGGCCGTGCCGGTGGGTTATTCCCTCTGGCGCTGGCAGAGCCTGGAGATGCGACCGATCGTCACCGTCACCGCGGTGCAGCCGAACGTCCCCGAGAAGATCAAGCTGGAGGACCCGGTGGCGGCGTTCGACAGCGCAAGGAGCTCGATCGAGATCCTCCTGGCCGGCCACGAACCCGCGGAGGACGTCGATCTTCTGATTCTCCCCGAGACGGTGATTCCGCGGCCCATCGATCCGATCCTGGCGCAAGGGTTCATGGGACGGCCCGACATCTACCACTGGGTCAGGGGTCTGGTCCGCTCCACGGGCGCCCCCGTGCTTTTCGGCTCGATCGGGATCGAGAACCGAAGCCAGGACGAATGGGACTACTACAACTCGGCGTTCCTGATCGACAACCGAGGGGCGAACCGAGCGCGCTACGACAAGCATCATCTCGTACCGGTCGTGGAGCGCGTTCCCTTCCTCGACCCCGACTGGTTCACTTGGGCCGAGTTTTTCGGCGGGTTCTCGGTGGGAGGGAACCTGGACGTCCTGGCTCTCGATGAGAGCCGCTTCGGGGTGTTGATCTGCTACGAGTCGATCTTCTCCGGTCTCAGCCGAGGCTACCGCTTACAGGGCGCCGACTTCCTGGTCAACATCACCAACGACGCCTGGTTCGGACGAGAAGGGCCGTGGTGGAGCCGGAGCGGCGCACTCTGGCAGCACCCCTCTCATCTCGTGCTTCGCGCGATCGAGAATCGCATCGGGATTGCCCGCGTGGGCAACACGGGCATCTCCGGGACCCTGGATCCTCTGGGCCGGGTGCACGACGCCACTCGGCTCTTCCGGCCCGCGATCTTCACGGCAGACGTGCTGACCACGGATGGGCGCACCCTGTTCGCGCGCACGGGTGATGTGGTGGGGTGGATCGCGGCCCTCGCCGCCGCGATCGGGATCGTCCTGCCGCCTCTCGGCCGGAGAAGCCGCCGGGACTAACCCGAGCGACTGTGGGAGAGAGGCCTACGCCTGCTCATCTTCCCGCAGGCGTTGCTCCAAGAGCATGCTGGCCACCCGAAGGAAGTCGTGTTCCGTGACGACGCCGACCAATCTCTGCTCGACCGTTATAGGCAGGCATCCGACTCGCTTCGTCTTCATCAGCTCGATCGCTTCCAGTGTCGGCGTGTTCGGCCTGATCGTGATCAGGTCGCGCTGCATGATCTGACCCACGGGCGTCGGCCTATCCGCCTTCGCGTGCTCCCGCGAGGCCATGTGGCGGAGGAGCGAGCGATGCGACATGAGGCCGAGCAGGACGTGCTGCTCGTCTTCGACGGGGATGTGGTGGATGTTGTGCCAGTCCATGAGACGGGCAACGAGCTCGATCGGCTCGTTCACTCCCACCGTGATGAGGTCGGTGGTCATGTACTGCTCGACGCGGCGGTAACTCGGCGTCCAGTCACCGGCTTCCTCGAACTCGGCCAGGGACCACCGATGGACGGGCTCTCCGGTCCGCTCCCGCTCCGCCAGCGCGGCGGTGAGGGCGGTCAGGCGCTCCAGCGTGCTGCCCCGATCCTTCATGCGCGCGTAGGAGCGAAGGAGCCACGCCGCCGGCGTCTGCTTCGACTCGACCCGATCCGCGATGATGCCCAGATACCGGTCGATATCCGCCTGGTCCAGGTTCCCGGCTTCGAGGCCCTCGCGGGCAAGCGGAAGGAGCGTCTCGGTGATCAGCTGCCGGGCACCCTGGGTTTCGCCCTTGCCGCACCAATAGAGACGGGAGTCGAGGCCGAGACGGGCCGCGGCCACGAAGTTGGCGCGAGCGTCGTCGAAGTCCATCGACTGGCGCACGTCGCTTTCCGCGTGGGCCAGCGCGCTGACCAGACCGAACCAGAACGCCGCGTTGGCGATCTCGTCCTGCAGCGTGGGGCCGGAGCCGAGCACCCGGTTCTCGATGCGCAAGTGCGGCTTCCCGTTGCTGATCCCGTAGCAGGGTCGGTTCCAGCGCCAGATCGTGCTGTTGTGAAGCTGGAGTGCCTTCAGTAGCGGCACGCGACCCTCGGCCAGTTCCTCCAGCGGATCCTCTTCGATCTCGCGGCCGAGGATGACGCGGAAGCGCGCGATATCCTCTCGATAGATCTCGAGGACCGAATCGTCCACCCAGTGCGTGCCGAAGTGAACCCGCGGCTTGATGTCCCGCATCTCGGGCCTGGCGCTCCGAGTGTCGATGGACTGCTGAAAGAGCGCGATGCGCGTCTCCCGCCACAGTCGCTTCCCGAACAGAAGCGGCGAGCCGGCCGCCGCTGCCAGCACCGGAGCGGCCGCCACGAGAGCGATGTTGTAGAGTCGAGCGAACTCCTCCGCGCCGACCTGAAAGTGCACCTGGAAGCTCGTGTTCGCCGCCTCGAGCATCACGTTGTCGTGCTCGACCAGCAGCTCGTCCACGCCCTTGAGGTAGAACTTGTAAGCGCCGCCGCGCAGACGATTGAGGGCGCAGGACCACGTCAGCGCCAACCTCGAGCGCTGCCTCCCGCACGGTCTCGAGAACCTCTCGCAGCCCATGCTCCATGCGGCTCAGGCAATCACCGCCGAAGGGTAGGGGATCGAGGTTGGCCTCGAGGTTGAAAAGCGCCAGCTCGTGGGTGATCCGCGGGTCGTCGAGGCGGTCGAGAATCTCGATGGCCTTGGGGGCGGGCTGCCATTCGTCGTCGACCAGGAACATCTCCTGCTCGACGCCGATGCGCCTGACGTCGGCCTCGATCGCGCCGGATTCCAGCATCTGTTCCAGCGCTTGCACATCGCGCAGGAGATGCCTGGTGAACAGGCGAAGATGCTCGGAGTCGCCGCCGCGAACTTCCTTGTCACCCATGGTCGAAAGCTAACCGGTGATCCATGTGCGGCAAAAGGAAGGTCAGAGGACCGCAGCCGCCACGAAACGTCGTGCCACATCCTCCCAGGCGTGCTGGTGAGCTCTTCGCCTTCCCGCCTCGCCCATCCGTTGCCGGAGGGGCGGATCTCTCAGGAGACAGATCAGTGCGCGGCTCAGTGCCGCCGGATCCTCGGGTGGGACGAGGAGACCAGCCTCGCCGTCCGGGATGACCTCGGGGACCGCAGCGCTCCGATAGGCCACGATCGGGAGGCCGCTCGCCATCGCCTCGAGAAACGCGATTCCGAAACCCTCCTGCAAGGATGGAAGGCAGAAGACGTCGGCCGCCCGGTACTCGTCCCTGACGGCGTCCGTATCCGGGACCTGTCCGGTGATCACGACCGATCCCGCCAGGCCGAGAGAGCGCCGCTCGTGCTCGAGCCGATGCAGTTCGGGGCCGCCTCCCACGATCCGAAGCCGCGCGTTCGGCACCGCCGCACGGATCGAGGGCATCGCCCGAAGCAGGGCCGAGGTGTTCTTTCTCCGGTACTGCCGGGCGACGCTGAGGATGACCGGTCCGGCCGCGTCTGCCGATGGCAGGCGGCTGCTCCCGTCGCCGGGCACTGATCCCTGCGCTTCTGGCACGTCGGTCGCCTCCGCAGCGCCGCTCCAACGCGCCAGGTCTATCCCCTCCGGAACGATTCTGACTCGAGCGGGATCCAGGCCGTACGCCTCGATGGCAATTCCTCGGCTGTATTCGCTCGTCACCATCACGACATCGGCCGATCGGGCGTTGGCACCCTCGAGGCGTGAGAGGAGGCGGAATCTCAACTGGGGCCAGCCCCGCTCGAAGCGAAGCTCGTCGGCCATGACCCCCTTCAGGCACACGACGTAGCGCGTGTCCCGTGGGCGGAACGCGAACCCGTCCAGGTCGAAGCCTACGATGAGAGCCGAATCGGCCAGAACGGCGTCGCCCGCGCGGGCCAGCGTCAGGTTGTAGCGGATCCTCTGAAAGGAATCGACCCGATCGGGGAGCGGCCCGACGTGATGGACGGAATGCCCGAGCGCCTCCAGCCCTCCAGCCAGGCCGGTGATCGCCACTCCCGAGCCACTGCCCAGATGTGGCTCGATGGGCCAGGAATTGAGAAAGATCGCTTTCGGTGAGGCCGTCGATCTTGTGCGTCCAGATCTGGGTCCGCACGTGGCCCCAGCTCAGGTAGATGTCCGGGTGGTGCCCCTGCTCTTCGGCCAGCTCGCCGACACGGTTCGTGAAGTCGAGCGCCGATCGGAAGTCCTCGAAGCCGAACTCCTTCTCGAGATGGTGCTCGTCCACGGCCTGCCAACCGCCACCGAGCGCCGCCTGCAGGTCGGCCAGTTCCCGACCGGCGAGCGGCGGGACCCCGCCTCGGCATGGCACGCATGCTTTCCGCGCGAGATCGCTCGACATGATTCGAAACCTCCGGGTCCAAGATGCTGAGTCTCAACCGCTCCGGAGGGTGTGGGGGAGGGTGGCGCGCCGCAAGGGCGAGGCGCCGTTCGTGAGGCGTCTAGCCGCCGGGCACGGAGAGCTCGACCCGCACGCGACGTTTGAGCGGTTCGTCGATCTGCGATCGGCGGGCGGGCGCTACGGAGATCTCGTTTCGCCCGCGGGCCTTCGCGTTGTAGAGGGCCAGGTCGGCAGCTCTCAGCAGCGCCTTCGAGTCCGATGCGTCGTCCGGGAAGAGCGCGATGCCTGCCGAACAGCTGATCTCGATCGCTTCGCCGCTCTCCGAGGCCAGAACGGCTTCGCAGAGCTGCTCCTTCAAGCGGCGAGCGATTCCGACGGCCAGCGGCTCATCGGCCTGGAGCAACAGAACCGCAAACTCGTCGCCGCCGATTCGTGCCACTTCGTCGGAGTCCCGGAGGATTCCGCGGAGTGCCACCGCTATCCTCTGCAGCACACGGTCGCCGGCGTGATGCCCGTGCCGGTCGTTCACCGCCTTCAGGTGATCGCTGTCAAGAAGCAGGAGGCCGAGCTTCTCGCCGTAGCGCTCTGCCCTCGCCAGGTGCTCCTCGAGCCGGTCGACGAAGTATCGTCTGTTGTGGAGCCCGGTGAGCGGATCGGTGATCGCGAGCCGCCGAGTCTCTTCTTGGAGCTTCGCCGAGCGCAGCACTACCGCCGCCTGTTGGGCGACGACGGAGAGGGTGCGGACGTGTCTCTCTCGGTATGCCCCGAGCCGGGTGGATTCCGCATTCAGGACGCCGATCACCCGACCTTCGACGAGGAGGGGGACGGCGATCTCGCTGCGCGCACCGGTCACGCCCGAGATATAGCTGTCGTCGAGCTCCAGATCGGCGACCACGATCGTTTCCCCCCTGCTCGCGCTGCGGCCCGTGATCCCAAGGCCGAGAGGAATCGTCATATCCTGGACACCTTCCGCGTAGCCGTTGGAGGCACGGACGCGCAGGACCCTTCGGTCCTCGTCGACGAGGAGGATGGCGCACTGTCCGCGAGGAATGGTGTTCTGGGCGACTTCGAGGATCGCGTCGAGCGTGGAGCCGAGGTCCTTGCCTTCGCTGGCCAGCTGGCTGATCCGGTAGAGCGCATCCAGCAGGCTGATCCTGGACTCGAGGCGCTCCCGCGCCTGCGAAGCCACGATGGCCAGTGCCGCCTGGGCGCCGAGCACCGTGAGCAGCTTCTCGTGCCCCTCCGTGAAGGCGTCCTCGCGGTCGGACTCGACGTTCACGACGCCGGCCACCTCGTTCCGGACGATCAGAGGCACCGCCAGATTGGAGCGCGCCTCTCGCAGGCCCACGACGTAACGCGGGTCCTTCCTCACATCGCCGACCCGAAGGGCCTGGCGATTCGCCGCGGCCCAGCCCGAGATGCCTTGGCCCTCGGGAAGCGACAGCCGGAGAACGTCGCTGGCTCGCTCGGCGTAGCCGAGTACGCTCCGAACCGAGAGCGTGCGGCTCTCGGCGTCGTACAGCATCAGCGCGCAGTGGTCGAAGCCGATGAGCTCCTGCGCACGTGCCAGGACTTTCTCGAGCAAACGGTCCAGGTCGTCGCTCAGGCCGATCTCCCGCGTCGCTTCATACACAGCTGCAAGAGATGCAAGCTCGTTCATTCCGCGCTATCGCTCCGAGGAGGTCTCCGCCGGCATCCGGCGCTCGAAAGACAGCGCGGTGTGCCGGGCGTTAAGTCGTAATAGACTTGTGCAGCGTGACTTAGGAGGGGTCGGACAGGCTCAACCTTCGTTGCCGGCGGTCCCGGAGTCCTCCCCCATCGGGTTCATCTTCTCCGCGACTTATCGCAAGAAGGGTTCCGCGCCCCGGGGGCGGGCCGGGAGGAAGGGGTGGCTGGTCCGCCGGAGGTGGTTCGCCGGACGGGGTCAGGCGGCTTCCACCGCCCGTTTGATCGCCTCGTAGTCGGGCTCCACGCCGGAATCTTCGGAGACCCAGTCGTAGACCACGGTGCCGCTGCGGTCGATGACGAATGCGGAGCGCTTTGCGACGCCCTTGAGCCCCACGAGCTCTTCGTACAGGACGCCGTATTCGGCGGCTACCGTCTTATTGAAGTCCGAGAGAAGCGGAAACCCGATGCCCTCTTCCTCACGGAAGCGCTTCACGACGAAGGGGCTGTCGATGCTGATGCCGAACACGCGGGCGTCCAGCTCGTCCCACTCGACCCAGTCGCTCGTGATCTTGCAGAGCTCGGCGGTGCAGACCGAGCTGAACGCCAGCGGAAAGAACAGGAGCACGACCTTGTCCCGCCCGATGTGCTCGGCGAGGTCCACGACCTCTCCAGGCCCCTCGGGAAGTTGGAAGGCCGGGGCCCTGTCTCCCATGCGTATCGTCATGACAGCCTCCTTGGCCGTTTTCGTCAGAGTTCTATCGCTCCAGGAACCGCGGACTACGGTCCTTCAGAACGCACCTCCACCCCCACCCCCGAAGCCTCCGCCGGAGAAGCCCCCGCCCCCGCTGAACCCGGAGCCACCCGAGCTTCGCGGACGCGAAGCCATGGTCTGCGACGTGGAGGTGGCCATGCGGGACAGGTCGCTCACGAACAGGCCGGTTCGGAACCCGTGCGGGTTCGAGCCGCGGTACCACCTGGGCGGCTCACGGTAGATCTCCTCGAACGCCGCCGCCCACCTGCTCTCCACGCCTAGGGCCATCGCGAACGGGAGGTACTTCTCGAACATCTCGGGGCCCGTGATCATCCGCTTGAATCGGTCGCTCTCGACCCGCTGCAGGAACTCCTCGAAGCCGCGAACCTTGGCGAAAACCCGTGTTCCACGAACGGTCCGGGCCGGCATGACGAGGCCAAAACCGGCGACGATCGCTCCGGTGAGGATCCCCGCGACGATCACGCTGGCCGGCGACTCTCCGAGCAAGGCCGCGATGACGTTGCCAGCGACCAGGGTGAGGACCGTGACAACGACGGCCACGCCGATGTACACGGCCTTCACCTTGTCGGGCCGGCGCTCGTAGTAGCGCTCCTCCAGAAGGTGCTTGAACATCCCATCCCGGATGGCGGGCAGGTCGCGGTAAAACTCGTTCTGCAGGTCCGAGAGGCTTACCGACGTGCCGGAGGAGCCGAACAACGCGTCCAGGAGCGCGACCTCGTGCGCCCCCAGCTCGTCCCACTCCCATTCCGCCCGTGGCCGCTCGACGCGGAAGATGTAGTCCGTGTCCGAGAGCAGCCCCAGCAGCATCTTCTTTTCCGTCTCCTCGATGCTCAGGTATCCGCGAACCGCCAGGTCTACCAGGGTGGCGGTGACGTCACGCATGTCGGGAGAGTGATCGGCGAGCACGCCTACCTCGCCCGGCGTAAGCCCTTCGGGAGGCTCGTACTGAGCGGCGATCGGCCCCGTCTCGGGATCTCTTCCGCGGGCGCGCCAGAGATTGAACATGAGAAAGAAGGCAGCGACCGGGAGGAACAGGGGCCAGTTTGCCCGCAGGAAACTCCCGACCTTGTCAGCCGCGCCCGGACGCTCGACCACGCCGGGATCCCATGCGACGGCGACCGTCAGTCCCTCGCGGAACGCCAGCGCGCGGGTGGTCTCGATCCGAACATAGTTCTCGAGAACCTCGATGCTCGCGGCGGACTCGGTCGAGCCATAGGCGCCGGTGAACGCGCGTGCCCTGAGGCCCGTGATCTCGGCGGGAAGCACGATCTCCGCCGAGGCGTGCTCGATCGCCACGGGCCACTCGTCGCCCGTCACGTTCCAATACAGCTCGTCCCAGGTCTCGAACTCGTCGCCGCCCTCGGGGAACCGGAGCCCGTTTTTCACGCTGTAGCGGATATGAACCGTGCGCGTGGCATCGGAGGCGCCCGGCACCCAGATCTTTATCTTCTTGTACTGCCTCTCCCGGCTCTCCTCGTATCGAAGCTCGTTGCCCGAGCCGTCCGTCACCTCCTCGACGTCCAGAGCGAGCGCGTAGGTGAAGTTCTGCGCGTCGCGATAGCGGATAGGTATGGTTCGAAAGATGCCGTTGTAGGAGCCCGTGAAGCGCGGCCGGATCGTCTCGGTCACTTCGATACGTCCGCTCCGGCGCACACGCACCTGGACGTCGAAGCTCTCGATGACCCATTCGCGGAGGGCGGCCGTGGAGATCGCTTCGGCGCCCCGGGTTGCGCGCGGTGCACGCGGCACCGCAAGGCCGGCAGCGCCGGCGAACGCCAACGCCCCGACGGAAAGAACCAGCAGAACGGCCCGTCGCCCGCGGCGCGCCGCAGGCCCGTGCCTGGGCAGCGAACGAACCCTAGCCGGCCGTCCCGAAATCGACTTTTGGCGCCTCACGCTCCCGTTCATCCTCGAGGCCGAAGAACTGGCGGCGTTGGAACCCGAACATGCCGGCCACCAGGTTTGACGGCACGGTGTGAATCTTCGTGTTGTAGTCGCGGACCACAGCGTTGTAGTAGCGGCGCGCGTTCTGGACGGCGTCCTCGATCTCGTTCAAGGAGCCCTGCAGATCGGTGAAGCTCTCCACCGCCCGGAGCTGTGGGTACGCCTCGGCCAGGGCGAAGAGCTGGCGGAGGGCTCCTGTCAGCACGTTTTCCGCCTGGGCCTTCGCTTCCGGATCCTGCACGCCCATCGCTCGGTTGCGGGCTTCGATCACCGCCTCGAGCGTGTCCTTCTCGTGGCTCGCGTAACCCTTTACCGTCTCGACGAGGTTGGGGATGAGGTCGTAGCGCCGCTTCAGCTGAACGTCGATGTCCGCCCAGGAATTGTCGACGCGGACGCGAAGCTTGACGAGGCCGTTGTACATGCCGATGAAGGCCACGATCAATACGACCAGGATCAACAGGACGATCCACATGGTCAGCTCTCCTTGCTGGGGAAGCCTCCGGCGCGCCGCCATGTTCGCGCCGACGGCGCACAATAGGCAGCGGGAGGCCAGGCTGCCAGCGGCCGCTCCTGGGCCGGTCGCGCCCACGGATCGCGCCGTATCCGGCGGTGAGCCCGCTTGTCAGGCGGCGAGCCCGCGTCTCAGGCGGCAAGCCCGAAAGCGGCGCGGACGGTCGCCACGTGGATGGAGATCGTGTCGTCCGTGTTCAGGGCATAGCCGCCCGCGAGCACGATGGCCACGGGCACTCCCAGGTCGCGGAGCGTCTCGAGAACGAACGAGTCCCGCTCGGCCAGACCGTCCAGCGTCAGATCGAGTCCGCCCAGCTGATCCTCTCGATAAGGGTCGGCCCCGGCGAGGTAGAAGGCGAGCTCCGGTCGATGCTCTTCGAGCAACGCCGGAAGGCTCCGGCCGAGCAGATCGAGGTACTCCTGGTCATCGGTGCCGTCCCGAAGCCCGACATCCACGTCGCTGGGCGGCTTGTCCATCGGGTAGTTCCACTCCTGATGCATGGAAAAGGTGGCGGTCCTGTCGTCGTCGGCGAAGATGGCTGCCGTCCCGTTTCCGTGGTGGACATCGAGGTCGACGACGACGGCCCGGCCCACCTCTCCACTCGCCTGGAGAGCCCGAATTGCCACGGCCACGTCGTTGATCAGGCAAAAGCCCTCGCCGTGATCAGGGAAGGCATGGTGAAAGCCTCCGCCGAGATGGACTCCCACGCCGGCTTCCAGAGCGAGCCGACCGGCCAGAATGGATCCGCCCGCGCAAAGACGTGAGGCGGCGGCGAGCTCGTCGGAGAACGGCACCTCGAGCTGGATGAGCTCCGCCATCGTCAGGTCGCCGCGCTCGATCTTCCGCAGGTACTCCGGCGAATGAACGAGCAACAGCTCCTCGTCCGACGCCGGTTGCGGCCGGATCAGGTCGTCCTTCGAGATCACATCTTCCGCGAGCAGTCGGTCGCGGATCAATCGGTACTTGAGGGTGGGGAAGACATGCGGGCCAATCTCTATCTCGTAGGATGGATCGAAAACCACGTGCGGCCGGCTCATGTCGTCCCGATCAGGGTCGATCGATCCGCGGCAGCGATCCCCGGACGCGCCGTCCCAGCGCACGGCCCACGAACCGGAGGCGGTCCGCCCAGGGGAGGCGACCGAATGCCGTTCGCACGACACCCCTGGTGAAGTAGGTCTTTTCCGAGTAGTCGATGGCCACCTCGACCATCGCCGGTCGTCCCCCTTCGAGGGTGGACGCCGACCAATCGACCGCCCCTTCGACATCGGCGTTCGACCCGAGGTGCCGGTAATCGATCCCCACGGCCCTCGCCAGGGCGGAAAGGTCGTAGTCCGGCAGTTCGCTGCTGGTTCGGCGGCTCAGGGCGATGTCCTGAAACTGCGAGATCTGAGCGAGCTCCCGGTCACGCAGGACGAAAACGGCCGTGGCGGCTCCTTCCCGGGCGGCCGTGAGCAGCTCCAGGCCCGTCATGAGAAACGCTCCGTCTCCCGGCAGGGAGACCACCGGTACGCCGGGACGGGCGAGAGCCGCCCCGATAGAGGCAGGCACGGCGTACCCCATGCACGAGTAGTCCACCGGCGCCAGGAATCGGCCTGGCGCCTCGAGGCGCAGCCACTCCATGGCGAGGAACGTCCCGTTGCCGCTGTCCGTGGCGTACACCGTCTCCGCCGGAAAGCGAGCCTGGAGGGCGCGGAAGAGGTTGGAGGGGGAGACGCCCGACTCTCCGTCCGCTCCGCGGGCACCCGCCACCTCGGCGTGCCCGTCCGCGATGCGTCCACGCAACTCCTCGTCTTCGCTTCTCGGTCTCAGCTCGGCGAGAAGAGCCCGCACCACGGCACCCGCATCCCCGACGACCTCGACGGCCGCCTCGAAGTTGCGGCCCGGCACGGCCGGGTCGATGTCAACGTGGACCAGGGCGCCGGGTGGCTGAAGACCGTAGCTCCCGGTGCCCACCTCGGAGAAGCGACACCCGATGGCCAGCGTGCCGTCACAGCTCTCGGCCACCCGTCGGGCGAACGGCGGTGCCGCATCGCCGAACCCGGGCCAGAGGAAGAGCGGGTGGCTCTCCGGGAAGACCCCCTTGCCCTGGATCGTCGTCGCCACCGGAGCCTCCAGCCGTTCGGCCAGCTCCACGAGCGCCTCTGAGGCACCGGCCGCTCCAAAGCCCACGTAGAGAAGGGGTCGGCCCGCTCCCTCGAGCGTCTCCAGGGCGCGCAGGATGGCGTCTCGTTCGAGCGTCGGACCGTCCTGGTGCTCCCCCTCCGCGGCCTTCTGCTCGACCGAGTCCTGCGCCAGGTAGTGGTCCGCCGGCACCTCCACCATCACCGGCCCCGGGACGCCCGCCCGAGCGATCGCACAGCCGCGCCGAACCGTCCGATAGACTTCGTCTCGGCGGCTGGCTCGAAGCGCTTTCTTCACGACCGGCGCGGCGATCGCCAGCTGGTCGATGTCGTGCAGCTGGTAGGCGCGGTCGGTCTCGAGCCGGATGCCGCAAGCGAGCACGAGCATCGGGACGTTGTCGAGATAGGCTTCGGCGATCCCCGAAAGGGCGTGGGTGAGGCCGGCTCCGGGCACCACGTTGACGCACGCCATCCGGCCAGAGGCTCGCCAGTGTCCATCCGCCATGAAGGAAGCCGACTGCTCATCCGTCACCAGCACAGGCGAGACTCCTTCCGAAACCGCCAGCGCGTCGTAGAGCTCGATGTTGTGCGTGCCGGGGATGCCGAAGGCGTGAGCGATGCCCTCGTCTTCGAGCGCGCGCACGACAGCCTGCGCCGCGGTCAGCCTCATCGAGTCGCGTCCTCTCGGATCGCCTCGGCCGCCCGATCGGCCAACGCCATGATCGTCAGGTAGGGGTTGATCTGGAGCGAGTCCGGGAAGAGGCTCGAGTCCGCCACTCGAAGCCATGGGTGCTTGTGCACGCGGCCCCAGGAGTCGGTCACCGAGTCACCGGCGGAGCTGCCCATGCCGCAGCCGCCCATCAGGTGCGCGGCCGAGACCGGGACCGTGCCGGCGAGGAAATGCTCAGGCCGGATTCGCTCGTCGATCTCGCCCGCCTCGGTCGCACGAAGCTCTGGCGGGCTGGCCAGCGGCACGTGTACACGCGCGGCCCCGGCTCCGAAGAAGATCCTCGCCGACGCCCGGGTGCCCGCAGCGAGGGCCCGCACGACTTCATCCGTGAACCGATAGTGCACGACGGGTCCTCCTCCGGCGTCCACCGCGACCCGGTTCCCGGCTGTCGCCCGGTCGCAGGCCAACACGAGGATCATCTGGAGGCGGGGAAACGCACGCAGGAAGCTCTCGTTCGTCGCGCCGAAGCCGATGAGGCTCTTGGCGGTTACGAAGGGAAAGTACATGCAGGTCTCGAGCACATAGCCCTCCTCCACCGCTCGGTCGACGTAGTAGCTCTTCGGGTGGCCGACATCGTTGGTGATCTCGCGCGAGTGCTCCCCGACGAGGATGAAGGCGGGGTGGCAGGTGAACCCCTCTCCCAGCCGCGGCAGTCGCCTTCCGAAGCCGGAGCGAAGAAGGAGTGCCGGAGAGCCGATCGCTCCTCCGGCCACGACGACGGTGCCCGCCCGAACGCGGTACTCGCCGGGCTCCCACTCCGACGGGCTTCCTTTCCCTCCTGCCGGTGCGACTGTCACCCGGACGACTACCAGCTTCTCCTCGATGCGCGTCGCTTCGGCGCGCGACACGACCTCGACGCCGCGTCTTTGCGCGGCCGGAAGCTGCACGCGATCCGTTCCCTGCTTGGCCGCGTTCGGGCAGCCGAGGTTGCAGAGGCTGGATCCTCGGCAGCCCTTCACATTGACCGGAAATTGTCGCGCCTCGAAACCGGCCTGCTCACATCCCGCCGCGAACAGCGCGTTGTTCTCGTTGATCTCGACCGGCTCCAGCAGGTGAACGTTGTTCTGCCCGGCGAAGCGGCGGCATCGCTCCACCAGGTCCTCGTGGGAGAGCCCCGGAATCGCCCAGCTCTCGACGACCCGCGGCTCGGGGATGAGCGACGTGCCGGTGTAGACGGCGGTCGATCCACCGTAGACTCGGCCGAAGGCGAGCGTCATCGTTCCGTCGGCGGTGAGAAAGCCACCCGAGTCCGCGTACAGGGCCTCGGCCATCTCGATCTCTTCGCCGGTAAACTCCTCATCGGTCAGTCTCGGGCCCTGCTCGATCAGCAGGATGCGGCGTCCCTGCTCCGCGAGAGGCGCGAGCCCCAGGGCGACCGTCCCTCCGCCCGCTCCGGAGCCGATGATCACGACGTCGTACTCGCGGTCTATCACGAGCCGCCGCCCTCGTTAGATCCGTTCGGAACATCGCCCATCAGGGCGGCCCAACCGCCAGGGTCGGCGCGGTACCCGACGCTGCGGCGGACCTCGGATCGTCCGTAGTAGCCGAGAAGAACGAGCGTCCGAAGGCCCCAGAAGCCACGGCGCAGGAGCAGAGCGGAGGAGCGCTGCATCCGCTCGAGGATCTCTTTCCGGCGATCGGCGTCCAGACGGCTGAAGCGTCGCCGGTGGCGGAGCAGCGAGCCCCACTCCAGAGCCAGGACGAGGAGACGAAGTCCCCGTCTGAGGCGAGGGGGGCGCGTGCGGAGCGCCGCCTCGATCCGGGCTTCGACATCCAGCCATCCTTCCGCATCCAGCCGAGCGGCGCCGGGGACGATCGTGACGGCGAGCGAGCGAAACGCGCGGCGCCCGGGCGGAGTCGGCGGAGCCAGTGGTGGCGAGGTCACGTCGGGAACGATAGAGAGCTGGCGGAGGGGGGAGCAAGCCGACCCCGGTGTGGTAGGATCCGTCCGGGGCGAGAGGACTGTTGATCCGAGTACGACACGGAGGAGCGAATGGAAGCGCCGCTATTTCAGGTCGACGCGTTCACCGACCGGATCTTTGCCGGCAACCCGGCGGCCGTGTGTCTGCTCGCGCGCTGGCCGGATGCCGGGGCGATGCAGGCGATCGCCTCCGAGAACAACCTCTCCGAGACGGCTTTCCTGGTCGGCGCCGGCTCCGTTTACGAGCTGCGCTGGTTCACGCCGGTCTCCGAGGTGGATCTGTGCGGGCACGCCACGCTCGCCTCGGCCTTCGTGCTGTTCGAGCATTTCGGCGTTGACGGCGCCGTGATGTTCAACACCCGGAAAGGGGAGCTTTCGGTTCGGAGGAATGATGAGGGGCTCCTGCGGATGGACTTCCCGGCACTGCCGGCGAAGCTCGCCGACTCGCCCGACGGGATGCTGGAAGCGCTGGGCGGGTCACCGACCGAAATCCTGCTGGCGGACGACTATCTGGTCCGTTATTCGGAAGAGCGGGAGGTACGCGAGGTCGATCCCGACTTCGCCGCCCTCAGCGGCCTCGGGGCCCGGGGCGTCATCGTGACCGCGCCCGGTGACACGGTGGATTTCGTGTCCCGCTTTTTCGCTCCCGACTTGGGCGTCCCGGAGGACCCGGTCACGGGTTCCGCTCACTGCACGCTCACGCCTTACTGGGCGGACCACCTCGGCAAGCGACGCCTGCACGCGCGCCAGGTCTCCCGGAGGGGCGGGGAACTCTGGTGCGAGCTCAGAGGCGACAGGGTGGAGATCTCGGGCAACGCCGTTCTCTATCTTTCGGGCTCGATCCGCTTCTGAGCGACGGCCCTGGCCCGCCAAGCCTCTGAGCCGTCACGAAACCTGACGGCCTTCAGCCCAGGACGCCCACGAAGCTTGATGGATCGACCCGGTAGCCGGGGAAGACTCGCTCGAGCTTTTCCGCGCCCAGGTGCCCGCTCACGACTTCAGCGAACACGTCCCGGAAATCGGTGGTGATCGCCAGGTCGCGCCCCTCGTACAGCTGCTCGCGCTCCAGGCCAGGCCAGCTCCCGAGCACGCGTCCGCCCGCGGTCGCTCCCCCGAGGATCAGCATGCAGTTCCCGTGGCCGTGGTCCGTTCCGCCCGAGCCGTTCTCCGCCGCGGTACGGCCGAACTCCGACATCGTGACGACGACGACATCCTCGATCCGATCGCCCAGATCGTCATGGAACGCCCGGATGCCGCTCCCGAGCTCGGTCAGACGCTTGGCCAGCTGCCCCTGGGCACCCCCCTGGGCCAGGTGCGTGTCCCAGCCACTGATGTCCGTGAACGCCACCTCCAGCCCCACGTCGGCCTTGATCAGCTGAGCGATCTGCTGCAGCGAGCGGCCGAAGTCGCCGCGGGGATAGTCGATGCCGGCCCCCGGACGATACTGGAGCGGATCGGTCCGACGGATGAGCTCGATCGCCTCGAAGGAGTCGCCGGCCGCGCCCGCGATGAGGTCGTTCTCCTCGCTTCTGTACATGCGCTCGAACACCGATTCGAGCTCCGGGCTGCGGCCGCCGGCGATCCCGAAGCGCTCCAGATCCGCGATCGCGACCGTCGGATACGAACCCCGAAGCGCCCGCGGCATCTCCGCCCCCACGGCCACGCCCCGCAACGGGGACGACTCGGCCATGCTCACCTGGCCGCTCGCGTGATCCGCGCTGTGAGCGGCACCATCCGCCAGCGTCCGACCCGCGCACGAACAGGTGTTCTCGGTCAGCAGGCGGTTCATCCACCCGTCGCGCGTCGACTTGACCCCCGGCGTTCCCGACTCCATGAAGTCCTGTGCGTCGAAGTGCGAGCGTGTCGGATGGGGCGAGCCGGAGGCGTGCAGGATCGCCAGCTCTCCCTCCAGATAGAGGTCGTGAAGGCTCCGGAGCGACGGATGAAGCCCGAAGGACCCGTCCAGGTCGATCGCCGACGCTCCGTCTCCCCGAGATGGCTGCGGCACGGCGATCGAGCGGCGAGCGCGGTAATAAGCCTTCTCTTCGAAGGGCACGACCATGTTCAACCCATCAACCGCGCCGCGCTGGAAGATGAAGACGACCGTTTGCTGGCGGCCGTTGGATCTGGTCTCGGCCAGCAGGGTTCGGGTCAGAAAAGCGGGGGGCAGACCGATGGCCACGAGGCCCACCGCTCCCTGCTTGAGGAAGATCCGTCGGTTTATCGGTCGCATCTCGACCTCCTTACGGCTCTCTCGCCGCTCAGCGGCGCTGGAACTCGGGTGATCCGAGGGCGAGGCCGAGCGCGAGCTCGTTCGGTCCGGCCCCCCGGCGCAGCTCGGCGAGGGCCCCCTCGAGGCCCGCGAAGTCGCTCCGGATCTCCGTCTGTATCACTTCCTGCAACGCGGCGGTCTCCGCGCCGGGCAGCAGATCGGCGAGCATCCGATCCACCGACTGTCGCGACAGTGATCCGGGGACCCGAACGTTCTGGATCCCTCCCGTCGCCATCGCGAGGCCCAGATTCATGCGCTGGAGGAGCGCCGCCCCGCTCGCCCATTCCTCGGACTCCGCCGGATAGCCGGTCGGGGGCGACGACATGTAGGGTATCTGGTCGAGGGCGCGCAGCTGCTCCGCTAGCCCGCGCGAGGGGCCGAACTCGGCGCCCGTCACCCTGAGCGCGCTGGCGACGAGCTCGAACGGGGTCTTCAGCTTCGCGCCGATGTTCTCCGGATCGTAGAAGTGCTCCGACGTGAACAGAGCCCGCGTGACCTCGCGCAGGTCGCCGCGGGTCTCGAGGAAGACCGCTGCCAGTTCATCCACGAGCGCCGGAGGCGGATCGTCCGCGACGAAGGCCCCCGCCAGCTTGGTCACGACGTGCCTGGCGGTCGACGGGTGCACGGCCAACATCCTGAGCACGTCGAGCCCGTCCTCGATTCCTCTCCCCGCAGAGAGCTCTCGTCCCAGCACCGTCTTCTCGCCCGGGTCGTGCCACTCGGGCCGGAAGACGAACTGACCGGCCGACGCGTTGCCGTCCGAAACCATCCTGCTGGCGCGATCCCTACCGCCACTGCGGCCGGGCAGCTGCATGGTCCAGCCCGTGAAGGCGCGCGCCACCTCGATCACGTCCTCCTGCGTGTATCCACCGTCGACCCCCAGCGTGTGAAGCTCCAGAAGCTCCCGGGCGTAGTTCTCGTTGAGGCCCCGCTGGCGCCCGGTTTGCCGCTTCATCGCATCCTCGATCCGGGCGATCTGTTCCTCCGGCACGCCGCGCATCCGAAGCACGACTTCGCGCTCCCGCGCCGACATGTTCTGGAAGCGGGTCCGAGCCCTCTGCTGCCGGGCCGCTCGCGGGTTCAGGGAGTCCGGCACCTGGCTCTGCCAGTTGTCCAGGTACACGAGCATCGCAGGGTGCGAGGCGGTGGCGATGAGCATGTCCTCGAACTCGCCGAACACGTTGGGCCGTATCGCCTCGCGCTCGTAGTCGCCGACGAACCAGCGATCCGGCCCTTTGGCGAAGAAGACGTTGAAGTGGTTGAACCAGAAGTCGGTCATCACCTCTTCGAGCTGGCGTTCCGAGTCCACCGCTCGCACCAGCTTGGCGCCGGCGAGGTCGAAGAGGATTCGGTTCGGGCTCTGGATGCCGAGTTCTCGCCGCATGCGGCGCATCTCGTCGCGAGAGACGGAATCCGGTTTGCCGAGGCGTGCCCGTGCGACCCGAGGAGGCGGGTAGGCCGCGTAGAGCTCCGATACCGACATCTCGGCGGCAGGGAAGGTAGTCAGCCGCTCTTCGAGCTCGGAGTCGTCGATTCGCTCCGGTGAGAGCTGCCGTTCGAGCCACGCTTCGAGACCGAGGTCCAGAGCCCCGGCCAGATCCTGCGGGCGCACGCCGTAGGTGGCCCGCCTCAGGAGATGGAGCGCTCGGGTGGTGTCACCCTCGGCCCCATCCGGGATCGGTGCCTGCGCCCTGGCGGGCGCCTCGAGAGCGGTGAGAATCATGCTGGCGGCGAACGCTCTCGCGAAGGTCCTCCGACCCCTGTGCCAGTCCCTCGAAGTGTGCGCCACGGTCCTCATCCTCCCACCTCTCCTGCCTGCACCCTTCCA
The DNA here is from genome assembly GCA_039587445.1 of Gemmatimonadota bacterium. Classification (GTDB taxonomy): domain Bacteria; phylum Gemmatimonadota; class Gemmatimonadetes; order Palauibacterales; family Palauibacteraceae. The sequence goes on from JBDHIM010000004.1 coordinate 20,924, forward strand.
CAAGCGGCCGCGGTCACCTTCACGGCCGGTCTTCGTTCGTGGTGACGCGGGGGATGGATGCTTCGTTAACCGGTCCGGCCGGTCAGGGTGCTCGAACCAGCCTCACGACACGTCCGTTATCCGATAGGATGTACAGCTCTCCTGCTGCATCCCGGCCGAAGGAGAGCACCGAGCCCAACCCATCGACATTCCACTCCGTCCGCTCGGTGGCGTCCGCGCCATCGAAGCGGAAGCTGCGCAGGAAGGCGGTGCAGAAGTCCGAGTAGAAGTAGTGCCCGACGACCTCAGGGATGGCACTACCGCGGTACACGAGGCCGCCCGTCACCGAGCAGCCCTCTCCGTGGTCGTACTCCAGCGCGGGAAGCACGAGGCCCGTGTCGTTGCAACCTCCACCCCCGAAGCAGCTGCTGCCCTCCATGATCCGCCAGCCGTAGTTGAGGCCGCTCTCGTCGTCGCCGACGACGTTGACCTCCTCCAGGCTGTTCTGGCCGACATCGGCGATGTAGAGCGTAGAGGTCGTCGGGTCAAAGGCGATCCGCCACGGGTTCCGGAGTCCGATCGCCCAGATCTCGTTCCCGAACGGGTTGTCGCTCGGAATCGCATAGGGGTCCCCGCCGTCGACGTCCAGCCGCAGCAGTGAGCCCAGCAGGTTTCCCGAGTTCTGCCCGTTGTTAAACGGATCTCCGGCGCCGCCTCCGTCGCCGAGCGCGATGAAGAGATTGCCGTCGGGCCCGAATAGGATGTGGCCGCCGTTGTGGTTCGAGAAAGGCTGAGGCACGGTGAGAATCAGCTTCGCCGACCCGCCGTTCGCGACATCCGGATCGGCGCTCACGGCGTACCGCTCGACTCGGGTGTCGCCATCAACGTCCGTGTAATCGACGTAGAACAGCCCATTCGCGCCGTAATCGGGATGAAAGGCCAAGCTCAGCAGACCCTGCTCAGTGCTGCCGCTCAGCTTGGACGAGATGTCGAGGAAGGGTGCGGTCAACACGACCCCGTTCTTCACGATACGGATCCGCCCCATCTGCTCCACGATGAAGAGTCGGTCGTCACCCGCGGGCGCGGTCAGGTAGAGGGGCCTAGTGAGGCCAGTAGCGACGGTCTCGGTGGTCAGCGAGAACTCGCCAGCGGGGGGAGGTGGTGGCGGAGCGGGTGGAGGTGCCGGATTGGTGCCCGTGTCGGATGCGCATGCCGAAATGGCCAGCATCACGGCGCCGGCGCTGCACCTCCGGCGTGGAAGATCGCTAGATGAAAGCGGTCGCGATCGGAACACTGTCACCGTAACCTCTATTATTTTAATAGCTTGCCGTCACTCACGGTCCGGGCCATCGCCCGCCGGAGTTGGAAGGCATAACGACGGCGCCGTCGGAAGTGCCGGTGTAGAGACAGGGTGGATCTGCCGGGCGTCACGATTCACGCCCGGCATCCGTTTCTTCGTCAAGACGGGAGGTGATGGTGCGTTCCAATGGGTCCTGACGAAGGCCGCACGGCCAGGCGCGCCCACCATACCCCACCGTTTGTTGACAAAGCGTGCCTCACACCACAGGATTTCGGAGTTTTCGTGGGGAGCGGAACGGCCGGGAGACCGCGAACGGCTGCCGCTTCGGTGTGGATGGGTTTCATGACATTTACTGTCGCGGTTGGGAGGGGCCCCATGAGGAAACTCGGTTTGCTCACCACCCTATTCCTCCTTGTCTTCAGCACATCCGCTATGGCCCAGCAGAGAACCGTCACGGGTCAGGTGCGCGATGACGTGACGAACGAGGAGATCTCGTTCCCCCAGATCACGGTCGACGGCACCACGGTCGGCACGGTGGGGGGCGAGGACGGTCGGTTCGCGCTTCAGGTTTCAGGCGTGGTGCGTCTCATCGTCCAGCGGATCGGCTACCGCTCGTCGATCATCGACGTGGCGGCCGATCAGCAGGTTGTCGATGTGACGCTGACTGTCGACTACCTGCGGGTGGAGGAGCTGGTGGTGACCGGGCGCGCCACTGAGACGAGGCGCGCGAACCTGCCCAACTCCGTGGGCACGATCGATGGGACGGAGATCAACCAGGTTCCGCAGGAGACGATCGACAAGGCCATTGCGGGCCGGGTCGCGGGAGCCGTGATCGCGCAGAACTCGGGCGCGCCGGGCGGTGGGATCCAGCTGAATATCCGTGGCTCTTCCTCGATCAACGCCCAGGCTGAGCCGCTCTACGTAATAGACGGCGTGATCGCGAGCAACGCTGGAATCGCGTCAGCCCAGAACGAGCTTACGAATGCTGCGGGCGGTTCCGCGACGTCCGGCTCGGCGTTCGATCAGGACGTGGTCCAGAACCGGATCGCCGACATCAACCCGGCGGACATCGAGACGATCGAGGTGCTGAAGGGAGCCTCGGCGTCCGCGATCTACGGCTCGAAGGCGAGCAACGGCGTCGTGATTATCACGACCAAGAAGGGCTCCGGCCCGAATACGGTCCGCCTCGCCTTCCAGGGCGGCGCCTTCGACCTGTCCAACAAACTCGGATCGCGCGAGTTCGCCTCTGCGGACGATGCCTCTAGCGCCTTCGGTACGACGGCAGCTGACTTCTGTACGTCGAGTCCCTGCCAGATCTTCGACAACGAGCAGGAGCTGGCGGGCCGCAACGCCTTTTCCTGGCAAGGCGACATCCAGGTCAGCGGCGGGCAGCCCGGCAGCACTACCTACTTCGGCTCGGGCCAGTGGCGCGACGACGAGGGGATCATCCGAAACACAGGCTTCGACCGGCAGTCGGGCCGCCTGAACGTGAACACCGTCGTCGGCGGCGTGGCCGACTTCAGCTTCAACACGAACCTGATTCGCACGAACGCCCGCCGCGGGATCACCAACAACGGCAACAACACGATCAGCTACTACATGGTGTTTCCGAATACACCCAACTTCATCGACCTCCAGTCCACCGTGGACGCCAACGGAAACGAGATCTTTCCGCAAAACGTGTTCGTCCAGGCTGGCAGCAATCCGCTGCAAACGGCTGCATTGGTCGACAACAACGAGACCGTGTGGCGTCTGCTCGGGTCGATGAACATGGATCTGTCGCTCGTAAACACCGACAAGAACAGGTTCCAGATCATCGCGCCGGTGGGGGTCGACTACTTCGACCAGAACAATCGCCTCTTCGCGCCTCCGGAGACCTTCTGGGAGAGCGTCGACGGGCTTCCCGGCACTGTGGTGGAAAGCACCACGGGTGCATTGAACATCAATGCTGGAGCGAACGCCGTCTGGGCGCATCAGTTTTCCGGCAGTCAGCTGACGTCGTCGGTCGGTCTCGGATACGAGCTTCGCGACGTCAAGACCAACCGGATCATCGGGCGGGACCTGACGGCCGGCAAGAACAAAGCCGATGCAGCGACTCAGGTCGACATTCGTGAGAATCAAAGCAAAATCGAAGACTTCGGCTTCTACATCCAGGAGGAGTGGATCGGGGTGGACGACCGGCTGCTCCTCACCGGTATGGTGCGCTTCGACCAAACCAGTTCGCAGGGCGATCCTGGGAAGCTCTACATATTTCCGAAGGGTGCGGCCTCCTACCGGATCATCGGCAGCGATCCTGGCAACTTCTTCAGCGAGGTCAAGCTGCGAGCCGCGTACGGTCAGAGCGGAAACCAGCCGCTGTGCGATCTCCGGGATGGCTGTCAGAAGTTCACCAGCCTGCTGATCAACCGGAACATCGAAGGCGAGGCGGGAACGATCCTAGAGGGCACGGCGGGCTCGCCGGTGTTGGCTCCCGAGCGGATGGCGGAGTTCGAGGCAGGGATTGACATCACCGGTCTCAACGACCGCGTCACGCTAGAGCTGACGGGATACCTGCAAAACGTCACGGATGTCATTCTGCAGCGGACGCTCTCCCCGTCGACCGGTTTCGGGAACCAGATCGCAAACTCCGCCAAACTCCGCAACTGGGGAATCGAAACCACGATCGGCTGGACGCCATTTGTCTCCAGCAGCTTCACTTGGCTGTCGCGGACCGTCTTCTTCTTCAACAAGAGCCAGGTACGAGACCTCGCGGGCCTGCCTCCGTTCTCTGCCGACCCCGGCTTCGGCCTGATCCTGGGCGAGTTCCTGATCCAGGAGGGTGAATCCCTCACCCAGATGGTGGGGACGGACACTTCCTGCACGGGCAATCCTGCTGTCGACGAGCCGGTGAACGGGGCGGAGGCCTGCCTCGTTACGTCCGAGTTCGGCGGCACGGGGCAGGCGGCCCTGCGAAAGAACGGGGACTCGGAGCCTACGTTCACGATGTCGTTCGTGAACGACTTCACGATCGTCCGAAACCTGAACCTCTATACGATGTTCGAGTGGAGGTACGGGCAGGACATCATCAACCTGACGGAGCTGCTGTACGACTTCGGCCAGAACTCGGCCGACTGGAACGCCGAGGACGGGGTCGTCGACAACTGGGTCGACTGCAATCCGAACTGCGCGGGCGAAGAGAGGCTTCCGGGCTTCGGGAGTGTCACGTACCCATGGACACAGGCCGCCTCCTTCTTCAAGGCGCGGGACATCTCGCTCACGTACAGCCTGCCGTCCAGCTGGGCGAGGTCCTTCTTCAACTCTCAGCAGATCCGCTTCCGGCTTGCCATGCGCAACCTGTTCACGATCACCAATTACAAGGGCCTCGATCCCGAAGTGAGCAACTTCGGAAACCAGCAGATAGGACGGAGCATCGACGTGGCGCCGTTCCCCCCAAGCCGCAGTGTATGGCTGGGCTTCGATATCGCGCTGTAGCCCGCTGATGGACATGAGGAGCGAAGAGAATCGGCCTATTCACAGGAGAAATAGAGCGATGACGCGAAAGCTGAGCTTCCTGGTCCTCGCGGGCGCACTGTTCGTGGGGATGAGCAGCTGTCAAAACCTGACTTCACCGAACTTCAACTTCGAGGACCTCCAGAACCTAGTCGACAACCCGACCCCGACCGGCCTGTTCACGGCCGCGCAGGGCATGCTGGTTACCCGTCGCGACATGGACGCGAACGGTCCGAACGACCAGTACGCCCAGACCGGAATCATGGGTCGGGAGAGCTACAACCTTGACGTGAACGACCCGCGCTTCGGCGTGGAGATGCTGAACGCGACGCTGGACGCCGAGAGCCCGGCGTTCGGCGCCAACTACTGGTCGGAGCCGTACGAGAACGTTCGCGTGGCGGACATCATTCTGACCGGCATCCCTAACTCGACGCCGCCGCTCTCGGACAACGAGGCGCAGTGGCTTCAGGGCTTCGTCAAGACGATGGTGGCCTACGACTTCATGACGATCGCGTTGCTCCGGGATACGCAGTGCGGTTGTCCGATCACGGTCTCGGAGAATCTGACGGAACCCGCGCCCGCCGTGAGCGTCGATCAGGTATGGGCGCACCTCATCGGACTATTGGAGGAGGCGAAGGGCCACCTCCAGCAGGCGAGTGGTCCATCCCCGATTGCGCTATCGACGGGGTTCGACGGGATCACCGGTGTCGTCGAGGTGGGCTTCTTCCGGGACGCGGAGGGCTTTCTCCAGTTCAACCGTGCGATCCGGGCGCGGGCGGCCATGTATAACGAGGACTGGGCCGGCGTGCTCCAGGCGTTGTCCGAGTCGTTCATCAACGACGCGGCGTCGCTGGATCTGGGCGTCTACCACGCTTTCAGCTCGCAGTCGGGCGATGTTCTCAACGGGTTCGCTCAGTTCGGCGACAACCCGAACCTTCGTGCCCACCCGTACTACAAAGCGGATGCGGAGCTCAAGGCCGACGGGAGCCCCGACGATCGTTTCACGCGCAAGACTCGCCCCGCGACGACTCGGCCATACAATGGCCAGTTGTGCCTGGGCGACGCGAGCCCCACGCCCTGGGCGGCGGATCCGCGATACGTAGAGGATCCTGGGGGCAGTGGCAACCAGCGGGACTGCGACGTCGCATTCGACCTCTACCCGACGACGACGACGCCCCTGCCGGTCATCCGAAACGAGGAGCTGATCCTGATGCGGGCGGAGGCCAACATCCGGGGGGGCAACCTTGGCGCCGCGCAGACCGACATCAACCTGGTGCGGGACCTGAGCGGCGGACTGGAGCCGGTCACGTTGAGCAGCCAAGACCAAGCGATCGACCAGCTGCTCTACGAGCGGCGCTACTCCCTGTGGTGGGAGTACGGTCACCGCTGGCTCGACATGCGGCGCTACGACCGTCTGGACGAGCTACCGGTGGATGACGCCGGAATGGGCGTGGCCAGCTTTTATCCGATTCCGGGGGACGAGACCAGAGGTCGCTTGTAAGCGGTCTCAACCCCTGTTAGTAGCAGAAAAGGCGAAAGCCGGCGGCTCTCGGTCGCCGGCTTTCTCTTGTCGTCGAATCCCGACCGCGCCGCCGTCGGCGCGCCCCGCGAACCACGCGGGAACGACCCTCAGACGTGCTCCTTTTCTCTCCCCCTGCGAAGCGCATCTTCGGCGACCCGACGGGCGCCGTGCACGGGAGACTCTCCGCGCTCCTTCGCCGCGGAGAAGATCCGGTCGAGCGTGTTTTCGATCTCGCCCACGCGCCCGCGCATGGCCTCCTCGTTCGATTCGCCGAGGTGCATCATGCCGAAGGCGATCGCGCCGCCGGCGTTCACGACATAGTCGGGCGCGTAGAGGACTCCCCGCTCGTGCAGCGACTCGGCGTCCTCCGCCCTGTCCAGCTGGTTGTTGGCGGAGCCAGCGACGATCCGACAGGCCAGATGGGGGATCGTCTCCCGGTTGAGGATCGCGCCGACGGCGCACGGGGCGAAGACATCGCACGGCGTCCTGTATGTTTCGGAGACGGGAATCGCACGCCCGTCGAGCTCGGAGGCAAAGCGGTGCGCGAGGGCGTCATCGATATCGGCGACGAGAACCTCGGCGCCGGCATCGGCTAACATCCGGGCCAGCGGCGCGCCCACGTCTCCGGCGCCCTGGATCAACACGGCTTTTCCGGCGACGTCGGCACTGCCGTCCGCGGCCTTCAGACTCGACCGAATCCCGGCGAGGACGCCGAGAGCGGTGTACGGTCCCGGGTCTTCTGTGCCAGACCCCGAAACGCCGTGTCCCATGACGTACTGCGATGATTCCGCCAGGACATCCATGTCCTCCGGCGTGGTTCCGAGATCGACGCCGGTGGCGTATCCACCGTGCAGCGACTCGAGCAGGCGGCCGAATCGGCGGAGCAAGCCCCGCCTCTCTTCTCCCTCCAGAGGCCGCGGAATTGCCAGCACGGACTTTCCACCGCCGAATGGAAAATCGATCGCGGCCCATTTGTAGGTCATGCCCTGAGCGAGCCGCATCGCGTCCCGGGCCCCGTCCTCGGGGGCCGGATATGGCTGCATCCGACATCCGCCCACCATCGGGCCCAACGTCGCGTCATGGAGGGCGATGAACATCCATGTGCCCGTATCGTGGTCGTAGCCCTGGACCACGCCCAAGCCGTTCCATTCCGTCAGTAGCTCCCTCATCCCGTTCATCCCGTCACCACCTCGCGATCTCGGTTACCTCATCAGTCGGCGGCCCACTCCCCGCGTGACCCGCCCCTCAAGTATGTCGCCACAAACCTAACCGCCTCGGCCTCCGCCCAGAAGAATGGCTTCAGCGGCGTAGCCCCTCCGACAAAGCCGACGTGCCCGCCGCGCTCCACGAACCCGGCATGAAGCCAGGGATTCTCCCTCACAGCGCCATTCTCCTCGGCAGATGTGGGGTGGAAGGGATCGTCCTTTGCCTGGAGTAGCAGCGTCGGAACCCTGATCGCGGCGAGATAGCGCAGGGAGCTGGATCGCTCGTAGTACTCCGCCGCGCTCTGGAAACCGTGAAGGGGAGCCGTGACGACCTCGTCGAAGTCACGAAGCGTGCGAGCCTCGAGGGCGGCAGCAGGATCGTAGGAAAGCGGTCCGTTTTCCGCTTTCGCGCGAACCCCGTCCCGCAACGATCGGAGGAAGAAGCGGGTGTACAGAAGACCCATGCCGCGCTCCATCCTCGCCGTTGCGGCTGCGAGATCGAAGGGCACCGAGATCCCCGCGGCCGCCGTCAGCCGTGTGCTGCCTTGGGAGCCTTGCTCACCGAGATACTTGAGCAACACGTTGCCCCCCAGCGAGAACCCGATCGCGGCGAGCGGGGCCTTGGGAGCGCGATCGTGCAGCGCGCTCAGGATGAAGTCGAGATCGCCCGTCTCACCGGCGTGGTACGCCCGGGGCCGCCGATTCGGCGAGCCGCTCCTGCCACGGAAGTTGAGCGCCGCGGCTCGAAGCCCATGTCGCTCGCACCACCGGCCGGCCTCCACCATGTATCCCGACGCCGAGCACCCCTCCAGTCCGTGCAGCAGCAGGACGACAGGCACGAAATCCCGAGATCCCCCGGAGAGCGGCTCGCTGAAGTCGACATCCAGGAAATCGCCGTCCGGTGTCGTGAATCTCTCGCGTATCCATGAAAGATCCCGCATACGCCGCAGCGTGCGTCCACCGATCGTCTGGCCGTGGGCTCCCGGCAGCCACCAGGCGGGTCGGAAGGGTCGGAGCGAGAACTGTCGTTCAGAAGTGTTCAAGTCGGCGGTCCGTTTGGTATGTTTGTCGGTCCGGAGATCCCGGCGCGTGAATCTCGGCCAGGAAACTTGCGGAATAGGGGAGCGATGTCGAGCCGACGGCTCTTGCACTACGACCGGATCGAGGCCGCTGGATGGGAGGGGAGCGATGGGTATCCGGCTGGCGAGGGGACGTCGCCCGCCACTCCGCCATGGCTGTACATGTTGCACGGGATCTTCGGAGCCGGAAGGAACTGGCGCAGCATCGCGAGCAGGATCGTACGGGCCCGTCCGCCTTGGGGAGCCGTGCTGATCGATCTTCGCATGCACGGAGAATCGCAAGGCTTCGAGCCGCCTCACACGCTGGATGCGTGTGCCGCGGACCTAAAGGCGCTCGCCGAAGGCACCGCTCTCCCTCCGGCAGCCGTGTTGGGGCACTCCTTCGGCGGCAAGGTCGCTCTCTCCTACCTCTCCCGAGCCTCGACCGGGGATGAGTTGCCGCACCAGGTATGGATCATGGACTCCCCGCCGTCGGCCAGGGACGCTGTGGGCGATGCGGAGCGGATGCTTGGGACCGTGCGTTCACTCCCTTCGCGGTTCTCCTCCCGGGCCGCCGCGATCGACGACGTGAGACAGGCAGGCTTCCCCGATCGGGTCGCCAACTGGATGTCGGCGAACCTTGCGCGCTCGGAGGAGGGCTACGGCTGGAAGCTCGATTTCGATGCTCTCGAGCTCCTGCTGCACGATTTCTTCCGCCTCGACATGTGGCCCATCGTGGAGGATCCACCCGCGGGAACCGAGCTGCACTTCGTCAAGGCCACCAGGTCGAACGTCATGACGGAGGGGGAAGCGGAACGGATCCGGGTGATCGGTCGCGCCCGACCCGTTCATCTGCACGAGGTGGAGGGGGGGCACTGGCTGAACGCCGACAATCCGGACGCCGTCCTCTCCCTCCTGGAGCGGCACCTGCCGGCGGGCTAGAAGACCTCGAACCATCCTCCGGGGCGGCGAATCGGTCCGCGGGCCAGTCTCGCCGCCGCGCCGGCGACCGCACAACCGTCGAATCGGATATCCACCGCGCCGGAGAGGTTCGATCGAGCCGTCATGGCGCCACCATCGGCGTCCAGGCCAACGGCGACGGCGCCCTCCACGTCAAGCTGGCCCGAAACGGTTAGAGAGCCTGCGACGAGAACCAATCCCGTCCATCGAAGCTCGCCCGTGACCACAAGGTCACCGCTGACGATGAGGGTGCCCTTGCCCGTGACGGTTCCGGTGAGGGGAGAGGCGGAGGGGAGGGCATACGTCACCGGCCATGCATCCGGATCGGTGGCCGGTTGAGGCAACCACGCCGCCGAGATCAGATACTCCGGTTCCACGAACTCCTGTCGGCTGACATTCCTCCAATCCACTCCGGAGGAGGATAGAGGGGACCCGATCGCTGGCAGGCTCAGAAGGGGAGGACGACCCGAGAGGGCCGCCGTGTCGCCCAGAAAGCCACCCGGCTGCACAGCGAGCCCGGCGACCGCATTCGTCCCGGAGCATTCCCCTCCCCGGCTGTCCAGTCCCGAGATCTGCGCGGCGCTTCCCAGCAGAGCGGTATCTGCGGAAACGAACGCGGCAGTTGTCCTGAAGAGCAGTGGAGCGAGCACCAGCTGGCCGACGGTTCTTTGCGCAGATCCCTCACGGCCCGGCTCGTAGACGCCCTCGGCGGTGAGCAAGCGGATCTCTCGGGCCGGATCCAACCTCAGAAGCCGGCGTGAATCCACCACGACGGTCCCCCCCTCGATCTCATAGGACCTTGTCGAGCTCGCGGCCGTGTCGGTCCCGCTCGTAGCAAGGGCGTGGTTCAGGCCGGCCTCGGCCACATAGAAGGACCGAACGGCGGCCGCGTGGTTCTCGGTGGTTCTGGAGTCCAGAAACGCACGAAGGAAGCCGGCCGCGGCAAGGGCGGAGGCGGCCAGCAGTACCAGCAGAACGACCGGAAGCGCGGTGCCTTTCCGATCCAGCTCCACTACTCGTATGTCGTGCATACCATGCCCGGAGATTTAGGACGCTCAATCACGACCCAAGTTGCCGGCGGGCCGTCAACGAACGATCAACCAGCTCCCGTATGCGCTCAGGTACGGGCATGCTATGTTTAAAAATTGGGCCTCGACATCGACGTGAGGAGGTGCAGGGTGATCAAGGGACCGCGGAGGCGACGAGAGCGACACGGAGGTTTCGGAGCGCTGGTGGTTGGCGTCGGCATCCTGCTGTTCGGGCCGTTGCTTTCCGCCTGCGCGAGCGGAGGAGGGGGTGCCTCGGCTGATCCAGAGCTCGACGCGCTCACGCACGTGCCGGACACCGTCTTCGTCGTCGTGAAAAACCGATATCGTCTGGATGTGAATGTCTATGCGATGTACATGTCCACGCGGCAGTTCCTGGGCGTCGTCACGACGAACCGTACCTCGGAGTACGCGCTGAGGGGAAGCGTCGCGGTCGGCAGCAACTTCCGAGTCCTGGCGGATCCGATCGGCGGCAGTGGGAGCTACGTGACGGACCAGATCCTCGTCAGGAAGGGGGATGTCGTCGAGGTGACGATCCAGGATCCCCTGGCCCAGTCTTTCTTCAGCGTCTTCTGACCCCACGGCATCTGGTGCCTCGACGGCTGCCGGGCCCGGTGCGCAGCTAGCTGCCGGAGGCTTCCTCCGCCAGCCACTCCTCGATGAGGGTCGCCAGCACCGCGAGGCTCACGGCACCGTTCTCCAGCACCCGATCGTGGAACGTCTTGATCTCGAAGCCCGAGCCCAAGACTTCTTGGGCCTGGTCTCTCAGCCGCAGGATCTCCCGTTGTCCAAGCTTGTACGCCAAGGCTTGGCCGGGCCACGAGATATACCGATCCACCTCGTTCTCCACGTTGTTCTCTGCCAGCAGCGTGTTCTCGAGCATGTACTCGATCGCTTGCTTTCGCGTCCAGCCGAAGGCGTGAATGCCGGTATCCACGACCAGCCGGCTCGCACGCCAGGCGTCGAACGAGAGAACGCCAAGCCGGTCCCGATCGTCGGTGTAGAGGCCCATCTCATCGGCCAGCCGCTCGGTGTATAGCGCCCACCCCTCAACGAACGCCGTGGCGCCCTGGTATTTCCGGAACTCCGGGATCTCCGTCAGCTCCTGTGCGATCGCCAGCTGGAGGTGGTGACCGGGAATCCCCTCGTGGTACGCGAGGACCTCGGCGTCGTACCTCGGCCGCGTCTCCGGAGCGTACGTGTTGATGAAGTACGTGCCGGGCCGCGTCCCATCCGCGGCCGGCCTCCGGTAGTAGGCGATCGTCGTGAAGGGGGCCTCGTACTCCGGGATCTCCTGCACCACGATGGGAGTCTCGGGAAGGCGTCCGAACCATTGTGGAATCGCTGCCTGCGCCCGTGCCGTGGCCTGTTCAGCCTTCGCCTTGACCTCTTCGGCCGTCGAGAAATGCAGGGCCGGATCGGTGCGAAGTCTGCGCTGGATCTCGCTCACGTCCGAGGTGCCGAACACCGGCTCGCCGAGCGTGGTCATCTCGGCGCGGATCCGGGCATTCTCTTGCAGGCCGATCTCGTGGATCTCCTCTGCCGTCAGGCCGAGCGTCGTGTAGGAGTGCCGGAGGATCCGGTAGCATTCTTCACCGCCCGCCAGTCCGACCATCCCGACCTGATCGCCCGTCCGGCCCGCCGGCAGAAGCTCCTCCTCGAAGAACCCCAGCAGCCGTTCGAAGGCTGGCCGCACGCTCTCCCCGATGGCCGCCAACAGGGCAGTTCCGAATTCCTCGTGCTCCTCCTCCGACCATCCCTCTCGCCTCACTGCGGCGGGCTCGGCGAGGGGCCATGCGGCGTCGGGCTTCTCCAGCTGCATCCGAAGCTGCTCGATCGCGTACTCCACGGAGAGTCGATTGGAGACCAGGCCATCCGCGAGGCCGAGTCGGAGGTTCTCGATGTAGGCGTCCACGTAGGGCCCCATCGCGCGCCACCGCCTGACCATCTTATCGCCATCGGCGGGAGTCTCGACGCGCTGAATGTCCGCTATGTTCAGGAGGCTCACCTGGGGTCCGCTGCGGTGGTCCACGCGCCACTCGGCGAGCCGGCAGATGCGACGGTCGAGATCATCCTGCAACTCCTCCTCGAGCGCCAGGTAGCTGATCAGATCCTGTCCGGTCAGGTTCTCGCGCCCGATCGCGGTCAGTTCGGCGAGGAACGTCTCGATCTCCCCGTACCGTCGCTCCCGGCCCGCCGGCGTGATGTTGGCGAGGCGGTCATCGTATCGGCGGTCGCCGATGCTGGTGGCCGACCTGGGACTCACCTCTAGGTGCCACTCCCAGTACCGATCGGTGAGCGCCGCCAGGGCCTCCGAGCCGGAGCCGGCGTCGGTACCGCCCTGTCCGTCTTGGTCAGGGCCATCGCCGGCGGTGCAGGCCGCGGAAAGCAGCGTGAGGGCGATCGGGAGGATCTTCAAAGAAAAGCGCATGTCGGACCTCTTGCGCACGTGGTATCGGGCCGGGTCTACCTGGTCGGTTCGATCCGCGCGTTGCCCCGCACGTCCAGACCCTTCGCCGGCCCTGCGTCGAGTGGATGCAATGCGAAAGTAGTGTACCGTCGCAGAAGTCACACTGGCATTCGGGGGCCGATTCATTCCGCTCGGCGGCGCTGCTCGTCCTCGACCTTGCGCTGCTGCGCCTTCGTCGTCGCGCCTTGCCGAGGCGGACAACTGGGCCCCCTCGGTGCCTACCGTACTTCTGAGACGGTACACTAGGCGGCGACTCGAAGGGCCAGCAAGGGAGAGACGTTCAGGCTCCAGCCGCTCTGGCAGGATTCCCGGTCAGGCCGCACACTGTTCCGGAGTTGAAACGAGGAGGATGACGTGACCGAACCCTTCTATGTCTCCCGCGCGCAAGTGTGGAAGGTCGAGGGTGTCCATCGAAGGGCCCGGCTCGAGACCGGGACCGAGTTCGACATGGGCGTTCACGGCCCGATCAAGGAGCACTACCGGATCGAGGCGCAGGATCAGCCGCTCCCCGTCGATTACATGGTGGCCCTCACCGGCGGGTGAATGCTGGGAACTCTCAACGGCGCGCTGGAGGCGCGCGAGGTCAGGCTCGATCCGGGGGCGATGACGGCGTCCGTCACGGGCTTCAACGAGATCGTGGACCGAACCCCGGTGCTCACCCGCATCGAGATCGAATACCGGTTACGCATCCCGGAGGGCACGCGGGATGTGGTCGACTGGGCTCTGGAGCTGCATCAGTCCAAGTGCCCGACGGTGGCGACGCTACGCGGCGCGGTCGACGTCACCTGGATGGCGGAGATCGAGGAGGAGCCTTCCCGCGCCTGAACCGGTGCGAGCCGACCGCCGTCCTCCGCAGTCCGTGCGTCTACTCCACGGCGGCGGGCGGCAGACGCGGCCGCTGCAGGCGCAGCCATAGGACCCCGCTCAGCAAGACGACCCCACCGGCATACTGCAGGATCGAGATTCTTTCCCCCAGGAGGAGAGAAGCCAGAAGGACCGTAAGCAGGGGCTCAACGGTGGCGTATACGGCCGCCTGACCTGGCCCGATATCCCGGATGCCGACGAGCAGCAGTGTGACCGGCACGGCCGTGGAGATCACGCCCATCAGACCTACCAGCAAGGCCGCACGAAGCCCCCCGCCGAGCGCCAGACCTCCGAAAAGGGCCGCGGCCAGCGCCGCGACGGCACCGGTAGCCAAGAGGCTAACGGCGGCCGCTCCATGGGCCGGCGCGTCCTCGAGGAGCGTCTTCCCCCAGAGGATGTAGATCGCGACGAAGGCGACGGCGATCAAGATCAGCAGGAGGCCGAGCGGGTCCGCTCGGTGCCCATCGGAGCCCACGATCAAGGCGCACCCCGAGATCGCGATCAACGTGGCCAGCACCCGCGGTCGACTCAGCCGTTCACCGAGAAAGACGGCGGCCAGCACGATCACGACGGCCGGATAGGTGAAGAACACGAGCGAGGCGAGTGAGGCGGAGACCCACTGCAGCGCGGCGAGGTAGGCCGTCGCGTTCACGGCGTAGAGGACCCCCAACACGAGCAGGGAAGGCCATCGCGTCCGAGGTGGAACCTGCCTTCGGCTAAGAGCGATGAGCAGCCAAATCGCCGCCGTCGCCACCAGGAACCGCCAGGCGACCATCGGCAATACCCGCACTCCCTCGGCGAGGGCGAGCTTGGCCAGGATCGGGAGGGTGCTGTAGCCGACGGCGGAGCCGAACACGGCCGCCGTGCCCCGAGCCTCTTTGGTCATCCTTCCGCGCTCCCCGCGACGTCCAGCACGCTTTCTCCACCCTCGGTTCTCGTCGGTAAGCGGATGTCGCGGTAAGATCCACCCCCTGGCCGCCCACGCCATACCGCCGAGGTGATCACATGTTCAAGAATCGATTCTCGAGATGGCTTCTCTCGCTGCCGGTCGCCGGGGTGTGCCTCATCCCGGCCTGGGCGTCCGCTCAGTCCCTGGACCTGGACTCGTCGCGTCTGGTCGACCTCACCCATCCCTTCAACGAGCGCACCGTGTACTGGCCGACGTCGCCGTCGGCGTTCGAGCTCGACACGCTGGCGTGGGGCCGAACGGATGCCGGCTACTTCTATGCGGCCGCGAGCCTGGCGACACCCGAGCACGGCGGCACCCACTTGGATGCCCCGATCCACTTCGGGGAGGGAAGACGGACGGCGGACCAGATACCGCTCGACCAGCTGGTCGGCCCGGGCGTGGTCATCGATGTCTCCGACCGGGCTGCGCGCGATGTCGACTATCGTCTCACCCGCAACGACGTTCTGGCTTTCGAGGCTCGCCACGGCAGGATCCGTCCCGGCACGATCGTTCTGCTGCGCACCGGCTGGGACGAGTACTGGCCCGACCGGGCCTCATATCTCGGTGATGACACTCCGGGAGACGCGAGCAATCTGCACTTTCCGAGCTATGGCGAGGACGCCGCCCGGCTGCTCGTCCAGGAGAGGGAAGTGGCGGTGCTTGGAGTGGACGCAGCTTCGATCGACTACGGAGCCTCGGGGGATTTCGTCGTGCACAGAGTGGCGGCGGAAGCCGACGTGCCCGGTCTCGAGAACCTCACCCGCCTGGGTGAGGTTCCCGAGACCGGATTCCTGGTGATCGCGTTGCCGATGAAGATCGAAGGGGGAACGGGCGGCCCGCTGCGGGCGATCGCCGTCGTTCCCCGAGACTGAGCTTCAGCTGCTCGCCCTTTTCAGATTGATGCTTCCGTTCACGGTCTGGAGCGAGAGATCCGGCCCGCCGCCTCCGATCGTACCCTTCGCGCTCCGCATGCCGAACCGTCCCTGCACGGTGATTGGGAAGTCGGTGTTGATCGAGCCGTTGACGGTCTGGGCCGCGACGTCGGCGGCCGCGTCTCCGGGGAGCTCGACCGTGATACTGCCGTTGACTGTCTGGAAGCTGAGGGGGCCCTCCGCGCGGCCCATGGAGACCGAGACGGATCCGTTGACGGTTTGACCCTCGGCCGTGCCCGTCGCTGACACCTTGACGCCGCCGTTGACCGTGTGGGCGCGGACGTCGCCGTCAATCGACCGGGCCTCGATGCCGCCGTTCACCGTCTGCGCCGAGAGGTTCACGCCTCTGGGCACGCGCACGGTAAACTTCACCGACACGTCGCTGTCCTTCGCCCCGAGCTTGCCGCCTTTTCCCGGGGCGCACTCGTAGGGCTCCTTGCCCGGCTTCCTGGGATGCACGGCGCAGATCGTCACACCGCTGGCATGCTCCACCACCTCGATCCGGACCTCCGAGGGGTCGTCGTCCCTGCCTTTCTTGACCGCCACGACCTCGGCTTGACCGCCGGAGATGCCCTCGGCCTTCACCTCGCCGTTGATTCCCTTGATCTCGAGCGTCGAGCCCGGCTGCATGGCGCCGCTCCAGCTGAACTCCTCGCCCTCCTGGGCGAGGATCGGGGCTGCCCCCTCCGGTCCACCGGTCGGTGACGGTGCGGTCGCCGTGCCACTCCACAGCGCCAGGCCGGCGAGACCGGCCGCCAGCGATACGCCCAGCGGATTCTTCATCCTCCATTCAAACACGTCCACCACCTCCAGATCATGCGTTTCTCGACTGACGGGCGATCCTCTTCGCTACTCCTCGAGCTCCTCGGCGAGGTACCCTCGCCGCGTCACGTGAATGGAGCCGTCGAACGACTCGAGCTCCATGCGCGCGCTTCCGCTTCCCAGGACGAAGCTGAACCGCTTGGATTCCTGCTTGCCGGGCTCCAGGCGGACCTCGATGTCGATCTCGAAGTCGGCGTCGAAGCTCGCGACGGAGACCTTGGCGTTCGCTCCAGGCTGTACGCCGACGACGACGTCGCCGTCGTGGGTCACGAAGCTGTAGCGTCCGCCGTCCCGGATATCCCCGTCCCACATGATGTCCCCATCCACACTCGCCGCCTGCACGTTGTCGGACGCCGCATCCCTCAGGATGACGTCTCCGTCCACGGTCTGGGCTTCGATGCCACCGGAGACGTCGGTGAGCGTCACGTCACCGTCCACCGACGCGGCCTGCACCGTCGCTTCGGAGCCGAAGACCATGACGTCTCCGTCCACGGCGTGAAGGTCGACCTGTCCACGACCACCCTCGACGTGGATGTCGCCCTCCACCGTCTGTACGGAGATGTCCCCCTGCGTGCCGGTGATCCGCACGTCCGCGAACGGTGCGGAGATCTCCACTGCGGCGGACACAGGGACCGTGAGCTCGAAGTCCACGATCGCCATTCCGGTGTTCGAGTGCGCGCTGATCGACAGCTCGTTGCCGTCGAGCTCGTAATCGATTGTGTCGTCGGAGCCGTGGTCGGCCAGCACCCGTACCTGACTCTGGCTCCAGGTGGTGACGGTGACGTCTCCGGCGACCTGCTCTACCGTGATGCGGACGTCGCCAGGCACCGCGATCAGCGTATCCGTCTCTTGCGGGACACTCATCAGCGTGCTCAGGGCGGCCGCCAGTATCGTTGCGTTCACAGTCCTATCCCCTCTTCTTCGTCGTTTGGTTCACGCGATCACAAGAAATCACAATTCAGTCAGCGCGGCGGTGCGACGCAGAAGGTCGAGCTTCCGCCGCATGGTTCCGGCGAGATGCCGGTTCAGGTAGGCATTGGATGGATCGGTGGAGAGAGCCTGCCGCGCCTCGTCGATCGCCTTGTCGATCAGCGCCAGCTTCTCCTCCACCTTGCGCACGGTAGCCGTGTCGAGCCTCTCCCGTCCGACCTCCAGCACGCGTTCGAGCTGCGCGATCGCAGATTCGTAGTCGTTGTTGGCGATCCGCGAAGCCAGCAGCAGATCGGCCTTCGCCGGCGCCTGTGCGACCGGAGCAGCCGGCTCGGCCTGCCGCGCCGAGAATCCGCCGGCGATCTGCCAGGCGACTCCGGATGACAGGGCGACGAGGGTGACGGCCGCTGCCGCCAGCTGGGGCATGCTGAAGGTGAAGCTCTTGCCGCGGCGTCCGGCGAGCGAGGTACCGCCTTTTGCGTTAACCGCTCTCGCGTCGTGGCGCTCGCCTTCCTTCGTCTCGCGAATTCGGTAGGCGATTTCCGGCCAGAGGTCGCGCGCGGGCGGCGCGTCGGCGAGCCTCCCGGCTCGCGCGACCACCTCCCGGAGATCTGCGAGCGTCTCCCGGCACTCCTCGCACCCCTCCAGGTGCTCTTCGAGCTCGGATCGCTCCGAGACCTCGAGCGCATCGTCGAGGTAGTCGGACAACCGGTCTCGCCAGGTATCCGCGCTGTCGCTCATCTCTATGCCATCCCTCTCCGTTTCGCCGGGGCGCCCGTACCGGGGGCGCTCAAGCCAGAGTCGCGCGCAGGAGCATCCGCGCCCTGTGCAACTGCGACTTCGACGTTCCGGCGGTGATCTTCAGCATCCGCGCGATCTCGTGGTGCTTGTATCCTTCCACGTCGTGCAGGACGAACACGTGCCGGGCCCGGGCGGGCAGTCGCTCGATCGCGGTGTCGAAATCCATTCCGATCTCCGAGCTCCTCTCGTGCGACGGTCTACCCTCTCGATTCCATTCCTCGGGTGCCATGCGCTCCCGGTGTATGGCGAGGCGCCGACGATGTCCGAGAATCACGCTGATCGCCACGCGGTAGAGCCAGGAACCGAACGCGGCCTCGCCGCGGAACTGCGCGATCTTCTGCCAGGCTCGAACGAATGCGTCCTGTGTCAGCTCGTCGGCGTCATCGGGACCCGCCATCCGTCGCGCCAGGCCGTATATCCTGGTCACGTGACGCCGGTAAAGTCGCTCGAACGCTCCGGAATCTCCCTCTGCGGCGAGGACGGCGTCGTGGAAATCCAGATCCGTGTCCGGCACCAACGCGTGTTCGATCAGCTTCGATCTCTCTCTTGGTGTTTTCTTTTCTCGCACGTTAAGACGGTGCTAATCCATGAATGGTTGGAAGATGTGCTCCCCGCGTCGCTACCTTTGAACGACGCCGATTGAAGATAGCTGTGAGTCGGGTGGACCGAACGACCCGACAGGAGGCTGAATCCTGGCACCCTCGACTGCTCGAGCGTCAACGCCCGCCCTGGTGATCGCGAATCCCGGCTCCGTACATGATATCTCGGCTCCCCTGATCGAGAGGCTGCTCGCCCCGATCTCGGAGGTCGAGGTGCGCTGGACCAACGGACCTGGCCACGCGCGCGAGCTGGCCCGCGAAGCCTTGGCGAGCGGCATGCGCTTCTTCGTTGCGGCGGGTGGCGACGGGACGGTGAGCGAGGTCGCCTCCGGACTGGCGTCGGCCTCCGAGGGCACGTCGCTGGGAATCCTACCGTTCGGGACGGGAAACGATCTGGCGCGCTCACTGGGGCTCCCGCTCGATCTGGATCGCGCGGCGGAGGTTCTCGTCACAGGTCGAGCGAGGCCGATGGACCTCGTGCGTGTGCATCCCACGAGGCCGGCCAGGATGGCGATCAGCTCGATCGCCGGTCTGGGCGGCGACGTGGCGGCGGGCCTCGACCAGGAGCTCAAGCGGACGTGGGGCTCCGCCGCGTACCTGCGCATGGCGCTCGACAACGTCGCCTCCGCCGCGACCTTCCGCACCGAGATCACGCTGGACGATGAGCGTCTGACGTTGGATCTGGCGAACGTCGTGGTGGCGAATGGCAAGTTCCTGGGCGGCGGGATTCCGGTGGCGCCCCTGGCCGAGGTCGATGACGGCCTCCTCGACGTGATGGTGCTGCCGGCTCTCTCCGCTGCGAGGCTGTTCGGCCTCGTTCCCCACGTCCTGATGGGACGCCATCACCGAAGCCGGCACGTCATTCATCGTCGGTCGCGGTGCGTGCACGTGGAGGCGGATTCTCCCATGCCCGTGACGATCGACGGGGAGCCGGCAGGGTCAGGTCCCCTCGCCTATGAGGTCGAGCCGGGCGCCCTGAGCGTGATCCGTCCCTCGACCGAGCCGCGGGGCTCGCTACGCTACCGGATCTCCTAGGGCAGTCCGGACAACGGTCGCCGCGCGCCAGCTGTCCATCATGCGACGGCCGAGGTGACGGGGCGTGTGGAGTGCGGGGACGGTCGCTCGCCCATGGCCGCCATGATCGTCGATATCCATACATGTTCGGCATAGAACCTCAACGGAGACGGAAGTGATGATGCGGCTTCAGATTGCAGCACTACTCGGATCGTTCTTCCTGCTGGGCGCGCCCTACGGGGTGCAGGCGCAGGAACCGGAGGATGAGCGGGAGCGGGCCGAGGCGAGGCAGGAGGCCGAGGCACGCCAGGAGGCGCGGGTGCGCGAGCGGATCGTGCGCGCCCAGGTGGCCGGCTCGGGAGCGTATCTGGGCGTATCCCTCAGCGATGTGTCGGAGGAGGACGTCGCCCGCCTCGGTCTGCGAGATGAGCATGGCGCCCTCATCGAGAGCGTGAGTGACGAGAGCCCGGCCGAGGAAGCGGGCCTGCAGGAGGGTGACATAATCTCGACCTGGAACGGCGAGCGTGTTGAGAGCGTCGCGATGCTCTCCCGTTTCGTTCGCGAGACGCCTCCCGGCCGCAACGTGAGCCTCGGCGTATTCCGCGGCGGATCGCAGCAGACGATCGCCGTGAAGCTGGGCGAGCGTTCGCGGGCGGCGAGAACGCTGGCCTACTCTATCGGGCCGGAGATGCGTGAACAGATGGAGGAGCTGCGCGAGCACCTGCGCGAGTCCCGTGACGAGATGCGCCTCTCCGAGGAGGAGCTTCGCGAGATGCGGGAGAAGATGCGTCTTTCCGAGGATCAGATGCGCGAGGCTCGCGAGCACATGCGGGCGGCTCGCACGCGCGCGCTCGAGTGCAGGGTCGAGGTCGAGGTAGACGAGGAGGGCGAGGGCGGCGAGCGCCGGGTGGTGATCGTGCGTGGCGGACGGGGCCGGTTGGGCGTGCGCCTGCAGGGCCTAACCGATCAACTCGGAGACTACTTCGGGATCGAAGGCGGTGAAGGCGCTCTCGTCACTTCCGTGACGGAAGATTCGCCGGCGGCGGCCGCCGGCATCCAGGCCGGGGACGTGATCGTCGCCGTTGGCTCCAAGCCGGTAGAGGGTCCGGGTGACGTGGCCCGCGCGGTTCGCGGCGCGGAGGCCGGTCCCGCCGAGGTGACGGTCATCAGGGATGGCCAGCGTCGCAGCTTCACCGTAACGCTCGAAGAGCCTGCCGAGGGCGACTGTGAGAACATGCTCGTCGCTCCCGAGGGCGGCCCCCACTCTTTCCAGTGGCATTCGGACGACGGCGAGGTTCATGTCCTGCCGCACCCCGCGGTGGCCCCGCACATCAGGGCCTTCGTGCTGCCTGCCGTGCCGCCGGCTCTGCACGTCCTGCCGCACGGCGCGCTGGCCCCGCTGGCACCGTTGGCGCCGGGCGAAGTGAAGAGCGCGCCGGCTCCTCCCGCACCGCCGTTGCCCCCGGCGCACACCGTCTGACCGCCGCCGGCCGGACGCTTCCGGCCCTGATCACGCGTAGAGGTGGCCCGGCCAATCGGTCGGGCCTCTTCGTCGTCTATCAGCCGTGGGTCGAGGGAGGGCAGCTGCGCTTCGGAGCTCTCCGCTGCAACCGTGTCCTCGGTATTCGCGTACGGTAAGGGTGAGCACAACACTGCAAGGAAGGACGACGCATGCCTCTCGACGACGCCGAAATGGTATACAGTCTAATCGTGATGCTCCTCATCGGCGGTTTCGTCCTGGCGTATCCGATCACGAAGCGGTTGGGGCGGTTCCTGGAGGAGTGGATCACCCTGAGGAAGAGCTCACTTCCCGAACAGGAAGCGCTGACCCGCATCGAAAGCGCCTTCGGCGGGATGCAGACGCAAATCGGATCCCTGGAGCAAAGGGTGGATCTGATCAGCGAACGCCAGGAGTTTACCGAGTCTCTTCTCCAGCGCCGAGATCCAGTGCTGCCACCATCGATCGACGATTGAAAGCCCGCCGTCGATCGGTTCGATCCGCATGTGGTCCAGGACCTCAGTCGAAGGGCAGCCAGTAGGTGAGCTTCACCGACAGCACGTTGTCGCCCGGCGAGCTGAAGGCATCGAATAGCGAGCCCGGGTTTACCGGCGTCCCGTCGTCCAGGTGGTCCGAGCGGTTCGTCTGCCACACTACGAACAGGGTCGACCCGGGCCGCCACTCCCAGCGCAGCACGAGATTGCTCCGGAATGAGAGGCTGTTGAAGTCCGGATTGTCGATCGTGAACCGGTCCTCACCGTCGGTGATGTTGTAGTCGCCCTCCTCGTCGCGTTCGATCGTCGTGCCGTCCGTGCCGTACAGCCGCAGATCGAAGGTCTCGGGCGCGGCGAGCTCGCCGATGTCGGAGTAGAGTCCGCTGGAGGCGAAGGGCTCGGCATAGATCTCCAGGCTGAGGTCAGGCGTGAAGGAGTAGTTGACGCGGATCGGTGCGGCGAGCTCGCTTCTCTCGATGAAGCCGAAGACGTAGCGCTCGCCGTAGGTGACATCGCTTCCCCCGCTCTCGGTTGCCAGATACTGCCTTGGATCCGAGCGCCGGACGTAGCGGGGCTCCACACCGATGATGATACGATCGTTGGGCTGCACGCTGAATTCCGCCTCGCCCCAGTAAAGGTAGCCGCCGAGCTCATCCCCGCCGTGCCGGAGCTGGAGGCCCCAGTTGGTGGAGTTGGCGCGGTTGCCTCCGAGACCGGCCGACACACGCCACCACTGCGGCCTCTGCATCAGCGGACCGCCTCTGGTCTGCGATTGGCTCTGGGAGCGGATGCCGGAGTTCACGTTGAACCACGTCCACCAGAAGTTCTTCCACGTCACGCGGCCCCATCCGCCGAAGTTGGAGTTCTGACGGATGCCGCCGAAGTTCCAGCGCTGGTTCGTCCAAACGCCGCCTCGCCAGTCCCTGAGCACACGTCCTGGCTGGGTTTGGTTGTACCAGAGACCCGCCCACCCCTCGATGAAATCCGCTTGATTCTGACGGCCGGCGTCGTTGATCTGAAAGCCCGGGGATTCGACGTAGGTCCCGGCGTCCCAGCGCCAGCTGCCGCTCAGCTTCTCGGCCCGCAGCGAGGCCGTCCAGCCGGATAGCGATCTCCGGGTCGGGTCCAGGGTCACATGGTCCTGGTCGGGTCGCTGGAAGTAGTGCGTACTGCTTTTCTGAAGCTCTTCCAGGGCCGTCGAGTCTCCCGCCACGTGGCTAAAGCCGACGTGGCCCAGCAGCTCAAAGGCGCCACTGCCGAAGCGCTTGTTCCAGTCGGCGCCGCCGGCGTACGCCTGCCTGACCAGTTGGTTCGCCAGGGCATCGGTTCCCAGGTTTCGGCGCACCCCAGTGAACATGAGTCCGGCCGTCGAAGCTTCAGCGCCGAACTCCTGCTCGAGTCTGAGAACGCCGTAGCTCGTCATCGGCTCCACCTTCGCCTTGCCGAACTCGCCGCTCTCGAGATCGAACGTCTGCCCGTACTCACGGTCGGTGAGAGCTCCGAGCGCGCCGATGGAGAGTCCCGAGGAGAGCCGACCCGTGACCTTGGCAGCCCCCAGGATAGTTGTGACGTTGGGCAGCGCCGTGTAGTCGCCATCCACGTCGCCGTGGGGGGCGGCCCCGATGCGCCGCGAGTAGAAGTAGTCGGGGCCGTTGCCCATCAGGGACTGCCGGCTCTCGGTGAAGAACGGCCGCCGCTCCGGGAAGAAGGTCTCGAAGGCGCTCAGGTTCACCACGGCCGGATCCGCCTCCAGCTGGCCGAAGTCCGGATTCACGGTGGCGTCCAAGGACAGGCTGGAGCCCAGGCCCATCGAGAAGTCGAACCCGAAGCGCGCGTCCAGGTCCGCGGCACCATGGAAGGGGTCGGCGGCTTCCACAAGCGAGGAGCTCGTGAAGGTCGCTTGGCTGGCTACGTAGGGGAGGAACTCGATCCGCTTCGGAGAGCCGATGTTCTGTATGCCGTGCAGCTCACCGAAATGGGATGACCAGCCGGATTCATCCTTCGGCACGTAGACCCAGAACACATCCTCGTTGGTCGCGGGGATGAACCGGTTCACGTTCATGCCCCAAACCTGCTCGACGCCGCCGTTGAAGCGCAGTTGGGAGAACGGGATTCTCATCTCGGCCGTCCACCCATCCTCGGTGACCTGTGCAGCGGCGTTCCAGATAGGATCGTACGTCCGGTCTCGGTTGAATTCATTGTCCTCCGGGTGGTACCAGTCGAGGCGGACGCCGGCCGCCGTGACCCCGAAGCTGTACGCGGTACGTCGGTCCAGGTAGGTGTCGAAGGAGACGATCAACCGATCGGCCGTGCCGGCGTCGTCGCGCCTGGTCATCAGCGCTTCGATGGCCTCCGGGTCCGAGCTGTGCATCCGGGCGCCGATGTAGATAGCGTTGCCGTCGTATACGATGGCGATCTCGGTGAGCTGCGTGGCGGGCTCGCCCTCGTTCGGCTCCTTCTGCATGAAATCGGAGATGAAGACCGCGTCCTGCCACACCTGCTCATCCAGGACGCCATCGATGCCGGGTCCCTGCAGGACGAGGCTGGCTTCGATCCTCTTCGGCGGTGCGTTCTCCGGGTCCGGGTCAGGATCGGGAGGGTCGGCGAGGAGGCCGGGGCCGGTCAGCGACAGCACACAGGCCCCGCAGGCGGCTACGGCCCGCGCGAAAGCCCTGCCTGGAGGCTGCTGCCTGTTTGAATATGCTACCAGCACTTCGTCCAGCCCATCCGCCCCATCCCTGCCCCTTCTACACGAGCGCTAAGAGCCCCTAGACCTGATCTTCAGTTCGATTCGGTTCTTCGACGCCGAGACGCGCGAGGTCCGACAAGATGACCGGGAGCTTCGGTGCCGGTCGTTTCTGCACCTTCTGCAGCGATAGACGACCCGCTCGGCCGGACACCCGCGAGGATTCGGCCTCCTCCACGCGCCTGGCCCCCGGCGGATCGGCGAACCGGACGGGGCACCATCCCCGTCGTGTGGATATCAGCGAACCGCCTCTGGCGACCGCTTCCGGAAGACGAAAGTGCGAGGGCTCGGCGAAGTACGTCTCCACGATGTCCCCGGTCGCAAAGCTCGCCGTTACCCTTGGCGCCGCAGCCTCGCCGGCGCACTCGCTCGACGTCGTCGAGGACGCCCTCGGGCTAAGGGCTGCCAGCGGCAGCACCAGCGTTCCGGCCGCGACGTAAACCGGGACGGCGACCCACCGTCCCAGTGAGCCGTGCGGCCGATCCGCGTCCAGGAGGGCGGCCACGCGCCGGACGAACTTGGGCCCGCGGGCGAACGCGACGCTCGCGCGGGCCATCGGCGCCCTTCCGCGAAGTGCGCGCGCCACCATCAGCAGGTGAGTGGCGTACTCGGACGGCGGAGAGCCGGCGCGAAGGACCTCGTCATCGCACGCACGCTCACGCTGTTGGCGGATCTCGGCGGCCGCCAGCCACACGAGCGGATTAAACCAGTAGAGCGCGCAGGCAGCGCGTACGACGTTCTGGATCAGGTAATCCTGGCGTTTCACGTGCGCCAGCTCGTGCAGCAGAACGTCACGTCTCAAGCCCGCATCCCAGGAATCCGCGGTTGCTGGGAGTAAGATGGTGGGCCTCAGCGCACCCCAGGTCATCGGGACCACTACCTCCTCGCTCTGAACCAGACGGATGCTGCGCTGCAGATGCAGCCTGCGGCGAGCTGCGGAGGCTGCTTCGAGCCAGTCCGCGTTGGTAACCCGCCGCGCTCTGCGCGAGATGCGGTGGAGGTGAGTGCTGCCGAATCCGAAGTACAAGAGGACCGCCGCGAAGCCCACCGTCCAGCCCAACAGGAGCAGAGCCCCCGTCGCCCACAGGCCGCGCCGGAGCGCCGGGGGCGTCGCCGGCTGTGACGTGGCCTCGGACGCGTCGACCGGTTGTCCTTCCAGATAAAGACTACCGGGCAGGTCCGACACCGCCGGAAGCACCGCGATCTCCCAGCTCGGAACGACCGGCTGAAGAAGGGGCAGGGCCAGAAGGCAGCCGAAGGTCACCCCCAGGACGAGGTGTCGGGTCGAGGCGGTCGCGCCCCGCAGGGCCTTCGCGGCCAGGATCCCGCCCATCAGCAGCGCCGTTCCCTTGGCGGCCAGATCGAGCAGCGCCAGCAGCGCCGGGCCCGACAGCGCCGCCAAAGTCGCGAAGTCGGAAGCTGGGTCCATCAGCGGCCCTCTCGACGAGCCCTGTCGATCAGGTCGGCGAGCTCAGCGAGTTCCTCCTCGGAGAGGTGTGCGGACTCGTCGAGAAGGGTTGCCACGGCCTGAGCCGCGGAACCCTCGAAGAACGTGTCCAGAAGGCGCCGCGTGGCCGATCGGCGAGCTCGATCTCGCGGCACCGTCGGACCGTAGACGTAACGCGGCCCATCCTGCCTGTGCCTCAGGTGCCCCTTCTCCTCCAACAGCCTGAGCATCGCTCGTACGGCCGAATAGCTCGGCGGATCGGGGAGGTCACGCTGCACGTCGGCTGCGGACGCGCTCCCCTGCTGGTAGACGATGTCCATGATCTGGCGCTCGCGTCGCGTCAGATGGATGTGGGGCTGTGTCTGCATCGAATTCTCCCGGCCGCGGGGATGGCTGGCTGTTCCCGTCGTTCCCACCAGACTGTTAGTAAGCTAGCAGTCTGCTATAAAAGTAGCACTACCCCGTAGTGTGTCAACGTGCCGTCTGGGCGACCGTTAAACCCGAGCTACGAATAGGACACCCGAGCTCCGCGGATGGTTGGAAGAGAAGCGGCGGCTTCGGAGCTGCTTAGGAGATTCTTCGAAGATGCCAAACAGGCCCGGGACGGTCATCCCGGGCCTGTTTGGCTCTCACGTTCTCATGGCCCCCGCGGGCGCACAGCTTATTGTCGAATCGACACGATCTCCATCGTCTTTCGAGCCTCGTCCGCGCCCTCGGCCTTCTCGTACCAGATAAAGACCGTCTTGTCCGGCCCCTCCATCCGGCTGACCGTCTTGACTTTCGTCTTCGTGCCGGTGATCGGATCCGCGTAGCTCCCGTGCATGACGATGCCGCCCGCTTCGTCGTCCCACTGGCCGTGGCTAGTGAAGATGCCCGTGCCGAAGTTGTCGATCCAGGTCGCCTCGTACCGCTCCGACACGTTGTTGTAGCCCGTCCAGCCCAAACCGTTGAACGGCATCCCCATGGCGGTGCCCTCGACGGAGTCGTACAGGTACCGGCCGCCCATCACCATCTTGCTGGTGCTGGTGGCCTCCGTGACGATCGGATCGGCTCCGGGCTGCATCCAGGAGGTGACCGTCATCGCCCATGTGCCCTCGAGCTCGGTGAGCTTCGCATGGTGTTCGCCGGGCGTCATCGCCTTCTCGTAGGCGGCCATTGCCGCTGCCTCGTCGTACTCCTGAGCGAGCGCGGGATAGGCCGCCGCCAGGCTCAGGCTCAGGGCGAGCCCGACTCCGAAGTTCCTAGGTCTCATGCTACATCTCCTGCTCAGCGCTGCGAGATTCCACCCTCCGCGGGCGGCAAACTTTTCATCATAACCCGCTCTCGACGGGTGCGACAACCGGAGGGGTGGGGCCTCGAGCGGACGATTCGCCGGAAGGCTCAGGGAGTCAACGTCTGCCGGCATTGTCCACCTTATTCGTCCTCGGCGTTGAAGCGCTTCAGGTCCTCCCGGATGATCTTCACGGCATCGTTCACGGTAGGAGCGCAGTAGGGAATGTCCAGGTCCTGCGGTCCGGCGAGGTTCCGCTCTCCGCCCAGCATGTGCTCGCGGGCCCAGACCCTCAGCTCTTCCCACATCTCGCCCAACAGAATCAACGGGATGCCCGAGACGTGCTTCACCTGGCACAGCTGCCAGATCATCGCCGTCTCCAGCAACGTGCCGAGGCCGCCCGGCACCACGATGAACGCGCTCGAGAGGCGAACGAAGTGGTGAAGGCGGGAGAAGAACGTGCGATGCCGATAGATCTTCTCCACGAACGGGTTTGGCTCCTCCTCCGAGCTGAGCTCGATCGGCAGGCCGAACGATCGCGTGACGTTGTTCGGATCGCCGAGCTTCGCCCCCTCGTTGGCGGCCTCCATGAGTCCCGGGCCGCCGCCCGTCACGATGTCGCACCCCATGTAGGAGAGCTGTTCGGCCAGCGATCGCACATCCTCGAAGAGTTGATCGCCCCGTCTCATGCGAGAGGAGCCGAACACGGTGACCCGATAGTACTTCGGCTTCGGAGGACGAATGCGGGCAAGGTCGTTGACCACAGACCACAGATCGACGAGCGCTTCCTCCACGACCTCGAAGGTCTCCTCGCCGACCAAGACTCGAGTGTTGCGGTTGGCGACCCCGGAGCTGGAGTCCGTCACGTCATGCTCCTTTCATAGCTCATCCGTTCTCGGCCGGCCGCGCCCTCGCGGGCGTGCCGTGCCCGCCTCACGACGCCGGCCTCGCCTCGCACGCGCTCGGCCGGAAAGACCGGAAGATACGCTCGCGGCGACCCGAGCGGGCGGGTGTCGAAGGCCAACGACGCTGCCAGGGCCTTGCGTGTCGCTACAACTGCGCGCCCGGAATGTGGCTCGGCGGCCACAATCGGCCGCCTCGAGCCAGGCCATCGCACCTCCAGTAATCTGTGAGCGTGATTCCATATAATGTTATCACATAAATCGTTACGTTTTACATGAGACGGAATGAACAAGAAGGGCCTGGTCGCGTACACCTCGTGCAATTCCGCCTTCCCGATGACTCAGTATGCGATTCAGACCCAAGAGCTTACGCGCGAGTACTCCACGCTCCGCGCCCTCGATCGACTCTCGCTGGACGGCTTTCTCGGATCCAACGGGGCCGGCAAGACCACGACGATCCACCTGCTGCTCGGACTTCTGCGTCCCACGGCGGGGCAGGCCGCCGTTCTCGGCTTCGACGTTGCCACCGAGATCGACGAGGTCCGCCGCCGCACCGGAGCGTTGCTCGATAAGGCGGGGCTTTACGCGAGGCTCGGAGTTCGAGACAACCTGGAGTTCTACGGCCGGATCTGGCACATGCCGCGACGAGAGCGCCGGGCCCGGTCGGAAGAGCTTCTTCGTCAGTTCGGTCTGTGGGACCGGCGGAAGGAGCCGGCGGGTCGCCTCAGCTTCGGCATGAGGCGGAAGCTGGCCGTGGCGCGTGCCCTCTTCCACCGGCCCGACCTGGTCTTCCTGGACGAGCCCACGGCCGGACTCGATCCCGTCTCGGCCGAGTCGCTGCGACGCTCGCTCGTGGACCTGGTCGCCCAGGAGGGCGTCACCGTCTTCCTCACCACCCACAACGTGCCGGAAGCCGGCAAGGTCTGCGATCAGATCGGGATCATCCGATCCGGTCAGCTGCTTGCGAGCGGCTCGCCCGAGGAGCTCCGTGCATCGGCCGGCTCGAACCGGATCGTTGTGCGAGGTTCGCGATTCACCGAGGAGGCTTTCACGTTGCTCGCGCTTCGCCCGGAAGTCGAGAGAGCGGAGACGAGGGGAGGGACGCTCCATGTCTGGCTGGTGCCTGGTTCCTCCGTTGCCCCGATCATCAGCCTCCTCGCCGGCTGCGGCGTGCAGATGGAAGAGGTGGTCAGGGAGACGACGTTCGAGGATGCCTTTCTTTCCGTTCTAGGCGCGGAGGGTCACGAGCCGGAGCCCGCACGTGTGGCCCGCGGGCGATTCGGAGCGGTGCGAGCCGATGAGGCGTTCGCGCTGCACGTGCCTGGCCGGGATAACTCCAACCTCTCCGCGAGTGTCGCATGATTCGGGACGTGGCGTCGGTGACCTGGAAGGAGTGGCGCGAGCTAACGGCGGCTGAGGGCCGGGAATCCGGCCTGCTCGGTCTCATCCTCTTCGTCGGCCTGCTCGGTCTCTTTCTTCCGTATCAGGTGGGGAGGAGCTGGCTGGAGGCGCCCTGGGTCATGCTGTTCTGGATCTGGATCCCGATCTTTCTCATGACGACGGTGACGGCGGACACGTTTGCAGGTGAACGCGAGCGGGGGACCCTGGGGAGCCTGCTCGCAACTCGGCTTCCGGACAGGGCGATTCTGGCGGGTAAGATCGCCGCCGCGGTCACCTACGTCTGGGGAGCGACGCTCTTGAGCGTGCCGCTGAGCCTGATCGCGATCAACCTCAAGGTGCCCGGTCCGCTCGCCTACTATACGTCCGGCCAACTGGGCACGGTCGCCATGCTCGCCCTGCTCTCATCCATATTCGGGGCGGCGCTGGGGGTGCTGGTCTCCCTGCGCTCCCCGACGGTACGCCACGCACAGCAGACTTTCAGCCTGGGCGTTCTGGTGGTCTTCGTGTTTCCCGTATTCGGGCTTCAGATGCTCCCTGCCGCTACCAAGACGGGACTGATCCAAGCGATGGTGTTCGGTCAGGCCGGGCGGGTCGCCCTCGTCTTGGCCGCGGTCTTCATCGTGTTGGATGTGCTGCTCGTCGCCGCCGCCATGGCTCGGTTTCGCAGGGGCCGCCTCCTTCTGGATTAGAGTCGGACCGTCGTAACGGCAGTACGGCAGTAAGGAGTTGAAGTAATGTCGACGTGGGACCGGCGCCGCGTTGCCCATCAGGCGACGCGAAACAACGGATGGCAGGATCCGGAGCTCGCGGCGCTCCTCGCCCGCGGACACTCTCTGCTCGCGGTCAACTGGCGCAAACGGGTTCGAGGCTATAGCCGGTTTCCGTTGCGGCCCCTGGGCGTCGAGCTGCCGATCCCTTCCCTCAACGGGGATCCGGAGATAGCGGACGTCGAAACCCGCGGGTCCACGAACGGGACCGCTCCGCGCCAAGAAACGCGCGGCGAGAACCGAGACCAGAAGGACGCCGAGGCTGGCGTCCTGGCGTTCCCTGAGATCGTACTTCCGCTGCCAGACAAGCCCGTGAGAGGTCCTCTCTCGTGGGCCTACTGGTCGGCCCGCCGCAAGTAGGCCGAACCCCGAAGCTGTCCTCGCGGCACACGCACGAGCGCCATGGTCGTGCCACATCGTCTCGACCCTTAGATTCCGGGCCATGCAGGGATGTCCGTTTTGCGAGCTGCCCGAGGATCGGATCCGCATCGAGGGAGAGCACGGTCTCGTCGTCCGAGACGGCTACCCGGTCGCGGCAGGGCATCTTCTCGTCGTTCCTCGTCGCCATGTCGAGAGCGTCTTCCACCTCTCTCAGCCTGAGCAAGACGAGCTCTGGGAGCTCACGGCGCGCGCGCGAGGTCTGCTGATTCGGGACGCCCGGCCGGAGGGTTTCACGATCGGCATCAACGACGGCCTCGCCGCCGGCCAGACGGTGCCTCATGCCCACATCCACGTGATCCCCAGACACATCGGTGACGTGGCGGACCCGACTGGGGGCATCCGGGCGATCGTCAGCCCGCGGAAGGCGCGCTACTGGGAGCATTCCTGACCGATGCGCCTGATCCGCGAGCTTGAGAGATTGCAGGCGGAGCGAGGTCATCTGGACGAGGCATGCCTCCGAGAGCTGGGTTCCCGCCTGGGCGTTCCGCTCTACCGTCTGGAAGGCCTGGTTTCCTTCTATCCCCACTTCAGGACCGAGCCGGCGCCTCCCGTCACGATCTCGGTTTGCCGCGACATGAGCTGCCACCTGGCCGGTGCTGCGCCCGTGGCCGACGCGCTGAAGGAGGGGCTGACCGGCAGGGAGCGTCCCGCTGTTGAGGAAGCATCTTGCCTCGGATGCTGCGAGCTGGCCCCCGCCGCGAGGGTGAATGGACATCCGTGCCGGCTGCAGGACGCGTTGGAGCTTGCCTCCTCGATGCCGAAGGGCGACCCCGGGTTTGGTGGCGATGAGCGGGAGTGGAGGAGCGACCCATATGGCGAGGATGAACGCTACGGCGTTCTGCGAGCCGCACTGGAGTCCACGTCGCCGACCGACGAAGCCGAACGGATCGTGGAGGCGCTAAAGGAATCGGAGCTTCGCGGCATGGGCGGAGCTGGGTTCCCGACCGGACTGAAGTGGAAGCTCGTCCGGAGCGAGGAAGCGCGGCCGAAGTACGTGGTGTGCAATGCCGATGAGAGCGAGCCGGGCACCTTCAAGGATCGCGTGATCATGGAGGAGCTTCCACACCTTATCGTGGAGGGGATCGCTCTCGGCGCCTTCGTCGTGGGGGCGGAGAAGGGCATCATCTACCTCCGGCACGAGTATGGACGTGCGAAGGCGGCGCTGGAGGCCGAGCTCGACAAGGCCCGGGCTGCCGGGCTGCTCGGCAGCGATGTTCTCGGGAGCGATTTCAGTCTGGAGATAGAGATCTTCATCTCGCCGGGCGGATACATCCTGGGAGAGGAGACCGCACTGCTCGAGGCCCTGGAGGATCGGCGCGGCGAGCCGCGTAACAAGCCGCCCTTCCCGGGTCAGGTGGGCCTTCGCGGCCGTCCCACGCTGATGAACAACGTGGAGACGCTGGCGCTGGTACCGGGAATACTGCGCCGGGGCGTCCCTTGGTGGGAGTCGGCCGGGAGAAACGGGCACGCGGGGCTGAAGTTCATCTCGGTCTCGGGTCACGTGGAGAGACCGGGTGTCTACGAGATCCCGACGGGAACGACGGTCGCCGAGCTGATCGATCTCGCGGGCGGCGTCTCGGGTAGTCGGGCGCTGAAGGCCTTCGCGCCCGGTGGGGCCTCATCAAACCTTCTCCCCGCCGATCACGCGGACGTCCCGATCGATTTCGCGACGATCGAAGAGAGAGGCAGCATGATGGGGTCGGGTGCGCTCGTCGTGGTGGCCGAGGGCACGCCCTTGCTGCCCCTCGCGGCCAACGTGGTTCGCTTCTTCCGCAACGAGTCCTGCGGGAAATGCGTTCCCTGTCGTCTCGGCACTCAGAAGGCCACGGAGATGATCGAGGCGACGCTGGAGAGCGGGGTACCCCTCGACTGGTCCGTGATCCGGAAGCTGAATCTCCTGCTTGGCGAGACATCGATCTGCGGTCTCGGATACGTGGCGTTGAACCCGCTCATCTCGGTAGCCGAACACTGGCCCGAGGAGGTCCCCGGGTGTTCCGTCGAAGCTCCAGGATAGGGTCGGGCTAGGGTATCATGGCGACACGGGGCAGCGGCGAGCCGATGATCGACCTGACTATCGATGGGCGGGCGGTCCAGGTCCCGCCGGGGGCGACGATTTGGGAAGCGGCCCGGTTGCTGGGTATTGATCTTCCGGTCCTCTGTCACGACCCGAGGCTGGAGCCCGTCGGCGTATGTCGATTGTGCCTCGTGGAGGTCGGCGAGCCCAAGCTGACGGCCGCCTGCATCCGGGGCGCGGAGGACGGGATGGAGGTGCGCACGTCCTCGGAGCGGCTCGTGGCCTGCAGGCGTGGCCTGGTGGAGCTCCTCCTGTCGGACTACCCGGTCGACGCTTCGGGCCTTCCCAAGACGGGGTCGGATGCCCTGGTTGAGTTGGCGTCAGAGTTGGACGCGGATTGGCCCGCTCGACGTCGGAGCGACGAGGCGGGCGTGGCGCCGGGATCGCAGACCGTGCCAGCGGGCGGGATTCCGGCCGGCGACGGCCGACCGCTCGACCACACGTCGAAGGTGATCTTCGTCGACCACCAGGCGTGCATCCTATGCGACCGCTGCATCCGCGGCTGCGACGACCTGCAGGTCAACGAGGTCATGGGCCGCACCGGAAAGGGCTACCAGACGCGGATCGCCTTCGATCTGGACGTGCCGATGGGAGAGAGCACCTGCGTATCCTGCGGGGAGTGCGAAAAGGTCTGTCCGACCGGCGCCCTGTCGCTCCGGGGATGGGAGGAGCCGTCAGAAGATGCGACCGAGCCGGGCAACGTCGGCTGGGAGGTCCTGTGACCACCACGACGCTGCTCGGCGAGCTGAAAAAACGCGGCGTGAAGGTGCGCCGGAAAGGTGAACGGCTACTGCTCAGCGATCTGCACGGTGCTCTGACGCCGGAGCTTCGAGCGGCGATCGACGCGCACCGCGAGGAGCTGCTCGCGACGCTCGACGGGGCCGAGCGATCGACGGTGAGCTCCGTCGACTCGGTCTGTCCGTACTGCGGTGTGGGGTGTGCGATCCGGTATGTCGTGGACGAGGCGGAGAACCGGATCCGGTACGCCGATGGTCGGGAGAGTCCGGTCAATCACGAGCGCCTGTGCGTGAAGGGGAGGTTCGGGTTCGACTACACGAGCCATCCCGAGAGACTGCAGGCCCCACTGATCCGGAAAGAGTCCTCCTACCCGAAGGGGCCGCTCTCCACGGAGGTGCGCGGCGAGCGCAAGCGGCGACCCGGTGGGCTCGTCGACTACGACGAAGTGCTGCCACACTTCCGCGAGGCGACGTGGGAGGAGGCGCTGGATCTCGCGGCGTCGCGGCTCGTCGAGATTCGTGACCGAGACGGATCCGGCGCGCTCGCCGGCTTCGGTAGCGCGAAGTGCAGCAACGAGGAGGCTTATCTGTTTCAGAAGCTGGTGCGTGCGGCGTTCGGGACGAACAACGTCGACCATTGCACGCGGCTATGTCATGCCTCTTCGGTCGCCGCCCTCCTCGAGACGATCGGCTCGGGGGCGGTCACGAACGTCTTCGGCGACGTGCGAAACGCGGACGTCGCGTTGATTGCCGGTTCCAACACGACCGGCAACCACCCGGTCGCGGCCACCTTCATCAAGCAGGCGCGTAAGAGCGGGCGCACCAAGCTCATCGTCGTCGAGCCGCGACGGATCGAGATGGCCGACCACGCGGACTACTTCCTCCAGATCAACTCCGGCACCGACGTCGCGCTCTACAACTCCTGGATGCACGTCCTGATCGAGGAGGGTCTCATCGACGAGGCGTACATCGCGGAGCGCACCGAGGGCTTCGAGGCACTGAAGGCCGTGGTGGAGGGCTACTCCCCGGAGGTCGCCGCGGGGATCTGCGGGGTGGAGCCGCGCCTGATCAGGGAGGCGGCACGCACCTTCGGCCGCGCGGAGCGGGCGATGGTCTTCTGGGGCATGGGCATCTCGCAGCATACGCATGGCACGGACAACGCCAGGTGCCTCATATCTCTCGCCCTGATGACCGGAAACATAGGCCGCGAGGGCACCGGGCTTCATCCGCTGCGCGGACAGAACAACGTCCAGGGGGCGTCCGACGCCGGCGTCATCCCGATGGTTTACCCCGACTACCAGAGCGTCGCGGATCCGGCGGTACGCGAGAGGTTCGAGCAGGCCTGGGGCGTGGAGCTTGACCCGCAGCCGGGTCTCACGGTGGTCGAGATCATGGGTGGGGCGCTCGACGGCGTGATCAGGGGCATGTACATGATGGGAGAGAACCCCTTCCTTTCAGATCCCAACGTAAACAAGGTGCGCAAGGCTCTTGCGAACCTCGAGTTCCTTGTCGTCCAGGACATCTTCCTCACCGAGACCGCCGAGTTCGCCGATGTGATCCTCCCCGCGACCAGCTTTTTCGAGAAAAGCGGCACGTACACCAACACCGACCGTCGCGTGCAGGTGGGTCGCAAGGCTCTGCAGCCGCCGGGCGGAGCTCGTACCGATTGGGAGATCACGTGTGAGATCGGTGCCCGGATGGGCTATCCGATGGATTACGGCTCGCCCGAAGATGTGTTCTCGGAGTTCACCGCCCTCGCTCCCTCGTATGCCGGGCTCACCTACGACAACCTCGGGCTGACCGGAAAGCTGTGGCCGTGCCCGGATCCGAGCGAAGACGGCATCCAGGTTCTGTTCGGAGACAGCTTCCCGACGGCTAGCGGCAGGGGGAAGTTCGTGCCCGCCGAGTTCGCGCCGGCGAAGGAGCTACCGGACGAAGAGTATCCGTTCGTGCTCAACACGGGTCGGAGACTCGAGCACTGGCACACGGGCACCATGACACGCCGATCGCGCGCACTTCACGCGATCCGGCCGGGGCCGGTGGTCGACATGCATCCCGCGGACCTGGAGGCTCTCGGGGTGGGGGACGGAGAGCTGGTGGAGGTGGCGTCCCGGCGGGGGTCCATCGTACTGCCCGCCGCGCGCTCGGAGCGCATGCTGCGCGGCGCCGTGTTCATCCCGTTTCATTTCAGGGAAGCGGCCGCCAACCTGCTGACCATCGATGAGCTTGATCCGGCGGGGAAGATCCCGGAGTACAAGTTCTGCGCCGTGCGAGTCTCGCCGGCGTCTTGAGCGCAGGCGTCTATTCCGTGGGCGAAGAGGATTCGCCGATGGAGGAGAACGCCCGTTGCGCGAGCGCCGTCAACGTCTGAGGAGGCAGGTCTCCGACCAGGGCGTGCTCGAAGACGGCGTCCCGCCAGCTGACGATGCTGATCCCCCGCTCCGACGACGAGCGAAACTCAGGCTCCCCGACGACCGGCGCTTCGCGCGTCGGTACGCGGTAATGGGCAATCGTGTGCTCGCCGATGGCGTATTCGACCATCGCCGCCTGCCGGTCCTCCAGCAGGCACACCATCGCGCGCGTCACCCGGCCCTCAACCAGCGTGACGGGGCGTACGCCGACGCCCATCTCCTGCAGGAAGAAGCGCGAGACCGCGGCCGGGTCCGGCGAATGGATGGCGTGGTCCTGGACGGCCCGGTTCAAGTAGTCCTGCGCGTAGGCCTCCCGGATATCACCAGGGGCGCTCGTGCGAACGATCGCCCCGGCTGCCAGAAGAACGAGGACGGCGGCAGCGACCGCCGTGCCCTCTCGGCGAACGCGCGCGGGAAGGCGCGTCAGTCGAAGAACATCGCCCGCTTCCAGCGGCTCGTGCCGCGATCCCGTTCCGCTCCCCGCCGCTTCGAGTCTCGCCTCGCGAGCGATCGCTTCGCGGATTTTCTTGCGCAGGCTCTCAGGCGCACGCGCTCCCGTTCCATAGGTGGACACGGCGCGGACCAATGCCGCGTCCCGGGCGAAGAACTCGCGGCATTCGGCGCAGTGGCCCAGGTGCATGCGAGCCGCTTCATCCTCCTCCGAGTACGCTCTCGGCTGTTCCAGGGGCCAAAGCGTCTCTCGCACCGCCTCGCAGTTCAGGGCGTCGCGATACACAGCGCCCCTCCCCTGTAGTACGATGGCAACTTACTATAACACAATGACATAGACCTGTTCTGTCGATTCTCTCTCACCCGGTAGCTTCGATTTCCAACTCAATAACGCAGGAACCGCCTTCGCGGTTCACATCAGCTGGGCCAGAAGATCGGAACGAGAAGAGTGGTGAGGATTCCGAGGAGGATGGTGAGCGGCGTACCGACCTTGAGGTAATCGGTAAAGCGGTATCCGCCCGGTCCGTAGATGAGGACGTTGGTCTGGTAGCCCATCGGCGTCATGAAGGACGCCGACGCGGCGAACATGACCGTGATGAGCAACGCGTAGGGGTTCATTCCGAGCTGTGCGGCGACGAAAAGGGCGATGGGGGCCACGACCACCGCCGTGGCGACGTTCGACATCACGGCCGTGAGCAGCGCGGTGATCAGGTAGATGCCGGCGATCACGGCGCCGGGCGCCACCTGGCCGAGGTTCTGGCTGACGGCGGTGACGAGCCATGCGGCCGCTCCGGTCGTCTCCATCGCGATGCCCAGGGGCAGCAAGCCGGCCAGCAGGAAGACCACCATCCAATCCATCTCCGAGTAGATCTCGTCCAGCCGCACGCAGCGCGTGAAGACCATGAGAACGACTCCGATCAATGCGGCAGGCATGATCGCCAGCAGGCCCGTGGTCGCGGCGGCCACGACGCTCAGGAGGATTCCCACCGAAACCAGGGCCCGAGGTCGATCCCGCACTGGCAGTCCAACCATGCGAAGCGGCACGAAGCCCGGCTCCTCGGCGAGCGCATCCAGGGCCGACACGGGGCCGTGGACCAGCAGCAGGTCGCCGAAGGCAAGCCGTAGGCTCTCCAGCTTGTCCCGGATCGTGACGCCGTGGCGTTGAATGGCGAGGACCATGGCGCCGTGGCGTTGCTGGAACCGGGCCTCACCCAGCGTGTGCTCGGCGAGCGTGCAATGAGGCCCGATCATGACCTCCATGAGCCGGGCATTCTCCGAGATGAAGTCGATGGCGCTCTTGGCACGACGAGCCGGCGGGTCCAGGCGCTCGCTCCGGGACAGGGTCAGTAGCTGCTGAGGCGTGCCCTGGGCGTAAAGGATATCCCCCTCGACGACGTGTCGCTCCGAGCCCGGCGCCCACACCGAGCGGTCGCCTCGTCCCAGTCCGAGGATCGAGACGCCGTAGCGCTCTCGCCACTTCAGCTCGCCGAGCGACTTGCCGATGGCGGCCGAGCCCGACTGGACGGCGAGCTCCGCCAGGAACTGACGGACCTGGTACTTGCCCGAGAGATCGGCCGCTCCCATCCGTCGTGGGATAATCCAGCGGCCGATCGTGAACAGGTAGAGCATCCCCGCGGCGAGGCAGACGAGGCCGAGCGGGGCGATCGAGAACATCGTCAACTTGTTCAGGCCGTGGCTCTCGGCGATGCCGTACACGACGAGGTTGGTGGACGTGCCGACCAGGGTCACGGTTCCACCCAGGATGGCGGCGAAGGAGAGCGGCATGAGATAGCGCGACGGAGCCTCGCCCTCCTGATAGGCCAGCGAGAGAAACACCGGCAGGAAGACCACGACGACGGCCGTGTTGTTCAGGAACGGCGAGGTCCCGGCGACGACCAGACAGAGGATGGCGAGCCGCATCTGGGGAGGGCCGAGAGGCGCGGTGAGCGCCCACCTCGCGATCGCCGCGATCACGCCCGTCTTTACGAGGCCGAGACCGAGGATCAGCATCGCGGCCACCGTGACCGTCGCCGTGTTGCTGAAACCGGAGACCGCTTCGGCGGGCGAGATGATGCCTCCCACCAGGAGAACCACGGGGATAGCCAAGGCGACCTGGTCGATCGGGTAGCGTTCGCTCACGAACAGCGCGAGCGCCACCGCGATAACGACGAAAACGAAGGCGATTTC
>JBDHIM010000075.1:0-10311 GCA_039587445.1 Gemmatimonadota bacterium
CTCGCGCCTCAAGGCCGGAACGGTCTGGATCAACACCTACAACCTCTACGACCCGGCCAGCCCGTTCGGAGGCTACAAGGAGAGTGGGTACGGCCGTGATCTGGGCCGCCACGCACTGGAGCAGTACACGCAGGTGAAGTCGGTGTGGGTGAACCTCCGATGACCGCACCGACACCGGCGAACTACCTGGACTTGGGCCGATGACGAAGGACCGCAGCGACCGAGACCCTGTCATCATCGACGCCGTACGCACGCCCGTCGGACGTCATGGCGGCGCCTTGGCCAGCGTGCGGCCGGATGACCTGTTGGCGATCGCCATCCAGGCGCTCGTCGAGCGCACCGGCGTTCCGACGGATCGGGTGGAGGACGTGATCGCCGGCTGCGCCAACGGGGCCGGCGAGGACAACCGGAACGTCGGCCGGATGGGCGGACTGCTGGCCGGCCTGCCGATCCAGGTCGCCGGCCAGACGATCAACCGGCTCTGCGGCTCCGGCCTTCAGGCGATCGTCTCGGCCGGACACGCGATCCGCGCCGGCGAGGGTGACGTGTTCGTCGCGGGAGGCGTCGAGAGCATGTCGCGCGCCCCGTGGGTGATGCTCAAGCCGGAGGCGGGCTATTCGCGGTTCGCCCCTCCGACGGCCGACACGACGGTCGGCTGGCGGTTCGTCAACCCGAAGATGCCCGATCGCTGGACGATATCGCTGGGCGAGACGGCCGAGGTGGTCGCGGACGAGTACGGCATCTCCCGAGAGGATCAGGACGCGTTCGCCGTGGAGAGCCAGCGGCGGGCGGGCCGAGCGATCGAGGAGGGCCGCTTCGCCGACGAGATCGTTCCGGTCGAAGTCCCCCGGCGAAAGGGTGACCCGCTGGTCGTCGATCGGGACGAGCACCCACGGCCCGACGTCACGCCGGAGGGGCTGGGGAAGTTGCGGCCTGCCTTCCGTCCAGATGGCACCGTCACGGCCGGCTCCGCCTCCGGAATCAACGACGGGGCCGCGGCCGTGCTCGTGACCAGCCGGGCCGCCGCCCGAGAGCTCGGCCTCGAGCCGCTGGCGCGGCTCGGCACCTCCGCGGTGGCCGGAGTCGACCCCTCCCGCATGGGGATCGGCCCGGTGCCCGCCACCCGGAAGGCGCTCGAGCGAGCCGGCCTCACCGTTGCGGACCTGGATCTCGTAGAGCTCAACGAGGCGTTCGCGGCGCAATCCCTTCCCTGCATCCGGGAGCTGGGGCTGGACCCCGAGAAGGTGAACGTGAATGGAGGCGCGATCGCGCTCGGCCACCCGCTCGGCTGCACCGGGGCGAAGCTGTTCACCACGCTCGTGCACGAGATGAAGCGGCGGTCAGCCGAAACAGGCCTCGTCACCATGTGCATCGGCGTTGGCCAGGGGATCGCGACGCTCGTCCACCGGGAGGCGCCGGCGTGAGCGAGGCTCCGGAGTGAGCGGAGAGCCGGAGTGACCGACGAGCCCCGTATCCTCGTTTCGGTGGAGGGGGCGGTGGGCACGCTCACCCTCAACCGGCCCGAGAAGCTGAACTCGTTGGTGGGCACGATGCGGGATGAGCTCGCGGAGGGCCTCGAGACGCTGGGGGCGGACGGGCGCGTCCGGGCCGTCATCGTGACCGGCCGGGGACGAGCCTTTTGCACGGGAGCGGACGTCAGCTACCTGTCGGAGATGGTGGAAAACGGCCGGCTCGGGGAGTTTCGGGAGCTCGTCGAGGCGGGGCGACGGGTCGTCTCCACGATCGTGGAGATGCCGAAGCCGGTGATAGCCGCGATCAACGGCCCGGCCGCGGGCGGAGGCGCGAACCTGGCGCTGGCCTGCGACCTGCGCTGGGCCTCCGACCGAGCATCCATCGGACAGACCTTCAGCAACATCGGCCTCCACCCCGACTGGGGCGGTGCCTACTTCGTGCCCAGGCTGGTCGGCGAGGCGCGCGCGGCCGAGCTCTTCTTCTTCGGTGAGATGGTCGGCGCAGAGCGTGCGATGGAGATCGGCCTGGTGAACCGAGTCGTGCCCCACGACGATCTGATGGGCGCGGTGAAGGGTGAGGCGGAACGCCTCGCGGCCCGCCCGGCCCTCGCGCTCCGGCTCGCCAAGGCGGCCGTCCGGAAGAGCCTCGCCGCCGGCATGGATGAGATGCTGGACTACGAACTGGAGGCACAGGCCGCCTGCTTCCTCACCGCCGACGCTCACGAGGGAACCCGGGCGTTCCTCGAGAAGCGGGTCCCGAGCTTCGGCCGCGCGCCGACGGAGCACGAGGGATGAGAGAAGAGAACCAGCTGCGCGAAGGGACCGAGGACGATCTCGACGAGCTCGTCGCGCTCTGGGCCCACTACATTCGCGACCACCGCCACAACCCGGCGTACAACCGGGTGGCCCGCACCGGATTCGTGAGCCGGCGGGCCGCGTTCGCAAGCGACATTCGGGATGAGAACGCGGCCGTGTTCGTGCTCGCGCGACCGGACGGGGGCCTGGATGGCATGATCTCCTGCCGGGTCACGACCAACCTCGCGTACTTTCAGCCTCATCGCCTCGGCCGCATCCAGACGCCGTACGTCCGGCCCGAGGCCCGCAAGAAGGGCAATCTCAAGAAGCTTCTCACGGCTGCCTACCGCTGGGCGCGCGAGCGCGAGCTCCTGGAGGTCCGTCTCTACGTGGGAGCCGACAACGTGGTGGCCAACGCGATCGCGGAAGAGCTCGGCTTCGACGCCGTCGGAATCGTGCGACGCAGAGCGATCGACTGGAGCAGCCCGCCGGAACGGCAGGTTGAATAACCGCAATGAATCCAGGAAACACGCCAGGAACGATGCGATGACGAACGCAGAGAGAGCCTCCCGACCGGTACTGGCCGTCCTCGGAGCCGGCACGATGGGACACGGGATCGCGCAGATCGCGGCTCTCGCCGGTTACGACGTCCGACTGACAGACGTGAGCGAAGAGGCCCTGGAGAGCGCGATGGGGCGAGTCGAGGCCCAGCTCGACAAGGGCGTCGAGCTTGGGAAGGTGGAGCCCGACGTTCGCGACGCCGCGCTCGGCCGCCTCCGCGCCACGTCCGACGCCGCCGAGGCGATGACCGGCGCCGAGATCGTCGTCGAGGCGGTCCCGGAGGTGCTGGAGCTGAAGCAGGAGATCCTCGCCGGCGCCGCCGAGGCCGTGGCGCCGGACACACTGCTTGCCACCAACACCTCATCCCTGTCGATCACCGCGATCGCGGAAGCGGTTCCCGGACAGGAACGGGTCGTGGGCATGCACTTCTTCAACCCGGTCCACATCATGGCGCTCGTCGAGATCGTCCGGGGCGACCGTACCGCGCCCGACGCGGTCGAGCGTGCCCGCGAAGCCGCCGAGCGCATGGGCAAGACGCCCATCGTGGTCGTTGACTCGCCCGGCTTCGCTTCCTCTCGACTCGGGATCGCCCTTGGGCTCGAGGCGATCCGGATGGTCGAGGCCGGCGTTGCATCCGCCGAGGACATCGACCGCGCGATGGAGCTCGGATATCGGCACCCGATGGGCCCACTCCGGCTCACGGATCTCGTGGGGCTGGACGTACGGCTCGAGATCGCGCGCTACCTTCATCGGGAGCTCGGAGACCGGTTCCGGCCGCCGGAGCTGCTGGAGCAGATGGTGGAGGAAGGCAAGCTGGGAAAGAAATCGGGCCGTGGCTTCTACGTCTGGTAGAACCGGCCGTCGTCGATAAGGAGCGAGCGAGAGATGAGCGACGTACTGCTGAAGGAGAAGCTGGAAGGCCGGGTGGGTGTTCTCACCATCAACCGCCCCGACAAGATGAACGCCTTGAACGGAGAGGTTCGTCGCGCGCTCGTCGGAGCCCTGGAGGAATTCCGCACGGATGACGCGGTCCGCGTCGTCGTGTTGACCGGTGCGGGCGAGAAAGCCTTCATCGCGGGAGCGGACATCGGCGAGTTCAAGGACGCGAAGCCGACCCAGCAGTACCAAAGCATGCAGCGCGGCAACATCTATTCGGCGATGGAGGCCTTTCCCAAGCCGGTCATAGCCATGATCCACGGCTTCTGCCTGGGCGGCGGCTGCGAGCTTTCGATGGCGTGCGACATCCGGATCGCCTCGGATCAAGCGCGGATCGGACAGCCCGAGATCAACTTGGGGCTCATCCCGGGCGGCGGCGGCACGCAGCGCCTTCCGCGCCTCGTCGGTGAGGGCCGGGCGATGAAGATGATCTACACGGGGAAGATGATCTCGGCCGAGGAAGCGGGCCGGATCGGCCTGGTCGACGAAGTCGTGCCCGCCGACGAGCTGCGCGAGCGGACCCTCGAGATCGCCCGGACAATCGGATCCAAGTCGCCGATCGCTCTCAAGGCGGCGAAGGAGAGCATCCTCGCGGCAAGGCGAATGCCGATGGACCAGGGTCTGCAGTTCGAGCGCGCCTGGTTCAGCCTGCTCTTCTCGACCCACGACATGGACGAGGGAGTGAGTGCCTTCTTGGAGAAGCGCCCCGCCGAGTTCACCGGCGAGTAGGTACCGATCGCCGCTCGGCCGGCCCCCGACCGCCTGAGCGACCGCTTGAACGACCAAGGCCCCGCTTTCGGCGGGGCCTTGTCTTTGGTTCGAAATCGCTCACGAGCCCTCTCGCGAGGGAGCTCTAGCTCACAGTTCCGCGAGAACGCTCACCTTTTTGCGGCCGCCGCGTCCGGTGGAGAACTGGACGAACCCGTCAGCGAGGGCGAAGAGCGTATCGTCCCTTCCGCGGCCCACATTGCGTCCCGGATGGATCCGAGTGCCGCGCTGTCGGA
Organism: Gemmatimonadota bacterium; assembly: GCA_039587445.1. Classification (GTDB taxonomy): domain Bacteria; phylum Gemmatimonadota; class Gemmatimonadetes; order Palauibacterales; family Palauibacteraceae. The sequence goes on from JBDHIM010000075.1 coordinate 4,769, forward strand.
CGATGATGCTGCCCGCACTCACGGCCTGCCCCCCATACCTCTTCACGCCGAGGTACTTCGGGTTGCTGTCTCGGCCGTTGCGGCTCGATCCTACGCCTTTCTTGTGCGCCATTTCGCTACTCCCCGTCCGTCTGCGCGCGAATCGCCTTCTCGACGTCGCCCTTTAGGATGCGACCACCGGCCCCGGATCCCTCCAACCCCGCGAGGTCGATTCCGTTTGCGTCGGCCAGCTTGCGGGCGGCATCCGTGATGTCGATCTCGGGAGCGGCCTCTGCCTCGGGAGCAGCAACCTCAGCCTCGGCAACGTCGGCCTCGGGAGCGGCAACCTCGGCCTTAGCAACATCTGCTTCCGGAGCAGCGATCTCGGGCTCCACGACCTCGGCGACTGGTGCCTCTTCCACCACCGCCACCTCTACGACCGCCGGAGCCTCTTCCTTCTTCGGCTTTTTCGCCTTGCTCGGCTTCGCCTTCCCGATCGTGATCTCGGTCACGCGGACTTCGGTGAACCCTTGCCGGTGGCCCTGCTTTTTCCGGTAGCCTTTCCGTCGCTTGCGCTTGAAGACGATAATCTTCTCGCCTCTGCCGTGTCGCACGACCTCCGCCGCGACGGACGCGCCCTCCAGAGAGGGCTGCCCGATCAGGACCTTGCCGTCCGTCTCGGTGAGCAGAACCTCGAACGTCACCGTGTCACCCGGCTCCGCGCGCAGGCGAGGGAGGCGAAGCATGGAATCAGGCTCGGCCCGAAACTGCTTCCCGCTGGCTTCTATGATTGCGTACATGCAGATGATCTCTTGATTTTGGCGGATTCGCGATAGCCTACAAAGCTAATCGGCATATTCCACATGGTCAACGTCGGCTGAATGGCAGCGCCGCCGCCGGACGGCCCGCACCTATTACAGCGCCTGACGGGGCTCGTTCCAAGCATTCTTCGCCCCGGCGAATCCGTGACCCCGGCCAGTCCGTAGGGTTTGAAGAAGCTCCTCCCGACCCTCTAGACGTCGGCAGGATGCATAACCGCTATAATTGACTCAGTAACAAAGAGATAGAACGATGGACATACTGCTGGCCTTGATTCTCGGCGTCGGCCTCTCCGCCGCAGCCGGTTTTCGCGTCTTCGTTCCGCTACTCGGAATGAGCATCGCGGCACAGGCCGGCCACCTCGAGCTCGCTGCCGGATTCGGCTGGTTGTCCACACCGACCGTCACGATCGCGCTCGGCATCGCGACCGCCCTCGAGATCGCCGCCTACTTCATTCCCTGGCTGGACAACGCGCTCGACACCGTCGCGACGCCCGCCGCAGTCGTGGCGGGGACCGTGATGACGGCCTCGCTGCTGGGCGACATGTCACCGTTCCTCCGGTGGGGACTCGCTGTGATCGCCGGAGGAGGGGTCGCGGGCACCGTGCAGGGAGCCACCGTGGTCGCGCGCGGGACGTCCACGGTCACCACGGCGGGCCTGGCGAACCCGCTCGTGGCCCTGGCAGAACTGGCGGCGTCGAGCATCACGACCGTGCTCGCCCTCGCCGTACCGCTGATCGCCCTCGTCTTCGTGGCCAGCTTCCTTATCGTGCTCGGAGCTCGAAGACGCCGCACCGCGCCCGCGGACGGGCCCGGCTGACCCCGGCTAACCTCCGAGCATAGGAACGAGGGCGCCGCCGACAAGAAGACCTCACAATCCGGCCTGTAACCACAGAGGCATCGGATCACCATCTTCCGTTGGGCCCCGACTTCGTCAGGGCCTTGTTCCGGGCTGTGTGCATATCAACGTTACCAACCCGCAACACTCGGCGCTCGCACATGAGAGGTAGGTGATGAAGCTCCGTATGCCTTTGACGATCTTGTTCTGTGTGCCCGCCTTTCTCGGGCCGCACGCAAACGATCTTGCCGCCCAGACGCAGCCGGCGACGCGTCACCTCACCGACCTCAACTGGATGGAGGTTCGCGAATGGGTACCGGCACGCACGACCACGGTGTTGCTCCCGGTCGGAACGCTCGAAGCCCATGGCGTCGTGCCCAACGGGGCGGACATCCTTGTTCCCGACTCTCTGGCCCTTCGGATGGCGGCGGAGCTCGATGGGCTCGTCGCGCCCACCATCAACTACGGCGTCAACACGGGACTCGATGAGTTCCCGGGCACGTTCGGGGTCTCCGAGTCGCTGCTTCGCGAGACGGCCGAGGCGGTCATGCGGGGACTGAGCCTGTCGGGCTTCCGCAGCATCATCGTCTTGAATGGGCATGGACCCAACTTCGGTCCGCTCAACGACGCCGCCCGCGAGGTCTTTCGTGACACGGACGCGCGGATCCTCGTCATCAACTGGTGGAGCGTCACACCCGACATCACGGAAGAGGTCTACGGGACTCAGGGCGGGCACGCGGGAAACAACGAGACGGCTGCCATCCTCGCGCTCCGGCCGGACCTCGTTCACGAAGATCGCTACGAAGGCCCGAGCCAGGCTACGCCGTTCACGGCTGGCTGGCAGGCGTGGCCCTTCCCATCGTCGATCGGCCTCTATGCCCCCGAGCAGGGGTTACCCGACTTCGACCGCGAGAAAGCCGAGCGGTATTTCGCACGCGTGGTCACTCGCATGTTGGAGGTTTCGCGGGACGTATTGGAGAAGTGGGATCAAGCCGGTTTGTAGCGTCCCGCCGCCCCACCGCTATGAGCTACACGAGCGCCGGCCGCCCCTGGGCCGGAGCGGGGTCCGCTGCGAGCGATTCAGGGCGACGGTGGCGAGACCCCGCAGCGAAGCGAGGAGGCTCGCCGCCCAAAGCCCGTAAAGCGAGCAGTGACCCCGCTTCGGGCCTTCTACTGGCGGCCGCTACGCCACCGCGTACCGGCTCGTTACATCCTGATCCGAGGGCGCGGCCAGCAGCCGATACTCCGAGGCGTTCATCAGCGGGTCGTCACGGAAGTCCAGGTCGATCCGGCACTCCCGTTTCATGATCTTGATGAACGCCGGCTCCTTCTCCAAGAGGTAGAGAGCCACGTCCGGGTGGATTCTCACCGTCAGCTTCCTGTTCTCCCCGGCCGACGCCGCGCGCCGGATCGCACGCTCCACCCGCCGTAGAACCGTCTCCGGCGAGAACACCCGGCCCGTTCCCTCGCAGTAGGAACAGGGCTCGGACATGATTTGAAACAGGCTCGGCCTGACCCTCTGGCGACTCATCTCCAGCAGCCCGAGGTCCGAGATCCCGAACACCTTGGTGCGCGCCCGATCCCGGCCAAGGTGCGATTTCATCGACTGATATACGCGCTCCCGAAACTCCGGGTCATCCATGTCGATAAAGTCGACAACGATGATTCCGCCGATGTCCCGGAGCCGAAGCTGGCGCGAGACCTCGGCCGCGGCATCCAGGTTGGTCCGGAGGATCGTCTGCTCGGGATCCTTCTTACCGGTGTAGCGACCGGTATTCACGTCGATGGCCACGAGCGCCTCGGTGGCCTCGATCACGACATGCCCACCGGAGGCCAGGTCCACCTTGCGGCGATAGGCGCGGTGGATCTGCTCCTCGATCTCATTCTCATCGAAGACCGGGGTCGCACCGCTGTAGAGCTTGACCCTGTCCACGAGCTCGGGGCTGACCTCGCCGAGGTAGGATTTGATCTCGCGTGCCAGGTCGCGCGAATCGACGGTCAGCGAGTCGATCCTGTCGCTGAACAGGTCCCGGACCATCCCGCTCGTGAGCTTCGCTTCCTCATGGATGAGCGCGGGCGCCTGCGCCTCCTTCACTACCTCCTGCACCTTCTCCCAGGTGGCGATCAGCGTTGCGAGCTCGCGCTTGAACACCTTCTTCGTGAGCTCCTCGCCCACGGTCCGCACGATGACGCCACCCGGCTTCTTGGCCAGCAGGTCGCGAGCCATCTTCCGCAGCCGGGATCGCTCGTCACGGTCGTCGATCTTTCGGCTGACGCCGACATGGTCGCTGGCGGGCATGTAGACGAGAAAGCGGCCCGGGAGGGAAACCTGAGTGGTGACGCGAGGACCCTTGGTGCTGATTGGCTCCTTCGTGATCTGGACCAGCAGTTCCTGGCCTCGCGAGACGAGATCCTGGATGGGGGGATATCGGCCGCCTCGCTTACCACCGCCGTTCTTCTTTTCCTCGTCCTCGTCGTCCTCTCGCTCCGCGGCGTCCGAGGCGTGGAGGAAGCCCGACTTTTCCGTACCGATGTCTACGAAGGCAGCCTGAATGCCGGGAAGCACGGCTTCGACGCGGCCGAGATAGATGTCTCCGACCATGCGCTGAGCGTCAGCACGCTCGTGCATGAGCTCGACCAGACGGCCGTCCTCAAGGATCGCGACCCGCGTCTCTTGACCGGCCGCGTTAATGACGATCTCGCGCCGCATATGATCGGCGCGCTAGCTCTGGAAGTCTTTCAGGACCTCTCGCGAGATCACGATCTTCTGGATCTCGCTCGTCCCTTCCCCGATCTCGGTGATCTTTGCGTCTCTCATCATCCGCTCGACCGCGTATTCGCGTGAATAGCCGTACCCGCCATGGAGCTGCACCGCCTTCGTCGTGACGTCCATGGCCGCCTCGGAGGCGAAGAGCTTGGCCATGGAAGCTTCTTTCTTGTGCGGTTTGCCCTCCATACGGAGGCGGGCAGCATGGTAGGTCAGCAGGCGTGCCGCATGAATCCGCGTGGCCATCTCGGCCAGCATGAACTGCACACCCTGGAATTCGTTGATGCACTTTCCGAACTGCCGACGCTCGCCAGTATACTTCGCGGCAAGCTCGAAGGCTCCCTGGGCGATCCCGAGGGCGTGAGCCGCGATGCCGACGCGCCCCCCGTCCAGCGTGTCCAGGAAGACACGGAAACCCTTGTCCTCCTCGCCGATCAGGTTCTCGACCGGAACCTCCACGTCCTCGAGGATCAGCTCGCGCGTGTCCGAGGCGTTCCACCCCAGCTTTCGCAGCTTTTGTCCGGAGGTGAAGCCGGCCATAGGCTCGAGATCATCGCTGTGGCCGAAGCCGAGCTCGGTAGCGACCTCCAGATCGCACGTCTCTTTGGTGAGGATGAAGGCGCTGATCCCGTACGCACCCTTGTCGGGGGACGTCGAGGCGGCAACGACGAAGATCTCGCCGACCCCTGCGTGGGTAATCCAGGTCTTCTGCCCGTTAAGGACGTAGTGATCGCCCTTTCGGACTGCCGTCGTCTCGGTTCCGCCGGCATCGGATCCCGCGTTGGGCTCCGTGAGCCCGAAGCCGCCCAGGACCTCGCCGCTGGCCATCGGCGTCAGGAACTTGGCCTTCTGCTCTTCGGTCCCCCAGCGGTGGATCGGCGTGCAGGCCAACGAGATGTGCGCTCCGATCGTGATCGAGTGGCTGGCGTCGATCCTGGCCAGCTCCTCGCTCGCGATGACGCTGGCGAGCAGATCCATATCTGCCCCGCCGTACTTCTCCTCGAAGGGAATTCCGAACAGCCCGAGTTCCGCCATCTTGGCGGCGTTCTTCCACGGAAACTCTTCGTGCTCGTCGTGATACTCCGCCACCGGAGCAATTTCCGCCTCGGCGAACTCGCGGACCATCTCACGCATCATGACG
>JBDHIM010000076.1:0-10659 GCA_039587445.1 Gemmatimonadota bacterium
CGGTGGGAGCTGATCGAGGCCCAGCTTGTTGGCTCGCCCGACCCAGTCACCGATCTCGTCCAGCGTGAGAATCCCATGCAGGCGGCCTTCCCCGGCGACGATCACGCGTTCCGACTCGCTCGATTGAAGCCGTCCGATGACCTGGTCGAGGGTCGCGTCGGGCGTCACGACGGGCGTGTCGGCCACGTCGCTCATGAGCTCGGCGGCCGTCGTGTCGGCTCGACGCTCTGGCGGGACATCCGCCACGTCGCCCAGACCCACGACCCCCACCATCCGTCCGTCGCGTACCACGGGGAGCGCCGGTGGGACGCCCGAGACGTACAGATCCGCGAGGTCGCGCGCGGACATCTCCGCGGGCACGGGGGACGCCAGGCGTGCGACGCGAGTCACGGGCACGTCGGAGATCGCGCGCATCAAGACGAACTGCCGATAGCTCGAGGCGGCGGCGTTTGCGAGGAACCATCCGATGAAGATCAGCCAGAGACCGCTTATCAGCGGCCCGCTCATGATCAGGAACGCTCCGCCCGCGATGAGCACGTAACCGAACGCGCGGCCGGCGGCGGTGGCCCAACGTGTCGCTCGACGAAGGTCCCCCGTGACCTGCCACACCGCCGCCCTGAATATCCGACCTCCGTCCAGCGGAAAGCCCGGCACGAGGTTGAAGACCGCGAGAACGAAGTTGAGCCAGCCCAGATAGCGGGAGACCTGCCCGGCCGGCGGCAGGATTCCGAGCTGGTCGGTCAGGGCTCCGAGAGACCAGAAGATCCCGGCCAGTGTGAAGCTGGCGAGCGGACCCACGACGGTGAGGAGAAACTCGTCGACCGGCCGCTTGGCTTCCATCGTGGTCTGAGCCACGCCGCCGAAGATGAAGAGCGTGATCCCCTGGACGTGGATGCCACGCGAGCGAGCCACCACCGAGTGCGCGAGCTCGTGCAGGAGCAGCGACAGGAAGAAGAAGAGCGCCGCGGCGACCCCCATGAGCAGGTACGCCTCACCGGTGTAGCCGGGAAGCTGCCGAGGGAACTCGACCGTGCTGAACACCCAGACGATCAGGGCGATCAGGACGAACCAGGAGTAGTCGATCCGGATCGGGAACCCGAACCAGCGGCCGATGTTGAACCCTCCGAAAAGCGGCATCAACTCAGGCCTCCGAGTGGGGAACTGGGAGCGCCCGCCGCGAGAGCACCTGGAAACCGTCGTCGCTTCTGCCCAGGATCCGTCGGAGAAGGCTCGCTCTCGGAGGCACGACGACCGTGAGGCGGCCCCCGGCCAGGTTTCGCACCCTCACGAAGAGCGTCGCGGTGGCCGCGGGAACGCGGACGCCGAATCCCCGACCCCTCCAGGTGAAGATGGCGGTGGAGGATCCGCCCTCCAGGGCGCCCTCGGCGAAAGTCTCGGAGTCCAACCTCACGATTCCATCAGGATCCGCCGGAATCGCGCGAAAAAAGGCCGGGTCGAAGGGCCGGTCCGCCAGACGGAGGAAGTTCTGATCGGTCGCCCAGTCCATGTCATCCAACGCCGATTCACCGGCCGCCGCTTCGCGGTGGTGGAGCAGCTCGTGGGTGATCGTCTCCCAGATCTCCTCCTCCCACTCGAAGGCGTCGTCCTCGAATGACAACGCCAGAAAAGAACCGTAGTAGAGCACGAGCTCCGAGCGGACATCGCCCCCGTCCCCGTATCCCGAAGGCCAGCTCTCCGTGACGCACTCTCCGAGGGTATAGATCCCGCCGAGCGTGGGATGACCCAGCTCCTTCTCCTCGATAACGAGCGCCTCCACACCCTCCTTCAGCTCTTCCGGGATACGCCGCCAGAGCCGGGCGGCGAGAGCCTCGAAATCGTCCAGCGCCATCTCTGTCGGGGCAGGCACGTCCTCCTCCTCGATCCCGATTCAGTCCCGATTCGGGCCGGGAGCTCGTTCCGACTCGCGCTCGGCGCCGGCCGCCATCAGGTACGCCCCACGGTAATGAAGGAGCGGCGCGACGGATCCCTCCGCCCGCTCCGAGAGGTCGGCAGCCTCGACTCGCCCGATGAACACCGTGTGGTCCCCAGCCGCCACCTCCTTCACCACCACACAGTCGCAGTATCCGAGGCCGGCCTCCAGCACCGGCGCCCCGGTCGCCATCTCGCGTGTCGCAACACCCTCGAACTTGTCTTCGTCGTCGCCCGCGAACCGATTCGCGACCGACGAATCCTGTCCACCGAGAAAGGTCACGGCGAAGAAGCCCGAGGTCGTGATCGCGTCGTGCGTGTGCGAGCCGGAGTCCAGACAGACTAGCACGAGCGGCGGATCCAGCGACACCGAGCACACCGCGGTTGCTGTGAGGCCTCGCGGGCGACCTTCCAGCTCACGGGCCGCGATCACGCACACGCCGCCCGCCAGGCATCCCATGACATCTCGAAAGCGCTCGGCGGATACGGTCATCGACTTTCCTGCGGCGATGCGGAAGCCGCGCCGGAGATCTTCACCAACCATCGGTTCAACAGCAGGAAAGCGGTGATCGCCACGATCCACTGGACCAGCACGCTACCCACGTTGAAGGTGGAGAAGGGCGTGAACGTGGCCGCGAGATCGGAAGGGTCCACCGCCTGCCAGAGCCACCACCCCATGAGCACGACGGCCTGAACCGCCACGAGACGAATCGTGACGTTCCACCATCGGCCGATCACGAGGTCGCAGCCCTCCGTATTAACCATGGCCGTGCGGAAACGGTCCACGCCGAAGCGAAGGACCGCGAAGGCGAAGAAGAAGCCGGAGAGCATGAGCCCTACGCCCCACACCCAGTCCTGATTCCTGAACATGTCAACGGAGAGAGCGGACGGGAGGCCGACGAGGAAGCCGATCGCACCGACCGCCATGATCGCCCGAGTGCGCTCCACGCCCGCGTCCCGCAGCACGCGCGATGCGAGCTCGATCATCGCGATCAGGCTACTCCACGCGGCGAAGACCAGGGCCAGGAAGAAGAGCACCATGAAGAAGCGACCGGCCGGCATCTGTCCGAACAGCTGCGGTACCCACACGAACGTCAGCCCCTCGTTTCCGGCTCCCACGATCCGACCCGCCGCATCCGGCATGATGGCGAACACGGTGCAGAGCACCATGATGCCGGCGAGGAGCGAGACGGAGTTGTTCCCGAAGCCGAGAAGAAAGGCGTTCAGGGTCGTGTCTTCGCGTCTCCTCAAGTAGACCGCGTACGCGACGATCAGCCCCCAGCCCGCCCCCGTGTCCCAGGCGTTCTGCGTGAGAGCCTCCAGCCATAGGCGAGCCGTTAGCAGGTCGCTCCAGTCGGGACTGAAGAGGAACTCGAGACCGGCGGAGGCGCCGGGGAGGGTCACCGCCCTGATGACGAGGACGACGACCAGGATGAGGAGGCTCGGAATCAGAACCCGCGCCGCCCGTTCGATGCCCATCACCCCCCGGGCCACGACGAGGGCTCCCAGCGTGATGGCAACCGCGTGCGTCGCGACCGCGGCGCCGGAACCCACGTAGGCAGACCAGAACGCCTCCGCCGCCTCGGGCGAGTCCATCGGCACGGCACGGGTTAGCGACCCCCACAGGTAGCGGACGGTCCAACCCATCACCACCGAGTAGTAGCACATGATCGCCGTGGCGGTGAACGCCACCCAGGCGCCCATCCAGGCGAATCGTGGGCCGGCGACTCTGACGAACGCCCCGATCGGCCCACGCCGGGTGTTCTTTCCCATCGCGAACTCGACGACGATCAGCGGGACCGACCAGAGGAGAAGAAAGACGACCCAGGCGACGAGAAAGGCGCCCCCTCCGTTCGAGGCCGCGACGCGCGGGAAGCGCCAGATGTTTCCGGTTCCGACTGCCATCCCGAGCATCGCGAGCATCGTCCCCCAGCGCGAGGAGAACACGGCTCCGCGCTCCGTCACGGGACTTCTCCGCGCGACTGCCCGGGGAAACCGACCACGCCGGACGCGTCGATCTCCCGGACCCAGTCGAGGATCGTCTGATTGAAGGTCCCCGGCATCGAGATGTGTGAGCAGTGCCCGGTCTCCGGGACCTCCACGCTCCAAGAGCTCGGCACGAGCTCCAGGATGTCGTCCCACCAGCGCGGCGGCATGTAGAAGTCTCTATCCCCCCGAACCACCAGCGTAGGGGCACGTACGTGACGGAGCTCCGGGCGGAGATCCACCTCGCGAAACAGGTCTACCCTACCCTTTGAGGCCGCAACCGACACCGTGCGCGGGCCGGTCCGGAGCGCGTACTCCACGACGTTGGCCCATCCTGGCGAGTCGTCGAAGATCCAGACCTCGGCCCGACTCCAGAGCCGAGCCATGGTGCGCGAGGCCGTCGTCGGCAGGTACCGGGTCGTGAAGCGAGCGAGCGGGATGAGCCCGGTTCGATTCAGCCCCAGGTGTTCCAGCGTGATGTGCGTGAGCGAGTTCGAGATGACCAACCCCCGGACTCGCTCCGGGTAGCGCGTCCCGAAGCGGAGGGCGACAGCACCGCCGAGGCTCTGACCCACGACGACGGCTCTCCCGATGCCGCATTCGTCCATGAGCTCGGCGACATCGTCCGCCAGGCGATCGAACGAAGCGTCGGGCTCATGCCGAGCGCGCATGTCGGCGACGATGACGCGATGTCGACTGGCGAGAGCGGGCACCTGGTATCGGAAGGTCTCCTTCATGCCGTCCGCACCCGGGATCATCACGATCGGACTCCCGCTCCCGGCGTCCAGGTACGTGACCTCGACCCCGTCGGAGTAGACGATGCGGCGTGAGGGGTAGGCGAGACCATCCGGGTCTCGGACCGGTGGACGGAGTAAGCGGCGGTTCCGCCGGCGAACCCAAGCCGTGTATCCACCGAGGAGGAGCGCCAGGCCTGCCGCCGTCCGGGCGGTGGAAGCGCGCCGTGGAAGGCTCATCGCTCCGCGACCTCAGCCGAGCTCATCGCCCAGCTGGGCAAGGAGGCCCTCGGGCTCCAACCGCTCCCCGAACCGCTTCGCGAGGTCGGATGCATCTTCCATTCTGCCCAGCGCATAGAGCTCTCGCAGGGAGGATCCTGCGCGCGGGTTGGTCGGCCAGTCCGCATCGTATCGCTCCCGCAGCTCGTTCGAGAGGATCGAGCTGAGCATCCACGCTCGGAGCCTGCGGGCACTCGTAAAATCCCCCTCGGCATGCTCCAGAAAGGAGCGGGGATCATAACGTACGCCGGTGGCGTGTCGCATCAGCTGTGCGTAGCGGGGGCGAAGCTCGCTGGGGCGCTCGGCCTCGGCCAACTCGAGCTCGTAGACCAGGGTCGCGGCGTCGCGACGAAGCGCCTGCAGGTCGACGAAGGCCGCGAGGCGCAGGTAGTCGGCGAGGGCTTCGCCCGACAGGCCGGTGGTACGCTCCACCCATGCTCCGCTGCTGGTCAGCCGCGCGAACGTTCGGCCGAATCCCCGCGCGATGGAGGTGTCACCGAGAGATCGGTACTCGAAGGGCAGATCAGGCGCCGTGTAGGCAGCGTGGAGGCCTCCCCCGATCGCCCTGAGAACCCCCTGGCAACCGGCTCGCCCACCCACGGGAGCGATACAGATCACGACATCGTCGGGTACACGAAGCGCCACGAAGAAGGCACGAGCGCGCTTCAGGGGACGAGCTTCGCGATCCAGCCTTATCCGCCCCTTCGCCTCTAGAGGAATGGAGAGCGCGGCAAGGTCGCGCGCGGTTGAACCCAGAACCTCTCGAGGCCTGAACGCGTCGTCCAGCCACGCCATGCGGCGCAGCCTTCGCATGTCGGATCTCTCCGCTTCGGCCGTAGAAAGGTCAAGCCAGGTTCGCAGGTGGTAGACGAGGTGCTCTCGAAAGACCTCCTCGGTCTGGTCCAAGATCTGGCGGGCCTGCCGTCCCGCTGCCCTGAGGCTGAAACCGGCCAGCCGGGAGCACGCGTCGACATACGCGCCGTATCCCAAGCCCTCGGCCGCCTGCCGCACTCTGTAGTTCCGGTCCATGAGAACGGGTGCGACCTCTTCGAGCTCCCGGTTCCTACGCTCCTCCAATTCCAGCGCGGGACCGCGCTCGGAGTTCCGCAACAGATCGAGAACGCCCGTGAGCGGCCGCTCGTGGCCGTCGACGTCGAAGGTCGTCGTGCTCTCCCAGGCGTAGAGCTCGTCGTCCAGCGGCGCGCGCACCCGCTGCAGGTGGCGGATGCCCAACCACTCGAGCAATAGCCGGAGCCGGCGCTCCTCTCCACCCGAGGATTCGGCCAGAGCTCTCTCCACGACGGGCATCGAGACCGAGATGTCCAGCAACGGGTCGGAGTCGTAGAGCTCTTCGAGCTGCGGCCTGGTCTTCAGGCCAGCCTCGGAGAGGTACCTTTCCTCGCGAGCGCGGGCGAGAAAGCGCTCCGCCCTCAGGCGAAGCTCGTCCAGGGTGAGGCTCAAGCGCTCAGGGCCGGTTGGCCGTCGCGACGCACGGCACGGCGCCCCGTGGGCCGCGGACCGAGAGACGGTCTGCAAGCGAGATTGCGGTCACGGGGAAGCAGCTTCGAGCAAGGACTGCACGTGGCTTGGCAGGCGGTCGATGGCGACCCGCTCCTGCAGGAGTGAGTCCCGATCACGAACGGTGACCGTCTGGTCCTCGAGCGTCTGGCCGTCGATCGTGATGCAGTAGGGCGTGCCGGCCTCGTCCTGCCGACGGTAGCGTCTGCCGATGGAGCCGGCTTCGTCGTAGAAGACGGTAACCACCTCGCGGAGCGCATCGGCCACCCGCTTCGCCACGTCCGGCATTCCGTCCTTCTTCACGAGCGGAAAGACGGCCGTCTTGATCGGAGCGAGGCGAGGGTGGAGCCGGAGGAGTACGCGCTGCTCGCCTTCGATCTCCTCCTCCGTATACGCATCGGCGAGGACGACGAGGAGCGTGCGGTCGAGCCCCGCCGACGTCTCGATGACGAAGGGAAGAAAGCGGTCGCCGCTCGCGGGATCGAAGTACTCCAGCTTCTTGCCCGAGTATTCCTGGTGTCGCGACAGGTCGAAATCGGTCCGGTTGTGGATCCCCTCGATCTCCTGCCACCCGAAGGGGAAGAGGTACTGGATGTCGAACGCGGTCTTCGCGTAGTGGGCCAGCTCGTCGGGGCCGTGCTCGTGGAAGCGAAGCCGCTCCGGGGTCACGCCCAGGCCGCGAACCCACTCCATGCGGCGCCCCTTCCACGTCTCGAACCACTCCGTGTCGGTGCTCGGCTCGACGAAGTACTGCATCTCCATCTGCTCGAACTCCCGCATCCGGAAGATGAAGTTGCCGGGAGTGATCTCGTTCCTGAACGCCTTCCCTATCTGGGCGATCCCGAAGGGTACCTTTTGCCGCGCCGTCTCCTGGATGTTCCGGAAGTTGACGTATATCCCCTGTGCCGTCTCGGGCCTCAGATAGACGGTGGACGCCTCGTCCTGGACCGGTCCCATGAAGGTGTGGAACATCAGGTTGAATTGGCGCGGCTCCGTAAACGTGCCGGACATCCCGCAGGAGGGGCACTGAACGCCATCCAGGTCTTCGGCGCGGAAGCGGCGGTGGCAGTTGCGGCACTCGACGAGCGGATCCGTGAAGCCCTCAACGTGGCCGCTGGCCTCCCACACACGAGGGTTCATGAGGATTCCGGCATCCACGCCCTCGACGTCGGGCCTGCGGTGCACCATCTCCTGCCACCAGGCGGCGCGGATGTTGTTCTTGAGCTCCACCCCGAGCGGGCCGTAATCGTACACGGATCCCACGCCCCCGTAGATCTCGGAGGACTGAAAGATGAATCCGCGTCGCTTGCACAGCGACGCGAGCTTGCTCATCAGGTCCGGCGGATGTCCGCCCGCGCTTTGGCCGTTCGTCATTCCGTTCTTGTCTGAGTCCATCCGTCGGAACCGTGGTCTCGTCGAGGAGTGTTCGGGCCCGAAATGGTAGCCTGCGGCTGCTCCGGGCGGCAACAGACGGCCGCGCTTAACTTCTTCGGATGACTTTCGGGCCCGGATCCTCCATTCGAGTCGTCGGGCATCGCGGCGCGGCCGGTGTGGCACCGGAGAACACCCTACCCTCACTGCGTCATGCCGTTCGCGCCGGGGCGCACGCGGTGGAGTTCGACATTCAATGTACGAGCGACGGCCAACTCGTCGTCCTGCACGATTCGACGGTGGATCGGACCACGGACGGCTCCGGTCGGGTCGACGAAATGTCGTTGGATGAGGTCCGGCGACTCGACGCCGGATACCGCTTCACCTCGAACGGTGGCGGCGCATTCCCGTTCCGCGCTCGCGGCGTTCGGATCCCCACCCTGACGGAGGCCTTCGAGGAGATCGGCGACGACATCCCCGTCGTCCTGGAGATCAAGTCGCAGCGCGCCGGGGACCGGCTTCCCGGCTGGCTCTCCGAGCACGACGTCGCCGCGCGCACGCTGGTCGGCTCCTTCTCACGCAGCGCCATGGAGCCCGCCGCCGCGTACTTGTCCCGGCGCTGCGCGAGCGAGGAAGAGCTCCGCTCCTACGTGCTGCTCGGCAAGATCGGTCTCTCCGGCGCCTCCGTGCCGGACGCCGAGGCGGTGATGGTGCCTGAGCGCTTCCGGGGGATTCGGATCGTGAGCCCGAGATTCGTGCGCCGGACCCACCGTCACGGGCTCGGCGTCTTCGTCTGGACGGTCAACCGGCCGGATTCGATGCGCCGTCTGTGGGACTGGGGCGTCGACGGCCTGATATCGAACGAGCCGGGCCGGGCGCTGCGCATCCTGAGGGAGAGGATCGCCGCGGGAGTCGAGGATTGAACCCGGCGAGGACGATCCTCCACGTCGACATGGACGCCTTCTACGCGGCCATCGAGGTGCGAGAGAATCCCGAGCTGGCCGGTCGGCCCGTCGTGGTAGGCTCGGATCCGAAGCAGGGACGCGGGCGGGGCGTCGTGGCCGCTGCCGGCTACGAGGCCCGCCAATACGGCATCCGCTCCGCCATGCCGATCTCCGAGGCCTACCGCCGCTGTCCGCACGCCGCCTTCGTCAGGCCCAGAGGGATCCTGTACGCCGAGGTCTCAGGCCACATCTTCGAGATCTTCGATCGATACACGGATCTCGTCGAGCCGCTGAGCATCGACGAGGCGTTCCTGGACGTGACGGCGAGCGGGGCTCTTTTCGGAGATGGGCGGGCCATCGCTCGCTCGGTTAAGAGCGAGATACGCCGAGAGGAGTCGCTCAGCGCCTCGGTAGGCGTCGCGCCGGTGAAGTTCTTGGCGAAGATCGCGAGTGACCTCAAGAAACCGGACGGACTCGTGGTGGTTGACCCGGGATCGGAGGTCGAGTTCCTCGCTCCTTTGGCGATCGAGAGACTCTGGGGAGCGGGTCCGAAGACCCTGGAGCGGTTGTACGCAGTCGGCATCCGAACCTTCGGAGACATGCAGTCCCATGATCGCGAGCAGCTTGTCCGGCTTTTCGGAGAAGCTGCCGGTGCCCGCTTCTATAGGCTCTGCCGAGGAGTGGACGAGCGGCCCGTGCGCTCCGAGCGGGAGCGCAAGTCGCTGGGCAAGGAGATTACGTTCGACGCGGACGTCATGGATCGCAGAGCGGTGGAGCGCACCCTCTTCCGGCTCTGCGAGCAGGTGGCGGCGGCACTTCGGCGCCGGGACCTTGCGGGAATGACGGTGACGGTGAAACTCCGTTGGGAGGGCTTCGACACGGTGACACGGCAGGTGACCCTTCCTCGGCCCGTGAACACCTTCGAAGGGATATGGCCCGTGGCCGTGAGACTTCTGCGTGACGCGGACAGGAAGGCTCGTCGCGTCCGACTCGTCGGCGTGAGCCTCTCCGGCCTCGTTTCGGAGGGCCGGGGACAGCTCTCCCTCTTCGAGGCTGCCGAGGGAGGGGATCGCCAGGTCGCAAGGGCGATCGATGCGCTGAAGAAGCGGTTCGGACGGGGCGCCGTGACGCGCGCCGAACTGCTGGATGACAACTAGCTCGTCGCCGAGCCGCTCTCCAAATGAAGGGCGGTCCAAGAAGCTGGCCTAGAAGGAGAACGAACGATGACCAACGAGACCAGGCCGAGGTGATGTGGCATGTCTGAGATCCCGTCTCGCGAGGAGGCTCTCGCGATCGTCCACGAGTACACGGAGAACGAGAACCTCAGGAAGCACATGTACGCCGTGGAAGCGGCGATGCGGGCCTACGCCCGCAAGTTCGAGGAGGACGAGGAGCGGTGGGGCCTCACCGGTCTGCTGCACGACTTCGACTACGAGATCCTTAGAGAACACGGTGTCCCCGACGACGTTCTGCGGGCGATCATGTCGCACGCCGAGTACACGGGCGTGGAGGCGGAGACACGCATGGAGAGGACGCTGCGAGCGGTCGACGAGCTTACCGGGTTCGTCGTCGCCTGCTCGTTGGTGCGACCGAACGGTATCGGCGACCTCAAGCCCAAGTCCGTGAAGAAGAAGATGAAGGACCGGTCGTTCGCCGCAGCCGTGGACCGCGAGGCGATGCGTGCGGCGGCCGAGGATCTCGGCGCGGAGATGACCGAGCATATTCAGTTCGTGATCGACGCGATGCGAGAGATCGCCGGTGATCTCGATCTGGAGGGAAGGGATCGCTGACCCCATAATGGAGAGCATGTCTGCCACCGCCGTAGTTACGATGATCCTGATCCTCGGCTTCGTGTGGGGCGGCCTGGGGATCATCCTGTTTACGGCGATTCGGCGAGA
>JBDHIM010000077.1:0-17686 GCA_039587445.1 Gemmatimonadota bacterium
CTCAACTGCTCCACCGGCCCGGAACACATGCGGCAGCCCATCCGCTACCTCTGCGAGCGATCGCTGCTGCCCGTGAGCGTCATCCCCAACGCCGGCATACCGCACAACGAGGGCGGCGTGGCCGTCTACGGCCTCACGCCGGAAGAGCTCGCCGAGGCCCACGACGAGTTCGTGACCCAAATCGGGGTCTCGATCGTGGGGGGATGCTGCGGCACGACGCCGGAGCACATGGCAACGGTCGTCGACCGTGTCTGGGGCGCGGAACCCCTCGTGCGAAGAGTGAGCCATGCGCCGCGTGCCGCCAGCGCGATGACGGCCTTCGATCTGGCGCAGCTCCCCGCCCCTACCCTGATCGGCGAGCGGGTCAACACGCAGGGCTCTCGCAAGGTGAAGGAGCTGCTTCTCGAGGATCGCTACGACGAGGTGCTCGAGGTGGCCCGGGAACAGGTGGACGGAGGCGCTCACTTGCTGGACGTCTGCGTGGCCCTCACCGAGCGCGCGGACGAGGCGGATCAGATGCGGACGCTGGTCAAGCTCCTCGCCCAGGGCGTGCCGACGCCGCTGATGATCGACACAACCGAAGCCGACGTCGTCGAGGAGGCCCTCAAGGCCTACCCGGGACGAGCCGTCATCAACTCCATCCACCTGGAGAACGGGAGGGAACGCATCGATCGGGTCGCGCCGCTGGCCGTCGAGCACGGAGCCGCGCTCGTCGCGCTGACGATCGACGAAGACGGCATGGCCAAGACCGCGGACCGGAAGCTCGAGGTGGCGAGGAGAATCCACGAGATCTGCGTCGAGGAGTACGGCCTGAAACCCGAGGATCTGATCTTCGACGCCCTCACCTTCACGCTGGCCACCGGTGACGAAGAGTTCCGCCCCTCGGCGATCGAGACGATCGAGGGCATCCGCAGGATCAAGCAGGAGCTGCCGGGGACGTTCACCAGCCTGGGCGTGTCGAACGTCTCCTTCGGCCTGCGGCCGCACGCGCGACGGGCCCTCAACTCCGTCTTCCTCCACCACTGTGTCGAGGCGGGGATGGACATGGCCATCGTCAACGCCACCCACATCACGCCCTACGCCGAGGTCGACGAGGAGGAGCGAGGACTATCGGACGATCTGATCTTCGACCGTCGGCCGGATGCCCTCGAACGCTTCATCGGTCATTACGAGGCCCACGGCCCGACGGAGGAGGCCAAGGTCGATCCGACGGCCGACATGACGCCGGAGGCCGCCATCCACTGGATGATCCTCCACCGGAAGAAGGAAGGAATCCAGCAACTCGTGGAGAGGGCGATCCGGGATCGGGGCGGAGACAATGACGCCGCCGTCCACGTCCTCAACCAGGTACTCCTGCCGGCCATGAAGGAGGTCGGAGACAAGTTCGGCTCGGGAGAGCTCATCCTCCCCTTCGTCCTGCAATCGGCCGAGGTCATGAAGCAGGCGGTCACGAAGCTGGAGAGCTACCTCGATCAGCTCGATGGGCAAACGAAGGGGGTGGTCGTGCTGGCGACCGTCTTCGGCGATGTCCACGACATCGGCAAGAACCTGGTTGGCACCATCCTGAGCAACAACGGCTATACCGTTCATGACCTGGGCAAGCAGGTGCCGGTGAACACGATCATCGAGAAGGCGGAGGAGCTGGACGCCGATGCGATCGGGCTCTCCGCGCTCCTCGTCTCGACATCGAAGCAGATGCCCCTGTGCGCCCAGGAGCTGTACAGCCGAGACCTCGCGTACCCGCTGCTGGTCGGCGGGGCCGCGATCAACCCCTCCTTCGTCCGCCAGGCCACGTTTGTCGGAGAGGAACGCGACACGGTGTATCCGGCCGGCATGTTCTACTGCAAGGATGCGTTCGCCGGCCTCGCCACGATGGACGCTCTCTCGGACCGGGAGGGTCGCGAGGCGTTCGTCGAGAATCGCAACGCCGAGGTCCGCGAGGGAATCAGCCGGCGGGCGGAGTTGCAAGCGAAGGCCGCCAAGCTGCGGCCGGTCGGTGTTCGAAGCGGCCCGTCAGCCGATGTGGAGGTTCCGAAGCCCGAGTTTTGGGGGGTGAAGGTGCTGGAGCGGATTCCCCTGGGAGAGCTCTTTCCCCTTATCGACCTCAACACCCTCTACCGGCTTCATTGGGGCGCCAAGAACGCGAAGGGAAAAGAATGGGAGGAGCTCGTGACCGAGCAGTTCGAGCCCCGGTTGGAGCGCTATCAGCAGGAGGCGCTGGCGGGCGGCTGGGTTCGGCCCGCGGCCGCCTACGGCTTCTTTCCTGCCGGCTCGGCGGGCGACGCCCTGGTTCTCTGCGATCCCAACGATGCGGGCCACGAGCTCGCACGCTTCGACTTCCCCCGTCAGGAGGCGCGCGATCGTCTCTGCCTGGCCGACTACTTCCGGCCCGTCGACACGGGCGGCAGCGACGCGGGCGCTGGCGGCGGCCGTGTCGACGCAGGCGGCCATGATGTAATCGCCCTTCAAATCGTCACGGTCGGCGAAGAGCTGCTCGATCGATCATCGCGACTCATGGAGAGTGGGGACTATTCGGAGGGCTACTATCTGCACGGGTTCGGAGTCCGGCTGGCGGAGGCGGGAGCCGAGTACCTGCACAGGAGAATCCGAGAGGAGCTCGGGATCGAGCCGGGTCGCGGGCTGCGCTACTCCTGGGGATACGGCGCCTGTCCCGACCACCGGCAGCATGGGATCGTCTTCGATCTTCTGCCAGCACGGGAGCGGTTGGGTATGGAGCTCACGGAAGCCGGGGCTCTGGTCCCGGAAATCTCGACCGCCGCCCTCGTCGTTCACCACCCGGAGGCCCGCTACTTCTCCGTGTAGACGTGCTGCCCCGACCGCGAAGGTCTAGCCGCCGGCCTCGTCCACGGACAGCTTCCGCCCGAGGCTCCGCAGCATCTCCTCGGTCATGCTCTCCAGATCGTAGTCCGGGGTCCATCCCCACTCTTCCCGCGCAGCGGCGTCGCTGATCGAGTCGGGCCATGAGTCGGCGATACGCTGCCGCACCGGATCCACCTGGTACTCGATCCGGAACTCCGGCAGATGCCGGCGTATCGCCTCGGCCGCTTCCGCCGGCGTGAAGTTCATCGCTGTGACGTTGAACGCGTTGCGGTGAACCAGCCGGTCCGGATCCGCCTCCATGAGATCGATCGCCGCCTTGAGGGCATCGGGCATATACATCATGTCGAGGCGCGTGTCGGGCTTCAGGTAGCAGGTGAAGTGACCGTGTCTGATGGCCTCGTAGAAGATCTCGACCGCGTAGTCGGTAGTGCCTCCGCCCGGCAGGGCCACGTGCGAGATGAGGCCGGGGTAGCGGACGCCGCGGGTGTCGACGTCGAAGCGGGAGTGATAGTAGTCGCAGAGAAGCTCCCCCGCTGCCTTGGTCACGCCGTACATGGTCGTGGGCCGCTGCACCGTCTCCTGTGGCGTATCATCTCGCGGCGTACCGGGCCCGAAGGCACCGATCGAGCTGGGCACGAAGACGGCGCAGCCGCTGGCTCGCGCCACCTCCAATGTCCGGTAGAGTCCGCCCATGTTGACGTCCCACGCCACGTGCGGCTTCTCCTCGGCCACGGCGGAGAGAATCGCGGCCAGATGGAAGATCGTGTCGATGTCGTGACGCCGCACCGCGACGTCAATCTGTCGCTGGGCCGTGACGTCGACGAACTCGAACGGGCCCGAGATCCCCTTCTGCGGCATGCGGATGTCCGACGCGACGACGTTCTCGGTCCCGTAGCGCTCGCGAAGAGCGCTGACGAGCTCGGCTCCGATCTGTCCCAGAGCGCCGGTAACGAGGATCTTGTTCAGCGTGCCTCCCGACCTGTCTGAACCTGTTTGATGTACGCGAAGCGCCTCGAACTTATGGCACACCGCAGGGGATGACGAGATGGATGGAGTGGTCTATACTGGCTTCGGTCGGGAGATTCAACCATCCCACACCACCCCAAGCGAGCAGAATCGATGAATATCTCGAGCATGACTTCCAGGATGAGACTCCTCGCCCCGGCACTCGCCGTCGTGCTGGCCTCCGCAACCGACCTCTGGGCGCAGGACGTACTCAGCCCGGAG
This sequence comes from Gemmatimonadota bacterium, assembly GCA_039587445.1. Lineage (GTDB taxonomy): Bacteria > Gemmatimonadota > Gemmatimonadetes > Palauibacterales > Palauibacteraceae. Next base: position 4,069 of record JBDHIM010000077.1, read on the forward strand.
CTGCTGTGGGGCCTGCCGCGCGTCGGCGGACCCAGCGTATCGCCGGACGGGCGCATGATCAGCTTCGGCGTGACGCGATACAGCGTGGAGGAGAACAAGGGTAACTCGGACCTCTACATGATCCCGGTTGCGGGTGGCGAGCCGGTGCTCTTGGCCGGGACGCCGCACCGGGAAAGCGCCTCACGCTGGCGGCCCGACGGCGAGTGGATCGGCTTTCTCTCGAACGAGAGCGGCTCGACCCAGCTCTGGGAGATTCGCCCGGACGGCTCGGGCAAGCGGCAAGTCACCGACGTCGAAGGAGGCATCTCCAACTTCCTCTACTCGCCGGGCGGCGGTCACGTGTCGTTTACGCGGAACGTGGAGGTGGATCCGACAACTGCGGACCTGCATCCGGACCTGCCCGAGGCGAACGTCCGGATCATCGACGACCTCATGTTCCGGCATTGGGATCATTGGCGAGACGGCAGCTACCGCCATCTCTTCATCGCATCGTACTCGGACGGAGAGATCGGCGAGCCGGTCGACCTGATGCCTGGCGAGCCCTACGACACTCCCCTGGACCCGTTCGGCGGCGTCGAGCAGATCGCCTGGAGCGCGGACGGCAGCCGCATCGCCTACACGAGCAAGAAGGTCACCGGAGCCGAGTTCGCCCGCACCACCAACTCGGAGGTCTACGTCTACGAACTCGAGACGGAAGAGACGTTCAACCTCACGATGGGCATGATGGGCTACGACATCGAGCCGGCCTTCTCCCCCGACGGACGACACCTGGCCTGGCTGAGCATGGAACGGGACGGATACGAGGCGGATCGGAACCGGCTCTTCGTGGTCGATCTCCAGACGGCCGAGAAGCGGGAGCTGTCCGAGGGGTTCGATCAGGACGCCCATGGGCCCTCCTGGTCGGCGGACTCGCGCACGATCTACTTCGCGAGCGAGATCGAGGGCACCATCCAGCTCTTCGCGGCGGAGTTGGAGTCCGGCCAAATCCGTCAGGTCAGCGAAGGCGTCCACAACTACTACGGGTTCTCGCTCGCCGAGGGGGACGGAGGGCCCTACCTCATCGGACAGCGTGTGTCGATGTCCGCGCCCGCCGAGCTCTACCGCGTGGACGCGCGAACCGGCAAGACCGACCGGCTCACCTTCCTCACCGCACCGATCATCGACCGGCTCGAGCTCGGGCGAGTGGAGCGGAGGTGGATTCCGGCAACCGATGGAGGGCGGATCCTCACGTGGGTGATCTACCCGCCCGGCTTCGACCCCGAGCGTCGTTACCCCACCCTTCTCTACGCTCAGGGCGGGCCGCAGTCCACCGTCAGCCAGTTCTTCTCCTACCGGTGGAACTTCCAGCTCATGGCCGCCAACGGATACATCATCGTCGCCCCGAACCGGCGCGGCGTGCCCAGCTTCGGCCAAGCCTGGAAGGAGGAGATCTCGCGCGACTGGGGCGGCCAGGCGATGAAGGATCTCCTTAGCGCGATCGATGAGGTTTCCGCGGAACCCTTCGTGGATCGGGACCGACTAGGCGCCGTGGGCGCGAGCTTCGGAGGTTACACGGTATTCTGGCTCGCCGGGAATCACGAGCGACGCTTCAAGGCGTTCGTCTCCCACGCGGGCGTCTTCAACCTGGAGAGCATGTTCGGAGCGACCGAGGAGCTCTTCTTCCCTGAGTTCGATCTCGGCGGGACGTACTGGGATAGCCCCAGGCCCGAGAGCTACGACCGCTTCTCACCCCACCGCTTCGTCCAGAACTGGGACACGCCCATGCTCATCATCGGCGGCCAGCTGGATTTCCGCGTGCCGGTGACCGAGAGCATGCAGGCCTTCACGGCGCTTAGGGCACAGGGGATCGAGGGACGGTTCCTCTATTATCCCGAGGAGGGGCACTGGATTCTCAGCCCACAGAACGGCCTCGTCTGGCACCGGGAGTTCTTCGGCTGGCTAGACCGCTACCTGAAACCGCCCTCTTCCTGAGGGACAGGCGGGAGGCCAGCGCCGGCGAGGGGGACGGCCACCGGAGGCTGAGCCGGCTAGCCGGTTGGATGGCTGACGGGAGGGTCGCATGAACACGGCCCTCCCGCGACGGAACGCTGGACTCGCGACTCGGGCCTACGAGCCGGTCGGACTATCCGTGTTCCAGATGTTGCGAACCACCTTCCAAGAACCGTCGGCCTCCCGCTCGACGAGGGCCACCCACTTTCCGGCGGCGGTGATTCCCTCTTCGCCCTCGGCCGGATTCGTCGTGTAGGTGCCCCAGATCACGGCCACGTCGCCCGAGACCCTGAAGCCCTGTAGCACGTTGTCGTTATCCTGGGTCCCGGCGACGAATTCGGTCCACAAACCCCTCACGGCGTCCATTCCGGCGACCTCGGGAATCTCGGGCGGCATCGCGACCGGGTCCCCTCCGTAGAGCGCCATCAGGCCATCCACGTCATTGGCGTTCTGAGCCACGTCCCACGCCTCCACGAGGCCGTCGAAGACTTCCGTGGCCTCCGCCTGCGTCATCTCCGGCTCGGCGGGTGGCGGAGCCTGTTCGGCCGGATAGCAGGCAAGGCTCAGCGCCACCACACAGCAGCACAGCACGGCTGCGGGCGTTTTCATGCAGCACCTCCAGATGGGTAGGGTTGGGGAACACCATGAGCGTAGGAGATGGGAAGCATGGCTGTCAATGAAGGCCTGAGATGAAAAAGCGGGGGCGCGCCGAAACGACGCGGCCCCCGCGAGGGGCTGATCAGCTATAGGTCGAAGCAGTGTTAGCGATCGCCCGTGAACCTGATGAGTAACCGGAGTTGGTCAGATACCGTGACGACCGAGCCGTCCGGCAGAAAGATGACCGTGTCCTCACAGGTAAGGCTCGCCGACGCCGCCGCCGAAAGCTGCGATCCTGCGATCGCTCCGTTCATCTGATTGTCCGCGTCGCTAATCCGACATCCGGAGAAGAGGTTCTGATCGACGATCCCGGTTCCTGCGAAGATGTCTTCCCAGATGTCGTCCTGGCTCTTGGGGCTGGTGATCGTGTCGCTCTGCGCCGACGGAGGAACGGTCATCGTGAAGTTGACCCCACCATCCGCCCGCGCGAACCCATCCACGATCGATCCGGAAACGGGGCTACCGTCGCATTCGCCATCGTCGATAACCAGGAAGATGCCCCCGAAGGTGTCCTTGCTCTGGTCGCCAAGCGTGACCGAGCCCGAGCACAGCGCCTCATCACCTATGGGAAAGCCCAGGGCATCGATCCCCTCCCAGGACAGGGTCCACGTCCCGAGGAACGTGCCGTCCACATCGACTGCGTCCCCGAACGGAGTGTTGTCACAACCGGCCAGCGCGAGGGCGCCGACCATGAGCATCAACGACGTTCTTCCTCTCATCGACCGCTCCTCCTGTGGGCGCATAACCTTCTGTCGCGCAAAACGGTTAATTAGGGGCCATCTAGGTTTGTCGTACCAAGGTCGCATTGCACATGCAAGAATGGTACGACTCAGGTGGGCGGGACGATCAATAATATAATGGTTTGTCGTAAAGGAAGTTAGGCCGAGGTCACTTCCTCGGCAGTCGGAAACGGTCGCCCGGACGTAGCCGGTGCACCTACGGCATCCTGCAAACTGTTGCGCCGCGCTGCGATCCTAGGCCGCGTACAGGTCGATCACGCGCTCGAGGGCCCAGCGACACACGCGGCAGAAGCCCACGTCGTCCCGGGTGAACATCGTGGCCGAATGGCGCATGGTCGCCAGCAGCTCGGTCTCGATACGCTTCTGCTCCTCGAACAGGTCGTCGAACTCGGCCCCGGGAGCCTGCGCGTCGATCAGCGCCTGCCGTCGTGCCCATATCTCGCGGGCGTGCTCCTCATAGGCCTCCTTGCCCCAGGGCGTGGGAAGGGGGGTGCCGGGATCGACTAGGTGGGCCCATTTGACCCTCGACGGGTCGTGGAGGGCGGTCACGTTGGGCTCCCACGGCTCGGTCAGCTCCGCCGGCGTCTCGTAGCTCACGGGCGAGAGGTAGTACTCGTCCGCGAGTCCCGCGAAGTGGTGGCCGAACTCGTGGATGAAGATGTACTCGGCAAACTCGGTGTCCACGGACGTGGTGGACTGCGAGTTGAAGATTCCGCCGCCGCCGTACTGCTTCTCGTTGACGAGGATCTCCAGGAACTCGTAGGGCACGCCCGAGAGCGCTTCCCGCAGCGCCCGGTTGTCGTAGGTGAGCATGTAGCGCTCGGAGTCGAAGATGTTGTACTCCGCCGAGATCGGCGTCCGCCGGAACTCCCCGACGTGAGGCCTGTTCACCCCGCTCTCAGGGGACGGGATATCCACCGCCCAGATGTTGAAGTCGGCCCGCCGGCTCCTGAACGGTTCGACAGCGAAGAGCGCCTCCACCAGCCGACGCGCGTCCGCGTGGAACTTCTCCATCTCGTCGGCCCGGTACCCTTCGCTCAGGAGGACGATATCCACCTTCTCCGTCGGCGGGCCGTTCTCGAACACTGCCCACACGTTCGAGTGCGGAGGCGGATCGGCCGCGTTCACGAACCGCGAGTTGGGATCGATCGACACCGACCAGATCTCGTGAAACGCGTTCCGGTCGTCGCGCTTCTTCAGGACGACCTGGACGGGCTCCCGTGGCCAGGGAAAGCGCAACGACTCATGGAACGTCCGGTGCATGGAGCGCGCCTCGCCCGTCGTCTCCCACTCGCCGTAGATCGAGGCGAAGCCGCGGGAGTAGATGACCCGGTTCGTGGCGGGATCAACCACCTCGAACAGGTACTTGCCCAGGTTCGTCTCGTCGATGAGCCGCGTCAGGCTCCCGGCCCACGCGCCGTCCGAGACGACGCGGTCGAGCCCCACGATCTCTTCGTCGACATCGCCCGTGTGGAAGTAGTCCACACGCATCGTCTTGGGAGCGAAGTACCGGTCGAAAACGTCCAGCTCCCGGGCAAGGGGTTCCTGGGCAAGGCCGGCCGAGCTCGACACGACGAGGATCCACGCAGACAGCGAGAACAGACGCATCATCGATCTCCTTTCAGCCGCTCGCGAGCGGCAAACGGTGACAAGCGACGACACCGGGACCTACGCGGCCAGAGCCTGCTCGAGGTCGGCGATCAGATCGTCGGCGTCCTCGAGACCGACGGAGAACCGGATCAGCGCGTCCGAGATTCCGGACGCGGCCCGCTCCTCCGCGCTCAGGCCCACGTGAACCGCCGCCGCCGGCCGGATGATCAGAGAGTCGACGCCACCCAGACTGGGAGCGACGATCGGAATCTCCAGGGCCGAGAGAAACCGCTCCGCCCGCTCCACATCGCCGTCGAGCTCGAAGCTGAGCATGCCGCCGAAGCCGTCGAAGAGCCGCCGGGCAAGCTCGTGCTCCTGGTGTGACTCGAGCCCGGGATGGTGCACCGCCCTCGTCGCCGGATGCTCCGCGAGGAACCCGGCGATGCGACCCGCCGACGCGTTCTGTTGGCGCACCCGAACCCCGAGCGTTTTGAGTGCCCGGTGCAGCAGAAAGCAAGCGTGCGGATCGAGCGATCCGCCCAGGTGGTCGTGCAGGTACTTCGTACCCTGGACGAGCTCGGCGGAGCCGATCACGGCACCGGCGATCAGATCGTTATGACCATTCAGGTACTTCGTGGCGCTGTGCACCGACAGATCGAAGCCGATCTCGGATGGGCGGAAGTTCACCGGCGAGGCGAACGTGTTGTCGATGATCGAGACGAGCCCGTTCGCCTGCGCGAACTCGACGACGCCCTCGAGATCCGGGATCTGCACCAGCGGGTTCGTGAGCGTCTCCACGTAGATCGCCTTCGTCTCGGGCCGCAGCTCCCGCTCCCAGACCTCCCGGTCCTTGCGGTCGACCAGGGTATGCGAGATCCCGTAGGCGGGAAGGTCCTTCGTGATCAGGCTGTGCGTGCCGCCGTACAGGCAGTCCTGGGCGAGCACGTGGTCGCCCGATCGAAGAACCGAGAGCAGGACCCCCGAGATGGCCGCCATTCCGCTGGCGGTCACGAGCGCGGCTTCGGCGTTCTCCAACGCCGCCAGCTTCGCGTGCAGGGCCAGGTGGTTCGGGCTGTTGCTCAGACGGGCGTACCTGATGTCGTGGTAGTCGGTCTCGCCCTCGTAATCGTACGTACTGCTCTGGAAGATCGGCATCGCTACCGCCCCGCCGATGCGAGGCCGCGGCTCGCCCGCGTGAACCGCCTTCGTGTCTATCGCTCGGTCGCCGTTCGCCATCTCTCCCGCTCCTTGGTCAGGGGCCGTCCCGCCCTCTGCGCGCGCCTCGAGCTCGCCGGACCATACTATCCCCTCAGGGCAACGCTGGCGCCAGATTCGGAAACACGGGATATTCATGGTCCAAACCGTATGCAAACCGAGGAGAGAGAAATGCGAGTAGAGCGTCTGGCCATGGCAGGAATCCTCGCCTTGGCATTGTCCAGTTGTGGTAGTGGGATCAGCGTTTCAAGCGATTGGGACCCCGGGGTGGACTTCACGTCCTACAACACCTTCGTGGTCCTAGACGAGGCGTCGGGCGGCGCCGGGATCGACCAGCTGACCAAGAACCGGGTCAAGGCATCCATCACCAATACCCTGCAAGCCAAGGGCATGCGTGAAGCGAACAGCCAGGATGAAGCCGATGCCGCGGTCGGGTGGCAGGTGACCACGGACGAGCGGTCTTCCTTCCAGACCGTCAGTACCGGCTGGGGCGGCTACGGATACGGATACGGCGGTTGGTACGGCCGGGGCGGCACGAGCATGACTACCAGCCGGACCACCGAGACGCGCTACGAGGTCGGCACGCTCGTCATCGCCATGTTCGACACCGACCGCAAAGAGATGATCTTCACGTCCACGGGCTCGAAAACGCTTAAAACCGACAACCCTTCGCCGCAGGAAATGCAGAAGCGCATCGACGAGGCGGTGGCGAAGATCCTCGAGGGCTTCCCGCCCGGAAGCGGTGACTGACGACGCTCAGCGCTTGCCGGCTGCCTCGTGGCAGCAGATCGAAGAGTTCTCTGAACGCCCGTGGTCGCCCCTCGACCTCGGGCGTTCAACGCTTTAGAGACGTTCCGTACTTATCGGAGAGCTGATTATGGCTACGAGTATCCGAAGCGTCGAGTACTTCCACACCACGGTCCGAGATAGGCCGGGAGAGGGCTTCCGGTTGTTGTCGCAGCTGGCGGAGATCGGTATCGAACTCCTCGCCTTCTCGGCGGTTCCGATGGGTCCGCTGTACACTGAGCTTACCGTCTTTCCCACGGACTCGGGGAAGCTGACCCGCGAGGGAAGGCGAGCCGGGCTGGAGCTGGACGGACCCCACCCGGCTCTGCTGGCGCAGGGCGACGATGTGCTCGGGGCTTTGGCCGGTATCTACGAGCGATTAGCCGCCGCCGGGGTCAACGTGTACGCCTCGACCGGCGTCACCGACGGCCGGGGCGGCTTCGGCCAGATCTTCTACGTTCGGCCGGAGGAGTACGATCAGGCTCGTGCCGCGCTCGACGTCTGATCGGCAGGCGACCTCGTCGACCTCGTCGACCTAGTCGTGGCGAGGGTGCGGCATCATCCGTCGGAAACCTCGACGATCATCTCGATCTCCACGGTCATGTCGAAGGGCAGAGAGGCCATGCCCACGGCAGCCCGAGCGTGCCTCCCCCGCTCGCCGAAGACCTCCACCAGCAGGTCCGAGCAGCCGTTGATCACCTGCGGGTGCTGAGTGAAGCCCTCGACGGCGTTGACCATGCCGAACACGCGCACGATCCGGCTCACCTTGGAGAGGTCTCCGATCTCATCCTTGAGGGAAGCGAGAAGACACACCCCGGTCCGGCGGGCGCTCTCGTAGGCTTCATCAACCGTGCGACCCAACCCGACCTTCCCCTTGTCCTCCTCCGCGAACTCGCATGGACCGTGGCCACCCAGGAAGACCAGGTTTCCGGACCGCACGGCCCTGACGTAGTTGGCGACGGGCGCGTACGGGGCCGGAAGCTCAATCCCGAGCTCGCGCAGCCGTTCCTCGGGGGTAGCCGAGTCCTGTGCATGGGACGCGACCGGCAAGCCGAGCGCGAAGGCGATGGCGAGAAGCGATGGCCGCTTCATTAGCTGCTGGCCAGAGCCCTTCTCAGGTCGTCGATATTCATGACCGGCACGAACTCGATCTCCGCTTCGAGCCCTTGGAGCAGCGGCTCGGCGATCTGTGGAATCTGGGCCGGATCGGTCATGTCGAAGACGATCATCCCGGCTCGCTTTCCGTCCTCGGGCCCGAAGTAGGCCGCCTCGGGCTTGAGCTGCTCCAGCAGGTCCTCGATCGCTGTCATCAGCGAGCCATCCTGGATTGCCTGATTGCCCTTCGCGGCGGGAGTCGTCCACCTGAACATCATGCGCATCCTGAGCTCCTTGCTAAGATTCTCTACTGACACGTTTGTCGAATGGGCCCGGCTGGACTGGAGCCACTGACCTTGGGATTATGAGTTCGCCGGCCTACCTGCACCAGATGACGTCGTAGCGCAACCGCGCGGCTTCTCGGGGCCCACTACCCGCCCCGAGAGTGACACGGCGGACGACCGCAGAACGGTATGCTGTCGGCTGGAGGGAACGCCAGCTAGGTTTTCCGTGAAGGAGGAAGTACATGGCAGAGAGCATCTCCATCAGCCTGACCGGAGATTTCAACGTCGGCGGCTGTGCTTACCAGGTCCCAGAACACTTTTCCATCGGACAGGTGTCCAGCTATCAGACACTCCTTAGACCGGTTCCGGATATCCCCGGAGGGACGAAGCTGACCGCAGAGCAGCGGGTCGTCACAGACACGTACCTCCTCCGGCGGGCAGCCGCTTGTGTGATTCCGGAGTTTCGGATGAGTCGGTCTGAGTTGCTCTCGCTCCGCCAGCTGAAGACCATCCATGGATGGATCGCTGGCCATCGGCCGCAGCTCCAAGTCGTCTGAGGGCACCCGAGAGCTGGATGATCGACCTCTACCCGTGAGCGCCACCTCGCGGGCCGGATAGAGCTGGAGACCGCAACGGCGGCTCTGTCCAATTGTCCTCCGATCTTCTTGACACTTCAAACGAGCAGCCAACGGATTCGAGAGACGCAGATGGTCACCAGTAGGGTGGAATGCGCTCCGTCTCCGGCGTTCTGGCAGCCGCGGCGCGTTCTCGTGACGGGCGGCGCCGGGTTCTTGGGTTCTCACATCGTCCAGATTCTCGACGGGTTGGGCTGTCAGGACGTCTTCGTTCCCCGCCGCTCGGAATACGATTTGGCTTCGCTGGAGGACGTACGCCGCTGCTATGAGGACTCGCGTCCGGACATCGTGATCCACTTGGCAGCAGTAGTCGGGGGGATCGGAGCGAATCGGACCTATCCAGGCCGTTTCTTCTATGACAACCTCCTCATGGGCGTTCAGATGATCGAAGAGGGGCGCGCCCGAGGGGTCAAGAAGTTCGTGCAGCTAGGAACCGTTTGCTCCTACCCACAACACACGCCCGTGCCCTTCCGTGAGGAGGAGTTGTGGAAAGGGTATCCGGAAGAAACCAATGCTCCTTATGGGATCGCGAAGAAGGCCCTGCTCGTCCAGCTCCAGGCCTATCGGACTCAGTACGGTCTCAACGGAATCTACCTCCTCCCGGTCAATCTCTACGGGCCGAGGGACAGTTTCGACCCCGAGAGGAGCCACGTCATCCCGGCTCTGATTCGCAAGATGGTAACCGCGCTCGAGAAAGACCTGGAAGAGGTCACGATTTGGGGGACCGGCAAGCCGTCGCGAGAGTTCCTCCACGTGGAGGATTGCGCGCGGGCCGTCGTTCTGGCCGCCGAGCGCTATGATGGGCAGGAGCCGGTAAACCTGGGGACCGGGATGGAGATTCGGATAGACGAGCTGGCGCGTCTCATCTCCGAGAAAGTCGGGTACCGCGGAAAGTTGGTATACGACCGCACGAAGCCTGATGGCCAACCCAGGAGGTGTGTCGACACCAGCAGGGCACTTGCTCTTTTCGGGTTCCGCTCACACATCCCCTTTGAAGAGGGTATTGCGGATACGATCAGCTGGTATCTGCGGCCGGACGAGCCCGCGCTCGCTTCGGTCCCATCAACGGCGCGGTCTGCCGGCTAGACTCACCCAACATCCTCCAGCCGGCCCAGCAAGTAGAGCCGCACCGGCTCCCGCCGCGGCTCCCCCGCTTCGGTCCAGGCGAAGGCACCGCCCTCGGCCGCGACTACGTCCCGCTCGGGATCGAAACCGGCCAGGATCTCGTGGCGATCTCCGTATTGTCGGCGCTCTTGCGAGCCGTGTACCAAGGCCTCGATGGTCCCCTCCACGTGCCCTGCCGGTTCCCCCGCAGACCGGAAGAAACGATCAGCCCAAACCTGGTAGTGGGCAAGCATAGTCGGACCACCACGACGGATGAATGCCTGAGAGGAGAGCGTCTCTCTCCAGGCGTCCGGCCCGTGAGCGAGGCCGAGGGCGGCGAGACTGAGGGCGCTGTCGCCTCCGCCGACCACGCAATGCTGGTAGAGGCCTACGCGGGCGAAGAGATCGGAGCGCATCGCCCAGGCATAGCCTTTCGCGGAACCGGGAAGGTGGCCTGCCTCGTGCCACACCTTCACTCCCGACTCGGTGCGAACCACCGTGTCCGTGTAGCTCATCACCGCAACGGAAAAACACTGAACCGCCGGATAGCGGTTCAGGGCATCGGCGACACGGAGTGGCCACTCCTTATCGTGGAAGAGTATGTCGGCATCGAGGAAGACGAGCCCCGAGTATCCTTCGGCCAGAAGGCGCTCACCGCCGATTTGCAGGAGCCGCTCCTTTTGCCACATGACATCGGCCCCCTGGACGCGGAGGATATTCGGTCCGTCATCGATCTGGAAAGGCGCGTCACCAAAGGCGAGCTCAACGGTGAGGAGACGGATCCCGACTCTCTCGATCCCTTCCCGGAAGAGGAGATAGTTCCGGATTCTGGATTCGAGCCGAAATGGATTGAAGACGCAGCAGACGGCGCCGATCTCCTTGTCAAGCGTTTTCCCGGTCATGGTTGGGCTGGCGAACTCCACTGCCCGAGGAGGACATCATCTTGTGCTGCATGGATTACATTCTGGAGCACGCCACACACCTCCTACCATGCATCACGCGGGTAAGTCCCCGTCGGTTCTAGCGGGATAAAGAAAGGGGCGGCCCCGAAGGACCGCCCTGCGACACTTATTGGGCCACCTGCCGGTCTCTTTCAAATGCAGCGGGGGAAGGGCGTATATGCGTGGGAGATTCCCGCTTGTTAGGCCGCAGTTACGGTGTTCTTGGTGCCCCTCTTTCGGGTTGAGGTCCCTCGTTTACTCGCAGATACTCTCATCGAGCTGGAGAAACCGCGCGGCGTTGTTGCAGAGGATATCACGCTTCTGCTGCTCAGTCATGAAACCTGCTTCGAGAATGGCGTCGATGCCTTCTTTTAGGCAACAATCAGAGCCGAAGAGGATTCTATTACTAAAGCCCGCATCGACAAGGCGCTGCAGGAAGGAATAGTACCCAGCCCGAGGGAAAAACTCGGTGTACTGGAGAAGCCCGACCTCTGCATAGACCTGGGGATGTTGGTAAAGCATGAACAACATCTCGTCGGCCAACGGCCAGCCAGCGTGCATGACGGCGACGCGTACTCCGGGGTGTCTCAGCAGGACCTCTTCCAGAAGCAGCGGGTTTCCGACGGTGGCACGGTAATTCGGAACCGCCAGATCACCCATCCCCCCACCGTAGTTTGTTCCGGGGATGCCAGGACCCATGTGGATGAACACCGGGAGGTCGTACTCCTCCGCGAGGGCGAAATACGGCTCGAGCGCGGGATCGGACGGCCCCAGACCAAGAAACTGGGTTGCAATCTCTCCGAGTGCTTCCACGCGACCCGACTCGACATGGTCCCTTAGACCATCGAGATCCGGCCAGTCTTCGCCGTTCTCGAAGCAGGGGCGGCCCCACATGACTGCTACACCATCGAGGCACGGGAAAAGAAGGCTTGGGAGCACGCCCGTCCGGTTATCGATCTCCTGCCGCCACGCGAACAGGACGTCGGGAACACCATTCAGCACGACGAATCGGACATTCAAGCTATCCATTGAGTCCAGCATCGACCGGAGACTTGGCGCGAACTGTTCAAGCGGGCCGGGACTCATCGGGGCGTGCACATGCACATCGATGACGGGTGGTCGCGCATCGGGGGACTGCGCCAAGGCGGAAAGAGGCATTAACGAAAACAATGCAGCCATCGCGACAGTTCTAATCGTCATGACTTCGCTCTCAAGACGGAGGTGGCACTACGCCAGGACTCGGTGTCGCCACCGAGTGCGCGGATCTGTCATCCGGCATGCGGCCTCACTCTTAATGGGCGGCGAAGGGTATAACGAGCTGCCGCTTGGCCGGCCGTCTAATCATCGCGGTGCGTGAGGCCCACGTCAGAGGCTTCGCCATTCGCCCTAGCAAGTTATGGCCTTCGGTCATCTCAACAAACGCTGCAAGGACGGCAGTAGGCGGTTCTACGAGGACGAGATCAGGAGCGTGGAGGTGACCAGTGCAGGACTGCAGATCCCGCTCTTGAGCTTGCAGGAGCCCGGGCGGGCTTACGGAGAAATCCCTTCCAGAGGGTGGCCGGTAGCCCGGTGGCGAGCGTGTTGAGAATCAATGGAAGGGGCAGCGATCAGAAGTTTCCAAACTTGAATTGTACGTTGCCGAAAACGCCGCTCAGATCGCTGCTCTCGAGGCTGCCGGCGTCGAGTCCGGCCACGATGCGGTAGCCCGCTCCCACGTTGATCCTCCACCACTTCGTGACATTGAGCTCGAGGTTGGCCACCGGTTCGGCCACGAACACCCCATCGGTGGCGAGATTGAAGTAGCTGACGCCGCCCCCACCGATCAACAGCTGAAGAGTGTAGTGGGCCACGCGATCCCAGAGGCCGATATACTCGAACTCGAATCCGCCGTAGCCGAACTCCAGCTCTCGGAACCGACAGTCACGGTCGTCATCAAGGCAGATCTCGTTCGACACACCGTAGAACCCCGCACCGATCACGAACTGGTGGTTTATGATCCAGCCGCCGCGCACGCCCTGTAGCGTCGCGAACTGGTCGGCCACCTCGCCGAATCTGAAGACGACCGCCCCGAAGCCTCCTGAATCGATGCCGCCCTTGATCAGCGTGTCTTCCTGAGGCTTCTCTTGAGGTTTTTCCTGGGGTTCCTCTTGCGGTTCTTTTTCGTCCGTCTCCTGCGCCAGCAGCGGAGGGGTCAGCAGCAAAGCGAGAACAGCTGCCCACGTCGCGCGTTTCATCTATCTCATCCCTGGTTCGGTACCGTCATCCTCGCCCGCACTCTAGACGACTCGCAACGCCGCGAGGATACAGAGATCCGAAGATCAAACCTACCGTAGCGGCCAGCCGGGAGGTGTCTGGCAGTCCTCGCGAAGCCCTTGAAACGGTATGTGGTGGAATCCCCCAACCGGAGGTGTATGGTCGGAGGACAAGATCAGGAGCGTGGAGGGGCCGCGCTGTTACTCCAGTAACAAGTAGATGAAATGAGAAGGCCAACCTCCGGCGGGGTTACCCTTCGAGAGGTACCCCAAGCTTTGACCGGGCTCGAAGCCCGAAAGAGGAGGTTGGCCTTATGCAGCAAGCTACCG
>JBDHIM010000078.1:0-10056 GCA_039587445.1 Gemmatimonadota bacterium
CCGGCCTCCCGCCCCGAACGCCCGAAGCAGCTTCTCCCACTCGGCAGCGATCGATCCCTGATCGTGGACACGGTGGAGCGGGCCATCCACCTGGCCGGGCCCGAGCGGACCCTGATCGTGACGGGCGACCGCCTGGTGGAGCCTTTCCGCGACGCGCTGCCGGAACTGAGCTCCGACAGCTTCCTGGTTGAGCCTCAGCCACGGGGGACCGGACCCGCGCTCGCCTGGGCCGCACACGAGATCGCGCGCCGCGAGCCGGAGGCGGTCATGGTCTCCCTTCACGCCGACCACGTGATCGAGCCGCTGGATGACTTTCTGGACACACTGCAGCTTGGCGTGGCGGCGGCGGGCAGCGAGCGGCTCTTCTGCTTGGGAATCACGCCTGGCCGACCCGAAACCGGCTATGGCTACGTTCGTCTGGGTGTCGAGATCGAGCCCGGGATCTACGAGGCCGCCGAGTTCGTCGAGAAGCCTTCGCTCGAAAAGGCCCGCGACTATCTGGACTCGGGGGAATACGTGTGGAACAGCGGGATCTTCGTGTGGCGGGCGGACGATATGCTCGAGGCGGTCAGACGGCACGCCCCGGAGATTCGGCTCGACCTCCTCGAGGCCGGCGACGTCGGCGGCTTCTTCGAGCGCTCGGGGCATATTGCTGTGGACGTCGCGGTGATGGAGAGGAGCGACCGCGTGGGGGTGGTGGCGGCAAGCTTCCGCTGGGATGACGTCGGTGGGTGGAACGCCCTTTACCGCATGCGACGACCCGATGGCGAGGACAACGTGATGCTCGGGCCGGGAAGAGTCGTCGAAGGCTCGGGCAACGTGGTCTGGTCGGAGGATGGCGACGTGACGCTCTTCCGGGTCAGGGATCTCGTCGTCGTCCACAGCGGAGGCCACACCTTCGTTACGACGCGGGAGGACGCCCCGGAGATGAAACGGATCTTCGATCGCCTCGACGAGGGCGAGAACGAGACAGCCGATCGGAGGGGCCGGTCGTGAAGCTCTTCGTCTTCGATGACCGCCAGGCCGGCGATTGGAGGCCGTACGCGCTGAGCCGGCCGTGCTCGGAGCTCTGGTTCGGAACCGATTCGCTGCGGGGGCGTCTCGAACGGTTCGCCGGCATCGTCGCGAGCGGAACCCTCACGCGCTCCTGGCTCGGTTCGTTCTCCGAGGACAGCGCCCCACCCGTCCTGTGTGCAGAGGATCTGCGGGATGACGAGGACCGTCTCTTCCTCTGCTGTCGTGCCGTGCCCGATCCCGCCGCCAGGTTCGAGGCCCCGGAGGGTCCGGCCATATTGGAGATGCAGGGCGAGATCGTCGGCGCGTATCTGCCCTCCGGCTCGAAGGGCCCGGGAGACGACTGGTTCGCCGATCCGTCGCCGCTCAGGGCGGGCAGGCTCGTGGTGGAGGGAGGCGTCCTGCAGCACGTATGGGAGCTCGTGGAGCGCTCGGCGGACCGCACGGCCGCGGATCTGGAGAGCGAGCTCCCGCGCGTTCCCGAGGCATCCGCGTCCGGTGGGTGGGAGCGGCTCGGAGCCGCTTCGCTGCAGTTGGCACCGGAAGTACGTATCGAGCCCGGGGTGCTGTTCGATCTCCGAGACGGGCCGATCTGCCTCGACCGGGGGGTCGAGGTGCTCGCCGGAACGCGCCTCGCCGGACCTCTCTATGCCGGCCCGTCGAGCCGTCTCCTCGGCGGCTCCATATCCCGACTCTCGACGGGCCCGTTCAGCTACGTGCGCGGCGAGATCGAGGAGTCGGTCATCCTCGGGTACGCGAACAAGGCACACGATGGGTTTCTCGGGCACGCCTATGCGGGACGCTGGGTGAACCTCGGAGCACTCACCACCAACAGCGACCTCAAGAACACCTACGGAACTGTCCGTCTCGCGGGCCCGGCCGAGGAGGTCGACACGGGATTGATGAAGTTCGGCTGCCTGATCGGAGACCACGTCAAAACGGCCATCGGAACGCTGATCCCGACAGGAGCCGTGATCGGTTGTGGGGCGAATGTGCTCTCGCGCCTGCCGGAGAAATGGGTGCCTCCGTTCAGTTGGGGCGGGCCGGAGACCGTGCACCGGAAAGATGGGTTCCTGCGGACAGCGGAAGTGTCGGCGAGCCGGCGCGGCGTTCGGTTCGGTGACGGGGAGCGGGCGTGGCTCTCCGACGTCTGGGAGAGGGCTACGGCCGCGCGCCGGTGAGCCGCCGGGCATGCGCGTAGCCGCTCTGGGAAGCGGAAGCCGCGGAAACTCGCTCCTGGTCGAGGCCGGGAACACCCGGCTTCTTGTCGATGCCGGCCTCAGCGGCCGTCAGATCGAGCGGCGACTCGCGGCGCTCGAGATCGAGCCCGAGAGCGTGGCCGCCATCATCGTCACTCACGAGCACCGCGATCACACGAGCGGCGTCGGCGTGGCCGCCCGTCGCTGGGGTTGGCCCCTCTACATGAGCCGCCGAACGGCTACGGCTTGCCGGAGCCTACTCTCGGGCGAGGAGGAGGTCCGGATCTTCGAGCGGGCAGCCACCTTCCGAATAGGAGGAGTGGAGGTGCACGCGTTTCTCACCAGCCACGATGCCGCGGATCCGCTCGCGGTCACCCTGACGGATTCGGAATCCGGCCTCAAGATCGGCGTCGCCACCGACCTCGGTCGGCCCACCGGTCCGGTGCGGAACGCGCTCCGAGCTTGTCATTTCCTCGTACTCGAAGCGAACCACGACGACCTCCTGCTTCGCGACGGCCCGTACCCGTGGTCGGTCAAGGAGCGCATCGGCGGAAGCCGGGGACACCTCTCCAACCGAATGGCGGCCGAGCTGGCGGCGGAGCTTCACCACCCGGAGCTGGGCGGCGTCCTGCTGGCTCACATGAGCGAAGAGTGCAACGACGGGCCGCTCGCCCTACGCACGGTCGCGGAGGCGCTGTCCGGCATGGACTACAAGGGCTTGATCGATGTGGCGACTCAGGAGCGTCCGACGCCGCTCTACGACGTCGCGGCATTACGCTCGCGCGTCATGGATGGGGAGCAACTGCACCTGTTCGCCGGCGGAAGAGGGCGCGGCTAGAGCAGCCTCAAGACGTCGTTGGTGATCACCCAGACCATCAGGCCCACGACGAGCACGAGTCCCACCTGCGTGAGTCGAATCCGCTGCTCGACGCTCAGGGCCTTCCCTCGAACGGCCTCGAAGGCCAGGAAGGTCAGATGGCCGCCGTCCAGGACGGGAACCGGTAGCAGATTCAGAATAGCAAGGTTGACGCTGATGATCGCCATAAAGGAGAGAAACGCCCAGATGCCGGCGCGCGCGGCCTGTCCGGAGAGCTGACCGATCAGGATCGGGCCGCCTACCTCCTTCGCGCTACTCTGGCCGCTCACGAGCTGACCCAGAAACTCCAGCGTCGTCCTTACCCAGTACCAGGTCCTGAAAGAGCCCTCGGGAATCGCTTCCATCCAGCCGAGCGTTCGATAACCACCCTCCGGATCGGAGGTGACCCCGATCTGCCCGATGTCCACGGAATCACGGATCACGTCGCTCCAGATGCTAACCCTCCGTGGAACGACGTTGAGGCTCACGCGCTCGCCGTCCCGTTCGACGCCGACGCGGATCTGGGCCTCGGGGCTCTGTTGAACCAACAGCGCGAGCTCTTCGAAGGCCCTGACTCGCTGGCCCTCCACGCTCACGATGCGGTCACCGGCTTGGAATCCGGCTACGGCAGCCGGCGAGTCTTCCTGAACCTGGCTGATCAGCGCGAGCTGGACCCCCTGTGCCTTGGCAACGACGATAAAGGCCGCGATGGCGAAGAGGAGGTTCATGAGGACACCGGCAGTGATCACCAGCGTGCGAGCAGGCAGTGACTTCCCGTCGAAATCGCGTGGTGAGGGCTCGCGACCTCCCGACGCGCCGCCCTCCAACATGCCGATCCCCTCTTCTTCCGCCATCCCGGCCATCTTCACGTAGCCGCCGAGAGGGAACCAGGAGATCACGTACTCCGTCTCTCCCCACCGGAAACCGGCCATCTTCGGCCCGAGTCCGAGCGAAAAGCGCTGCACTTCGATGTCGACGGCCTTGGCCGCGAGGAAGTGGCCGAGCTCGTGCACGAAGATCAGCACACCAAGCACGACCACGGTGGCCAGAACAGTCACCATTGCATCCATGAGCTGCTTTCACCCCAGCTGGCGGTTTGCGGTTCCGGTACAGGGTCCACCCGCTCGCGGGCGGCGGCCGAAGCTCGCGCCCGAGCGGGCGAGACTGATTGCAGGATCGGTGCCCGCGGAACGCATGCCCCGCGTCGTCCCGTTGCCCTGTTCAAAGACCCACCACGGTGAAGAACAGAAAAGCACCGGGAATGGTCCAGAGAAGCGAATCGAGCCGATCGAGGAACCCCCCGTGTCCCGGGAGCAGTGCGGACGAGTCCTTCTGGCCGCACTCCCGCTTCAAGGCGGATTCCACGAGATCCCCGACGATCGCGAGTATCGCGACGAGAATGCCGAAGAGGAGGGACTGGACAACGCCTCCGGCCGAGGGGACCACCCAAAGACCGTACAGAAGGGCCGCGACGGCCCCCGTCAGGATGCCAGCGAGCCCTCCCTCGACAGTCTTGTTCGGGCTGACGGTCGGAGACATCTGACGGCGCCCGAACAACTTACCGCCGGTATATGCACCGGTGTCCGTAGACCAGGTGACGACCACCGGATAGAAAAAAAGTAGCGTACCCTCTACACGATCGGGGAGAAACCACTCTCGGAGAGGAATGCCGAAGCTCAAGAGGCCGCCGAGGTACAGAGCTCCGAAAACCGTCACCGCCGCGTTCGAGAGGGGACGTTCGGGGGGCGGTAGACGGAACGTGGCGACGACAGAGCCCGTGGCGAGTGCGACCACGGCCACCACCCACGCCAGTGGGAATCCCAGGCCCAAGACGGCGAGCGGGAGAGCGACGGCGGTGAGAATGCCGACGCCCATCAGAGGCCGGTGTCCGATCTCGCGCATCATCGTCGCGTACTCCCAGTAGCCGACCGCTCCGAGGAAGCCCAGGCCGAGCGCGAGGAAGATCCCGCCGGCGTAAACCACGATGATGGAAGCCGGAATGCCCACCGCGGCTACGACGAGCCGGCGCCGCAGGTTCTTCACGGGCGCCCCTTTCCACCCATCGCCTGGAGGGTCCAGCGGGAGGTGTGGCCAGCGCTCCGGGAGTGGGGGCTCAAACCTCTACGCGGCCGTATCGGCGCTCACGCCGTTGATAATCCAGCACCGCCTCGAAGAAATGAGCTCGATCGAAGTCGGGCCAAAGGACGGGCGTGACGAGAAGCTCGGCGTAGGCGATCTGCCAGAGGAGGAAATTCGAGAGGCGTTGTTCTCCGGACGTGCGGATCAGAAGATCGGGATCGGGCGACCCGGCCGTGTAGAGCTCCCGCTCGAAGCGCTCGATATCCACTTCCTCGGGCTTGAGTCGGCCGGCCAGGGCCGCGACCACGAGATGGCGAGCCGCGCGAGCGATCTCCGAGCGCGACCCGTAGCTGACGGCCAGATTGAGCGAGAGCGTCGAGCCCGACCGCGTAGCCGCTCCCAAGGCCTCGACCGCCACGCGCGCCTCGGGCGACAGCCGCTCCAGATCGCCGAAGATGCGGACGCACACACCACGTTCCCTGAGCTCACTCTCCTCGCTATTCGCGTACTCGACGAGCAGATCCATGAGAGCGGAGATCTCGGAGGAGGGCCGAAGCCAATTCTCATTCGAGAAAGCATAAAGCGTGAGGTGGCGCACGCCCAGATCGAGGCAGGCGATCACGGCCTCGCGAACAGCCTTGGCTCCCTCGCGGTGGCCCTCCCAGCGGGGAAGCCCTCGCGCCTCGGCCCAGCGGCCGTTGCCATCCATGATGACAGCCACGTGGGTCGGAATCTCGCCCTGCCGCGTCTCGGCGAGTAAGCGCTCTCTGATCTTCGTCTGCTCGGTGTCAGGCATGGCGCCGCATTCTGACACCCTTGGCCGAAAGTGTCAAAGCAGCCAGCCACCGGCCGGGCGTCGCCTCCGTATCAACGCGACTCATCGGTCGGCGTCGCGAGGCCCGCCTCCGCATGACGCCGCAGGCTCCGCACACCCCCTCGAAAGCTGTAAGCCTCGTACCCCTTGGACTGCATCCGCTCGGCGAGGTGGGCGGTGAGGATCCCTTCGGAGCAATAGACCACGTAGGTGCGGTCGCGGGCCATCCCCGCGAACTCCCGCGTAATCTGATCGTACTCCCGGTGTTCGGCTCCCGGCCAATGCCAGGCCAGGAAGGCCTCGGCAGCGCGGGTATCAATCACGATCGCGTCTTCGGGAATATCGCTCACGAACAGGTGGGAGCCGACAAGCTCCGCAGTGTCCAGGCCTCGAAGCCGGAGCATCTGCCGATCGGCGATCGCCTTTTTCAGGACGGCCGGGTCGATGCTCTCCTCCAGGGCCGCCACCCTCTCCGGGCGCGCCGCCGTGACGGGCCGGTCCGGAACGATCGCGCAGTATTCCCTCACCCTGGCCGACAGCTCGTACGTCCCGAGCAGCCTGGCTCGATCGAGTATCTCCTCCTTGTCGAAGCCGAGCAGGGGGCGGAGCACGGGGAGCGACGCGACCGCATCGATCGCCCTCAGGTTCGCGAGCGTCTGCGAAGACACCTGCCCAATCGACTCCCCCGTGACTATCGCGTCGGCGCTCACCTCCTCGGCCACCTCCTCGGCCGCGAGGTACATCATGCGCTTGAGGGTCACCTGCCAATAGGATGGCTTGACGGTTCGCTGAAACTCCGCCATAACGGATGCGAAGTCGACGACGTGGAGCTTCGGGTGCGTGCCGTAGCTCCACTCGTCCGCCAGGACCTTCACGACCTCGATCGTGAGCCGCTTGTACGCCGCTCCACCCAGATTGCAGAACAGGTACTCCGCCTCGACACCGCGCCTGAGAACCATCCAGGCTGCCACAGCCGAATCGAACCCGCCGGAGATCAACACGACGGCCTTCCCCTGCACCCCCAGCGGGAGTCCCGCCGCGCCGCGAATGGGTGCTCCCACGAAGTAGGCCTCTCGGTCCCGTACCTCGACGCGAACCTCAACCTCGGGGTTCGAGAGATCCACGATCGCGCCCGGGTTGAGCGCCGAGCCCAGCTCGCGCTGGACCTCGTAGGAGCTGAAGTCGTGCTGACCGCTGCGGCGTGCACGTACGGCGTACCGCCGGCCCCTGACGGCATCGGCATACAGGCGATGGCCGAGACCCACGATCTCGTCCAGCGAGGCGTCGCAGCGTCCCTCGACGAGAGAAACGGAGCTAATGCCGAAGACGCGCCTCAACAGATCGAGGATCCTGGGATCGGTCGAAAAGACGTGCAGGCGGCTCCAGCCGCGGATTACTCGACAGGGCAGTCCGTGCGAGCGACACGCATCCAGAATGTTCTTTGCCAGGCGCGCCTCGAATCGAGTTCGAGTGCGCTTCGCCTTCGTGCTCAGTTCCCCGCTGAACCGGACGAGAACCTCGATCGGTTCGGCCCCATCGCTCACGGCGAGACCCTCATTCGAGATCGAGTCATCCTCCAACCGCCTGGCCAGCCGGCGGGAATCACGCAGGTCACCCTCCCGACACCCTAGCACGGAGGCCCCAAAACGAAAGCCCCGTCGCGGGACGACGGGGCCTCTCGTGCTGATGGCAGGGGCGGGATTTGAACCCGCGACCCAGGGCTTATGAGTCCCTTGCTCTACCAGGCTGAGCTACCCTGCCTACAACCCCCAAAAAAACGCGGCCGGAGAAGGCTCCGGCCAGGTGGACACCGCTACCGAATAGCGGGGGCGGGATTCGAACCCGCGACCTTCGGGTTATGAGCCCGACGAGCTACCAGACTGCTCCACCCCGCAGTGTGACTCTTAATGTAAAGCGAGTTGCCTACCGGTCAACCCGGCGGCCAGCGCCCGCATCGACCTCGATGAAGCGGAAAAGGCGCTCGCCGTCGCGGATGAATCCGTACCGTTCGCGAGCGACCTTCTCGATCACGGCCGGCACGGATTCCAGGCTGTCGGCCCAGGCCTCCAGCGAGTCGGTGACCGCCGCCAGCGAGTCTGTGCGCTGACCGAGCGTTCGCTGCTCCTGGCGGAGCGTCCGAAGATCGAGGGACGAATACTCGCCGCCCAGAAGGAGGTAGTATCCTCCGGCCAACCAGAGCGCCGCCACGAGCGTTCGCTGGCCGAGTCTTCTAAGCCTCTCAGACATGAGCCTCGGGACGATGAGGCGATGAGCGGGACGCCCTTAGGATCGCCCCATGTAAACGTCCGCGCCAGGGTATGTCGCCGCCGAGGCGAGCTCGCGCTCGATCCGCAACAGCCGATTGTATTTGGCAACCCTCTCAGAGCGGCACGGGGCACCCGTCTTGATCTGACCCGCTCCGGTGGCCACGGCCAGGTCCGCTATGAACGTGTCCTCCGTCTCTCCGGAGCGGTGCGAGATCACGACCCCGAAGCCAGCCGCCTGGGCCAGGCGGACGGCATCCAGCGTCTCGCAGACCGTACCGATCTGGTTCAGCTTGATCAGGATCGCGTTGCCGGCGCGCTCCTCGATCCCCCGACGCAAACGATCCTTGTTCGTGACGAAGAGGTCGTCACCGACGATCTGGATCTGATCCCCCAGCCGGGAGGTGATATGCCTCCAACCCTCCCAATCGTCCTCGGCCAAGCCGTCCTCCACGCTCACGATCGGGTACTCCTTCGTCCAGGCGGCATAGAGATCGATCAGCTCTGCGGCGATCAGTTCGCCGGACTCCCCGGCGCTCTCGAGCCGATACTTTTCGGCGGTCGGATCCCAGAGTTCCGTGGCGGCTACATCGAGAGCCAACGCCACATCCTGTCCCGGCTCGTATCCCGCATCCCGGATGGCCGAGAGTATGAGATCCAGCGCCTGACGATTCGATTCGAGATCGGGAGCCACTCCCCCCTCATCGCCAACGGCCGTCGAGAGCCCGTCAGCCGCAAGTCGGCTGCGTAACTCGTGGAACACCTCGGTGCCCGCCCTGAGGCCTTCGGCGAAATCGGCGGCACCCACCGGAACGACCATGAACTCCTGGATGTCCACGTTGTTGTCGGCGTGCGCACCGCCATTCAGGATGTTCAGCATCGGAACGGGAAGGACGCCGCTCGCGTGCGGCGCCGGACCACTCTCACCCGTCCCGGGGCGGCCGGCTGACCGGCCCGCCGTCGCCAGATACTCGTACAGCGGCTCGGCCCGTTCCGTCGCCCCGGCACGAGCGTAAGCCATCGAGACCGCCAGGAGCGCGTTGGCGCCCAGGCGACCCTTGTTCGGCGTGCCGTCGAGCTCGATCAGACGCTCGTCCAGGTCGCGCTGATCCTCGATGACAACCCCCGAGACAGCCTCTCTGATCTCGCCGGCGATATAGGACACGGCCCGTAGTGTCCCCTTGCCCCCGTAGCGCGACGGGTTGGCGTCACGAAGCTCTACAGCCTCGTGTCGACCGGTCGACGCACCGCTGGGAACGGCCGCTCGGCCCGACGCTCCCCCCTCCAGCCGGACGTCGGCCTCGACGGTCGGATTGCCTCTCGAATCCAGGATCTCCAGGGCGGTGATACTCTCGATGATCGACATTTATCTCCTCGGCTTTGGACAGCTTTCGACGTCGGACGCGTGCGGAGTCAAATTGTACATCGCGGAAGCAGGCTACAAGGCTCGACCCGCCGGAGGCGACCGCGCGAGCCTGGGTTCTGCGGCGGTCCGGGGCTACGTTGATGCCTTGGCACGGAACCGGTCCAGCAAGGAGGAAACGGATGAACACTCCGATCAGGAGATCCCGTCTAGACTTGAGGAAGAGCTTCCGGGGTGCGGGCGCGATAGGCGCCGGAGTCCTGGTGCTTGTCGTAGCGACGCTGCTGTTGTTCGGCTTCAACCGAGTCGACGACTTCGAGGTGGCCGTGAAGCGCAACCCAGTGACCGGTGCGGTAGACCCCGTGCCGTACCGACAGGGCCTTTATCACTCGATTCTGCGTTCGTGGACAAACTACGATCGGCGCGAGATCGAGTACCCCACCTCCGGGCAAAGCGAGGTTCTGGCC
>JBDHIM010000239.1:0-3745 GCA_039587445.1 Gemmatimonadota bacterium
TCGCCCATCCGATGGAGCCGACCCGTGTAGTACAGGACCCTCTCGGTGGTCGTGGTCTTCCCGGCATCGATGTGGGCCATGATGCCGATGTTTCTCAGCCGCTCCAGCGGCGTCCGCCTCTCCATCTATCTGCCTATTGTCTCTCGCTATCTCGTCTCTGCCGTCTATCCGCTACCCGTCCATCTCTCACACCCACCGCCCAGTACCGCTCACTGCCGACTGGTCGCGCCCGCCAGCGGCGCGGAGCGAACCCCGCGGCGCCCGAGGGCGCGCACTACCACCGGTAGTGAGCGAACGCCTTGTTGGCTTCCGCCATCCGGTGGACGTCCTCTTTCTTCCGAACGGCTCCGCCCTCGCCGCGACTGGCTTCCAGCAGCTCGCCGGCCAATCTGTCGGCCATGGTCTTTCCCGGCCGAGCGCGGGCGAACTGTACGAGCCAACGGCGCGCCAGCGCATCCCTGCGCCCGTGTCGAACCTCGATCGGCACCTGGTAGGTCGCGCCACCGACGCGGCGACTGCGAACCTCCAGCACCGGCCGGGCGTTCGACACCGCCTGCCTGAAGACGTTTAGCGCCGGTTGGCCGGTCCGCTCCTCGATCTTCCGCATCGCGTCGTAGAAGATCGCCTCGGACACGGACTTCTTACCGTCCAGCATGAGGACGTTGATGAACTTCGAGACCTCCGCGCTCTGGTAGCGGGGGTCCGGCGGTAGCGGGGGTCCGGCGGCACCTCTCGGACTACGGCTCTCTGTCTTCGCGACATATGCTATTCGACTGCTCTGACCGCACCCCGATCAGCATCGAGGCCGATGGATTCGGTGTTAGTAGACAGAACCGGCCTGACTGAACCGGTTTGCGATCGTCGCCCCGGGCTCCCGGTGCGACGTTCCGCGATTATCGGCCGCGGAACCCGCCTACGCTTTGAGGCGGGCAGCAGGGTGGCTTACCTCTTCGCGCCGTACTTCGATCGCCCCTGCTTGCGGTCCTGCACCCCCGAGGTATCGAGGGTACCGCGGATGATGTGATACCTGACTCCGGGAAGGTCCTTTACTCGACCGCCGCGGATCAGAACGATGCTGTGCTCCTGGAGGTTGTGCCCCTCGCCCGGGATATAGGCCGTCACTTCGTAGCCGTTCGTCAGACGCACGCGTGCGACCTTGCGAAGCGCCGAGTTCGGCTTCTTCGGCGTGGTCGTGTACACGCGCGTGCAGACGCCGCGCTTCTGGGGGTTCCCCTCCAGCGCGGGCGCTTTTCGGCGCTTCTCGGTCTGCTTGCGGCCCTTCCGGACCAGCTGGTTGATCGTGGGCATCTTCCCTCGTTCACATCGACGATCCTCGGCGCTTGCTCGGCCCCTCAGCGCGTTGTGGCCCGAACTTCTCCTCCTGCCGTCCGGACCACTCAAGGCAAAGCAAACAGCGGGCGGAGACGCAAATCGCCCCCGCCCGAAGTCGGTCCGTGTACGTATCGACGGACCGTCCCAACCAAAGACCGGCCATCTTAAACCCTAACTCTAGGGCTGTCAACCGATATCGGACGCGGCGGGGGTCGTCCGGGTACCCCCGCCGCGGCGCGAAAGATCCTGCTTGCGCGCGGCGACCGACCTTCGTCAGGCCGGTGCCTCCTCCGCCACGGGAGCGATCGTCTCCGGCGCCGGGTCCTCGGCCCGCAAATCGGCGAACAAGCCGCCCACCGCCGGCTCCGGCTCTTCCACCACGCGGCGCATCGCATCCAGTTCGCGCTGAAGCGGCTCGCCGACGAGAAAATCGACTTGCTGGTAGCGGTGAATGCCGGTGCCCGCGGGCACGAGATGGCCGATGATGATGTTCTCCTTGAGCCCGCGCAGCTGATCCTTGGCTCCCCGAACCGCGGCATCCGTCAGGACACGAGTCGTCTCCTGGAACGAAGCCGCGCTGATGAACGACTCGGTTGTCAGGCTCGACTTCGTGATTCCGAGCAGAATCGGCTCGGAGCGCGGCGGCTTCCCGCCCGCCTCGAGGCTCAATTGCGTCCTCTCCCGGAACGACATGCGGTCGACGTGTTCCGCCTCCAGGTACTCCGTGTCTCCGGGATCGGTGATCTTGACCTTCTGCAGCATCTGGCGCACGATCACGCCGATGTGCTTATCGTTGATCCGCACTCCCTGCAGGCGGTAGACCTCCTGAATCTCGTTGAGCAGGTACTCCTGGACGGCCCGCGGCCCCTTCACTCGCAGTATGTCGTGCGGGTTCACCGGCCCTTCCGAGAGACGGTCTCCCGCGCGCACCAGATCGCCCTCGTGCACGCGGAGGTGCTTGCCGACCGGGATCTGGTAGACCATCTCCTCGCCACCGTCCATGGTGACGATGAGGTCGCGCTTGCCGCGCTTGATACCGCCGAAGGAGACGCGGCCGTCGACCTCCGTGATCGTGGCGGGATCCTTCGGTCGCCGCGCCTCGAACAGCTCGGCGACGCGCGGCAGGCCACCGGTGATGTCCCTCGTCTTGTAGGCTTCCCGGCTGATCTTGGCGATGGTGTCGCCAGGACTCACGGCGTCGCCATCGTGGACCAGTAACTGCGCGCCAACCGGCACGATGAACTCGCGCAGCTTCTTGCCTTTCCCGTCGACGATCTCGATACGGGGATGCAGCTTCTTGTCGCGGTCTTCGATGATGACGAGCTGACGTCGCCCCGTCGCCTCATCCAGCTCTTCGCGCACCGTCTCTTCGGGCACGATGTCGCTGAAGCGCACTTTGCCCTTGTGGTCGGCAACGATCGGTTCGGAATAGGGGTCCCAGCTGAAGAGCAGGGTAGCGCCGTACGGCACGGCCAAACGTGAGCGCACGCGATCCTCACCGGTACGCATCAAGATCTGACCTTCCCGACTCGTGACGACGCGGCCGTCGTCGGGTGCTTCCACGAAGATCACACGCTCGAAGCCTACCGTACCCGGAATCTTGGACTTCCTCTGCGTCTGAGCGGCGATGCGGGCTGCCGTGCCCCCGATGTGGAAGGTCCGCAGCGTCAGCTGCGTCCCCGGTTCTCCAATCGACTGAGCTGCGAGGATTCCGACTGCCTCGCCGATGTCGACCGGTCCCATCGTGGCCAGGTTCCGCCCGTAGCACTGTTGGCAGATGCCGCGGCGTGATTCGCAGGTAAGTACCGAGCGAATCTTGACGGTCTGGATCCCGGCGTCGTCGATCGCCACCGCTTTGGCCTCGCCGATCACCTCTCCCGCGGCTGCGATCAGCTCACCGTCGATCGGGTCCATCACGTCCTCGAGCGCCACGTTCCCGACCACCCGGTCCTTGAGTGGCTCGATGATGTCCTCGCCCTCCTTGAGGGCGGAGATGTCCAGACCGAGGACCGTGCCGCAATCTTCTTCCGTGACCGTCACGTCCTGGGCTACATCGACGAGGCGGCGCGTCAGATAACCGGCATCCGCCGTCTTTAGTGCCGTATCCGCGAGGCCCTTGCGGGCGCCGTGGGTCGATATGAAATACTCCAGCACGCTGAGCCCCTCACGGAAGTTCGAACGAATCGGGCTCTCGATGATCTCGCCGATCCCACCGGTGAGCTTCTTCTGGGGCTTGGCCATCAGACCACGCATTCCAGCGAGCTGCCGGATCTGGTCTCTCGAGCCACGCGCCCCGGACTCGAACATCATGTAGATCGGATTGAACCCATCCCGCGAGGCGGAGAGGCCACCAACCATGGCGTCCGCCACGTCGTTGTTCGCATGCGTCCAGGCGTCGATCACCTTGTTGTAG
>JBDHIM010000240.1:0-4127 GCA_039587445.1 Gemmatimonadota bacterium
ACGGCTCAGCGAGCTGGAAGGGGATTGCGAGTCGGGCCTCGAGAAGTACTCGGCCGCACTGGAGCTGAACCCGGCGCGAGCCAGCCTGTACACGAAGATCGGTCGCTGTGAGCGCAAGCTCGGGCGCCTGGAAGAGGCGGCGGCGAGCCTGGGCCGCGGCCTTCAGGTTCGGCCGGCCGACGCTGAGGCACTGCTCGAGCTGGCGCTGGTGAAGGAAGCGGCGGGCGATCGCGAGGGCGCCCTTGAGCAGGTGGAGGCGGCGTTGGAGGTATGGGCGGCCGCCGACGTGGAGTTCGAGCCAGCGGCCGAAGCCCGGGCGCTACAGGCTCGACTCGGTGGCTAAGGCTTCAGACCCGTGAACGGCAGCCTCGAGTAGCCGGGCGGCGTCGATTCCTGCAGCCAGGCCGCCGCCTCCTCCGTCTCGCGGAAGACACGCAGCAGATTGCCCCCGAGGATCTTCCGAAGCTCCGCCTCCGGGTAGCCGCGTCTCACGAGCACGGCCGTGAGCTCGGGAAAATCGGAGACGTCCTCGAGCCCGCGCGGCACGACCGAGATCCCGTCGAAGTCCGATCCCAGCCCCACATGGTCGATTCCCGAGACGCGGATGATGTGCTCGATGTGGTCTGCCACGAGCTCGATGTCTCCGGGTGCGATGTTCTCCAACATCCAGGCAGTGAACGCCTCCCGAAAGGCCGCATCATCGGGGTGCTCTTCCCGCAGCCGCTCCTGCACCTGGAAGATCTCCTGGATCTTCCGGGCGGATTCCGGGACGATGAAGCCCGAGAAGAAGTTCACCATCACGACTCCCCCGTTCCGGGCGACGAGTCGGAGAATGTCATCGGGAACGTTCCGCGGGTGGTCCGCGATGGACCTTGCCGAGGAGTGGGAGTAGATCACCGGCGCCTTCGCCGTCTCCAGCGCGTCACGCATCGCTTCATCCGTCACGTGCGAGAGGTCGACGAGCATGCCGAGGCGGTTCATCTCGCGCACGACCTCCCGGCCGAAATCGGTGAGGCCGCCATGCACCGCCGTGTCGCCCGCGGCATCCGCCCAGGCCAGCGTCTTGGAGTGGGTGAGCGTCATGTAGCGGGCGCCTGCGCGGTAGAGCTCCCGTAGCACGGGCAGCGAGTTGGAGATCGCGTGCCCGCCCTCGATCCCGATCAACGAGGCGATCTTTCCCTCTCCGACGATGCGCTCGATGTCCCCCGTCGAGTACGCCATCTCCAGGTCGGCGGGGTAGGCGGCGGCCAGGCGCTTGATGAGGTCGATCTGCTCGAGCGCGATGGGGGTGGCGCCATCCCCGATGTAGTCCGCTTCGACGTAGGCGGCCCAGAACTGGACATCTACGCCGCCCTCCCGGAGCCGCGGGATGTCTGTGTGTCCATCGGGGCGTCCGGTCCCGATGCCCATGTGATCCACGTCTAGAGCCGCCTGCTGGCGGATCCTCCACGGAAGGTCGTTGTGCCCGTCGATGACGATTGCGTCACGGTGAATCCGTCGAGCCTCGTCGGAGGTCGTGTCAGAGGGAGATCTCGGCTTCCCGTCCGCGGCCGCGGCAAGAGCCGGCGTGGTCAAGCGGGCGGCACCCAGGCCGGCGTCGCCGTGATGGATCAACAGACCCAGCCAGCCGGCGTACGCGACGACGACGGCCGCCAGCACCGAGACGGCGATCACGAAGCGCCGAAGCCTCCGGTCGCTCGCCTGAAGAAGCGAGAAGCCGGCGAACGTGCCAGAGATGACGAGCAGCACGGTCGCCCAGATGGACCAGAGGCGGTGAGCCATGATCGGTGATTCTCCCACGAAGGTGCGTGCCTCCTCGACATCGGCCGCCGCCAGCCCGGTGACGAAGGCCGGGATCGAAAAGAGGCCGGCCAGGAGTAGCGAGACGACGGCGTATCGCTCCAGTGCTTCCCGGTCGGTGATCCACCCGACGAGGCCGGCACTCACGCCGGCGAGGGCGAACACGACCGAGAACGGCTGACTGATCTGGTGAAGGTACTCCCAACTCATGCGGAACCTGTCGAGACGGCCGGGGTTGACAGTGACGCCGCCGGTCGTAGGATAGCGAACTCGACCACCAAGCCCCCTTCGTCTAGTGGCCTAGGATACCTGGTTCTCAGCCAGGAGACAGGGGTTCGATTCCCCTAGGGGGTATTTTTCGACCGGTCGCAGATACCATTCGCCGATCGCCGTCGAGGAGAGCATCGGAACCGTGGGCAGGTGTCGCTTCCAGTGCGTGCCCTCCAAGCGCTGCCGCACGACATCGATCTTGGCGGGATCGAACCCGAACTCCGCCAGCTGCTCGGCCGGGTAACCGCTCAGGAGATGATGGAGGATGAGGTCCGCCTCCGCGTAGCTGACGCCCAGATCTTCCTCGTCCGTCTGCCCGTGAATCAGATCGGCGCTGGCCGGCTTCTCCACGATCTCCTCGGGGATGCCGATAGCCCTCGCGAGCTCCCACACCTGGACCTTGAACAGGTCGCCCAGCGGGTTGATTGGCGGTGTGTCGTCGGCGTGCCAGGTGAAGTAGCCGAGCAGGCGTTCGGATTTGTTGCCTGTTCCGACCGGAAGGGCGTCCAGCTTCGCCGCCTGATCGAACAGCACGATCATCCGCTGCCTCGCGGCGACGTTGCCCTGCCGGTGGTCGCTCATCTCGGGCTCGAATCTCTCGGCGTATCCGTCCACGGCATCCGTGATGTCGATCTCCCTCGTCTCGATCTCGAGTCCGTCGGCGAGGAGCAGGGCGTGATCACGGCTTTCCTGGCTCGACGTTCGGTAGGGAAGGAGGAAGCCCTTCACGGCGTCGGCTCCGAGCGCCCGCCGGCATAGCGTGGCGGTCAGAGAGGAGTCGACGCCGCCGGAGAGGCCGACGACCACTTTATCGAAGCGGCGGCGCTGTATCTCACTGCGGAGAAACTCCACGAGCCACCGCTCGACGAGCTTGGTGTCGATCGCCAGCGGGGAGAGGTCCTCAGGGCTCGGCGGGGCTGACACGTCGGGCGAATGAACCGCGTCCGGTAACTCGATCACGCCCTCGCGCTCTCGGCTCACGAGGTCCCTCCGGTGAGCATCACTCGTCCTCGGCCGCTCGCGGACGGTGCTGAAGCAGGCCCGGCAGCGCTCGCTCCAGATCGGCCAGCAGTGGCGCTCCCACGCGCGCCGCCGAGATCTCGCGCAGATCCAGGCACATGCCGAGAAGCGCCTCTTCCCACAAGGGAGCACGGGCGATCGCCTCTCCCTTTGGCCCGAAGACGACCGAGCCTCCCGGGAAGCCCTTACCCCCCTCGAAGCCGAGAATCTGAACCGCCGCGACGAAGATGCCGTGCTCCTCTGCGATCGTCCGCAGGACGCGGTCCCACCGCACCACGTTGCCCGGCACGCCGGGTCCCGGCTCGAAGCCGCGGGCGGGCGAGGCGCTGGGGACCAGGATCAGCTGGGCGCCGTCCAGGGCGGCCAGCGTGCTCGACAGCGAATGGAACACGTCCTCGCAGATGAGGATCGCGGCACGGCCCCAACTCGTGTCGAACGCCCGAACGGTGTGGCCCGGGTCCACGAAGCGTTCCTCCTGGAAGACGCCGTACGTGGGTAGAAAGACCTTTCGGTGGACATGAAGGATTGCCGGATCTTCGCCTACCCTGGCACAAAGGGCGGAGTTGTAGACGCGGTCGCGGAAGAGCTCGAAGAAGCCGATTACGACATCGAGCGGCGCGTCGGCGGGGCGATTGGCACCGGACAGATACAGCCCGTTCAGCCTTTCGAGCATGCGTTCCGCCGTCATCGCGTGTTCCCGCACGCCGCCCTCGAGGAAGTAGCCGGTGAGAGCGGTTTCCGGGAACACCAGCATGTCGGGCCGCGGCGTCATGGCCTCCACGCGCTCGAAAACCCGGGCGGCCTCGGCCAGGCTCGCTTCCACGTCCGCCTTGACCGGACGGAACTGACAGATGGCGAGGTTCAGCTTCATCGGAGCAACGTCCGATGCTCCGAAATACATGTCAACTTGCGTGGCTCCACCCATTCCCCTATTCGACTTCCATGCTCTCCGGCGCTGTCGCTCGCGGCTTCACCCTTTTCCTGCTCGTCGGCCTCCCGCTGATGGCCGCCCGGAATTCGCGGCTGGAGGAGCACGT
>JBDHIM010000079.1:0-9890 GCA_039587445.1 Gemmatimonadota bacterium
CTGTGATCAGACCCAGGCGCAGCGGATCCTAGCCGCGTCGACCGACGGCGCCGCCAGAAAGGCGCTGTTCCTGGCCGCCATGCTTCGCTTTCCCCTCGTCCTCACCTACTGCGTCTTCGGCGTGCTACTGGCCGCGTTTCTCGCAGCAGAGCCGTCCTTCGCCGCCGGGCTCGCCGGCAAGCCGCCCGATGCCCTGGTGCCGGAGTTCGTCGTCGCCTATCTGCCGGTGGGGCTTCTGGGCGTCGCGGTGGCCGGTTTTCTGGCGGCCGCGCTCTCTTCGATCGATTCGGCCCTCAATTCGATGTCGGCCGTGACAATGGAAGAGTTCTTCACGTCCGGAGGCGGGGCTTCGGGCCGCGTTCGCGTCCTCTGGGCACGGTTCGGCACGCTGGCTTGGGGCGCCTGGGCTGCGGCGGCTGGCTGGTGGCTCTCCACGAGCGGCGAGACCGTGATAGAGACGATCAATCGTGTCGGCAGCGTTCTGTACGGGCCGATGCTTGCCCTGTTTCTCCTTGCCTGGCGATCGAAGCGTGCGGACGGGCGCTCGGCGGTGGTGGGTGGGCTGGCAGGCGTGGCGGTCAACCTGCTGCTTGCCTACGGAGCTCCAGGCGTCTCGTGGCTTTGGTGGAACCTGGCCGGCAGCTTCGCGGCTGTGCTGATCGGACACCTCGGTGGGAGGCGTGGCCGTACGATGGGCTCGGGCAAGCGGGCTGCGCGCTCGGGCGACCGGTCCCGTGCGTTCGATGCCGCGGTCTCTCGAGCCGACGAGTCGGCGCGCCGGCTCGCTTGGCTCCTCGTGGCGGAGTTTGCCGCAATCCTCTCCCTACTCGTCGCCCTCACCCTCCTGTTTCGCTGACGGGGCTGCAGAGCCAAACCTCGTCCGCTTCCACTGCGGACGCTGCGGACGAGCCGGCTAGTCGAGCCGCAAGCTGCTGCCGAAAGGCGTGCCGGTCAGTGCTTGCTGCCGGGCAGCTTCCACCTGGGATTCCGTCAGCTTCCTGCGGTCCGCAGCCGGGCAGCCGGGCGACATCAGGTTCCCGGCCGCGGTGCACGGCACGTGTGGAAGGCTCAAGGAGTGGCCGAGCTCGTGGGCCAGGATCCGTGCCGTGGCACCCGTGAGCTGGCGTTGGCCGTCGGGGTCGAGCTCGGCCGACAGGGCCGCCGGAATGCCGGGGAAGTAGATCCCGCCCGCGATACCCCCCAGAGAGAGGATGAGGAATACGTCCCAGTCGCCCGATAGCAGGTTCTCGCGGGGCAGCACCGAGGCGATGAGATCGTCGGAGATCGGGAGGTCGCCCCGAAGGATCGCCGCGAACGCCTCCGAGTTCAGCGCATCTTCGCGAACGATCGATTCGATCTCCCACCTTATCAGAGCTTGCTGCCAGATCGCGTTCACGCGCCCGAAGACAGTTGCCACCTCGTCTTCCGTGAGCTCCGTGCTGAGGGGCGGAAACTCGGAGGAGAGGAGGTGAACGCGCACCTGCAGGGCGATTACGCTGCGGTGGGGAGCCACGATCTCGGCCGGCCCCGAATCGTCGCCGCACGAGACGAAGATCAGCGCAGAGATCGCGAGCGTCCACACGTGGAGCAGGCGGCGTGCCCGTCTCCGAGTCGCGGGAGGGAGTCTCGACGTCATGTTCATCGCATCCGTGTGGTTCGGGCCTCGCGTCTTGAACATCGCAAGCGGGCGTGCCGTTCCCTGCCCGCCGGTATTCCCGGGTACGCGGGTCGCGTCACTTCATTATGTTGTCATGCCGGCAACGGTCAACATCGACCGCCACGTGGACGAAACCAAGGGTTGGCATGCAGCGAAGCGTTGGGAAGGCCGTCTGGACGGCCGCATCGCTCCTTCTCCTTCCGCTGAGCGGCTGCGGCGCCGTCAACAAGATGGCTGCCAACAGCGTGACGAAAGTGATGGAATCGACCGCCGAGGTATGGTCTTCAGGGGACGATCCCGAATTCGTCTGCGAATCCATCCCCTTCGCGCTCTCGACGGTCGAGGGTCTGCTCACGGAGCAGCCCGAGAGCGACCGGCTGCTGCTCAACGCGACCCAGGGGTTCGCGCAGTACGCCTACGTGTGCGTCGAAACCGACGCGATCCTCCTCGAGGAAGAGGACTACGAGCGCTCGAAGCAGCAGCTGGAACGTGCCCTGAATCTGTTTCTCCGGGCCAAGAGGTACGGCATGCGCGGCCTCGAACTGGCGGATCCAGGGCTCGAGGAGCGCCTGCTCATCGACCCCGAAGGCGCGGTCGCCGGCACTACCTTGGAGGACGTTTCGCTGCTCTATTGGACCGCAGCCGCCTGGGGTGCGGCGATCTCACGAGGCAAGGATCGTCCGGACCTCATCGCCGACCTGCCGGCGGTGATCGCGATGATGGAGCGCGTCCTGGAGCTGGATGAGACGTTCAGAGATGGCACGATTCACGACGTGTTCATCATGCTGCGCGGCCTGCCGGCCAGCATGGGTGGTTCTCCCGAGGAGGCGGGCAAGCATTTCGATCGTGCCCTCGAGCTGAACGGAGGGCGGTTGGCGGGGACCTATGCCACCTACGCCACGAGCGTGATGTTGCCGCAGCAGGACCGGGAGCGCTTCGAGCGGCTGATGCTCGAGGCGTTGGCGATAGATCCCGACGAGGAACCGAGCCATCGACTCCAGAACCTCATCGCGCAGAAACGGGCTCGCTACATGCTCGATCACGTGGAGGACTACTTCCTGGAGTAGGAAAGGGAGAGGGATGACGTGGAGGAATAGGCACCGGGTGCTCCGGGTCGCCGCGCTCGCGATGGGATGCCTGGTCGCGCTCGGCCCCGACGAAGCCCCGGCGCAGAGGGCGCGCGTGAAGCTCGCCACGCTCGCGCCCGACGGCTCGCCGTGGCACCGCATCCTCGAGGACATGGGTCACGAGTGGCAGCAGGCCACGAACGGCAGGGTGCGTCTCGTCATCTACCCGGGCGGCGTCGCGGGCGACGATCGGGCTACGCTGCGCAAGATCCGGCACGGGCAGCTCCAGGGGGCGACGCTGACGGTGACGGGGCTCTCAGAACTGGACGATGCGTTCAACGTCTTCCAGATCCCGCTGTTCTTCGCCTCGATCGAGGAGTTCTTCTTCGTCCTCCATCGCCTGGGACCGCTGCTGAGTCAGCGACTGGAGGCGCAGGGGCTCGTGACCCTCCACTGGGGCTACGGCGGGTGGCTGCACTTCTTCTCGAAAGTCCCGACGCGCACGGTTTCGGATCTCAAGCGCGTGAAAATGTACACGAGCGCCGGTGACGACCGGATGGTGAGGCTCTGGAGGCAGAACGGGTACAACCCGGTGGTCCTCTCGCCGACCGACATCATGGTCGGTCTGCAGAGCGGGATGATCGACGGTCTGCCGGCTCCGCCGCTCGGGGCCCTCGCGTTTCAGTGGTACCGGCACACGCCCTACGTGCTTTCTCCGGGCGTCGCCCCCCTCATCGGTGCCACCGTCATCGACAAGAGAGCCTGGGAGAAGATGTCAGAGGGCGACCGTGAGGCGCTCCTCGAGTCGGCTCGTCGGGCTGGCGAGCGGCAGGCTATCGAGATTCCGGAGAAGGATGAGGAGTCTCTCGCGGAGATGATCATGCGAGGGCTCCAGGTGATTCGTGTGGACGTCGAGGGGGAAGCCAATCCTTGGCGAGCGGCGGCGGAGTCTTTCGCGGAGCGTTTCCGGTCCACTATGGTTCCTGAAGATGTTCTGGATCTCGCTCTCCAGTATCGCGCCGAATACCGGCGCGGCCCGGCGGCCGCCGCGGGTTCGAGTCCCTGATCCGGCTTCGCGAGACACACGACAGACACTGAGCCTCCGTTTTTGAAAGCCTTCCGAAAGCTCGAAGAAACGACGGCGGGCCTCGCACTGGGCGCGATGGTCCTCCTGCCGCTCCTGGAGATCCCGCTCCGCAAGCTCGGAACGGGCATTCCCGCAGCGATCTCGGTCGAACGGCATCTGACGCTCTGGGTGGCCTTCCTCGGTGCCGCGTTGGCCGCTCGCGAAGGACGGCTCCTCTCCCTCGCCACCGGCCAGCTGCTCCCCGAGGGCAGGATACGAACGGCTGGAGGGCGCCTCGCCTCGGCGGTTGCGGCTGGCGTCTGCGCGCTCTTCTTCCGGGCGGGCATCGATCTCGTTCTGGAGGAGAGGCTCGCCGGGACGATGATCACTCAGATGATCCCCGTGTGGGTTGCTCAGGCCGTGATGCCCGTCGCCTTCGTGCTGATCGGGCTGCGGCTGGTCTGGCGGTCGGCCGACAGCTGGACAGGGAGGTCCGCAGCGATTCTCGGTGTCGTCGCGGGCCTCCTCCTCGCGCAGTTCCCGGGGATCCTGGAGGCCACACCGAGCTGGCCCGGCGTTCTGCTGGTGCTCACGGCCACCCTTCTCGGAGGTCCGATCTTCGCCGCGCTCGGCGGGATCGCCGCTCTCCTCTTCATGGCGGACGGAGTCCCGCCGGTGGCGGTGCTGATCGAGACGTACAGCCTATCGGTGAATCCGACCCTCGCCGCTATTCCGCTCTTTACGCTGGTCGGCTTCTTTCTCGCGGAAGGAAAGGCGTCATCGAGGCTTCTGAACCTCTTTCACGCCTTCGTGGGCTGGGTGCCTGGCGGAACGGCGGTCGTCTGCGCTTTCGTCTGCGGCTTTTTCACCGTCTTCACCGGCGGCTCGGGCGTCACGATTCTCGCCCTCGGTGCTCTCCTGTTCCAGGTTCTCCGAGAGGATCGCTACGATGAGCGCTTCTCGCTCGGTTTGCTGACGGCGTCCGGCTCGCTCGGTCTGCTTCTTCCGCCGGCTCTACCCCTTATCCTCTACGGGATCGTGGCGAGCGTTCCCATCGAGGACCTCTTCATCGGTGGTATCATCCCCGGGATCCTGCTTGTCTCGCTGGTCGCGGCCTGGGGAGTGCGCGAGGGGATCAAAAGCGGGGTCGAGCGCAGGCCGTTCGAGCGGCGGGAGGCGTCACGCGCGCTCTGGGACGCGAAGTGGGAGTTACTCCTTCCGATCGTCGTCCTGTTCGTGATCTTCAGGGGGATCGCCACGCTGGTGGAGGCGGCGGCGCTCGCGGCGCTCTATGCCTTCGTCGTCCAGTGCTTCGTGCACCGGGACGTCTCGCTGGGCAGCGACCTGGCGCGCGTGTTCCACCAGTGTCTCGTGCTGATCGGCGGCGTGCTGCTCATCCTCGGCATGGCGATGGGGTTCAGCAGCTTCATGGTGGATGCGATGATCCCGAGTCGCGCGCTCGAGTGGGTACAGAGCCATATCGACTCGCGGATCGTCTTCCTGCTCTGCCTCAACCTCTTCCTCCTCCTGGTCGGCGCCGTGATGGACATCTTCTCGGCGACCGTGGTGATCGTGCCGCTCATCGTGCCTCTCGGCGCGGCGTTCGGCGTGCACCCGATCCACCTGGGTATCATCTTCGTGGCCAACCTGGAGCTCGGGTACCTGACGCCTCCCGTCGGGCTGAACCTCTTCCTTGCCTCCTACCGCTTCGATCGGCCCCTGCTGGACCTCTATCGCGCCGCCGTGCCGTTCCTCCTCATCCTGGGCGTGGGGGTGCTGCTCATCACGTACATCCCGTTCCTGACGACAGGTCTCCTGGCAGCCTTCGGACGGTAGGCGGAAGGCAGTATCGGGCGGAGGCCCGCAACTGATCGCTAGTCGCTGCCGTCTTCCGGCTGCTCCGCCTTCCAGCGCATCGCCATGAGGACGCGGTTCTTCGCGCTCGGGTGATCGTAGAACAACCATTCCTCCAGCTGGCCGGGGTCTACCTTTCGGTACTCTCCGAGCTTGAGGATGATGGTCGAGAACCCGTCCGGCTCACGCGCCGCGTTGAGGCCGTAGATGTCGGCCTCGGCCTCGTTGGAGCGAATGAATCCGTTCGTGATCGGGGTGATAGCCCCGGAATAGAGCGAGAAGAGGACGAGGAAGAGCGGAAGACCCGCCACGTCACGCACGTCCCGTACGCCCCAGCCGGAGCCCCAGCGAGCCAGGGCGCGGTCGAAGCCCCACCGGACGAAGGCGAAGCCGACGACGAGCACGAGGCCGAAGAAGACGAAGAACTCGCTTGCCGCGTGCAGGGCAAAGTGGCCGATCTCGTGAGCCATCACGGCTTCGATCTCGGCGTCGGTTCCCCTGTCGAGGAGGTTGTCGTTGAGGGAGATGCGGGTCGTGCCGAAGACCCCGCTCACGTTCGCGCTGATCTTGGTGGTTCGCTTCGACGCGTCGTACTGGTATACCTCGTCAGCCGGAACGCCGTTCGCGCGAGCCATGGCGAGGACCCGATCCTTGAGCGGTCCCTCGTCCAGGGGCTGGTACTGGTTGAAGAGCGGGGCCAGATAGACGGGCGAGATGAAGGCGATCACGGCCAGGAACGCCAGGCTCACCCCCGCTCCCCAGACCCACCACGTGCGCGGAGCGCGCCGGATGGCGCCATATAGAAGCACGAGAAGGATGCTCACGAGGACCAGCGAGATGGCCAATCCGGTGAATCGATCGGAGACGTACCCGCCCAGGCTCTGCGTGGAGAATCCGTACCGCTGCTCGCGGATGAAGCCCGAGTAGACCGACAGCGGCAGGAGCAGGACCGTAGTGATCAGGATGTACTGTACGCCGTAGAGAGCCGTCTGGAGCGGCTTCCTGCCGGAGATGCGCTCCGCGATCTCGCGCATCCGGGCCGAGAGGCCTGTGTTGAGCAGAAAGAAGGCGACGGCGAGCCCGTAGAAAAGGCTGATGATGCCCAGCCAGTAGCCGCCTTCCGTGTACTCCTTCGACGTGGCCCTCGTCTCTTCATCCAGGGTCGCGAGGTAGGCTTCCGTGGCCTGCTCGGGGTCGAAGGCCTGCCGGCTTGTGGTGGGTTGCAGGGCGGGCTCCGCGGTGAGCGCGGCCGCATTCGAGACCGGCGGCTCGGCCATCGCCTGCGCCTCCACTGTGCGCGGAGCGACGGCGGTCAGCACCCACACCACCCCGGCGAGGGCCGCGAACCCGGATCGGTAGCTTGCGATAGCTCGCATGTCCCTACTCCTCCAGCTCGGCGCGCAGGAACGCCAGCGTCCGAGCCCAGGCCTGCTCAGAGGCTCGCAGGTTCTTGCCGTCTCGACCGCTCTGCTGCCTCAGGAAGCCATGTCCCGCGCCGTCGTAAACATCTGTCTCATATACTTTTCCGAGGCCGTCCATCTCCTCCTTTGCCGGAGGGATCGTGGCGTTCACCCGTGCGTCGTCTCCCCCGTAGAGACCCAGCACCGGGGCCTCGATCGCGGCCAGTGATTCGGTCGGGGGAGCACCGCCGTAGTAGACGATGGCCGCATCCAGGCCATCCCACGCCGTCGCAAAGCGGAAGCTCGTCGAGCCACCCCAACAGAAGCCGACGCTGCCCACCTTGGAGGTGGCCGACGGGAGCGCGGTCGCGTAGCCGGCCGCGGCTCGAAGCCGACGGTTCACCTCGTCGCGGTTCAGCTCTCGGATAGCCTTGCGGACGTCCTCCGGCGAGAAGGACTCGGTGCCGCCGCCGTCGAACCCCTTCCCGCTCAGCAGGTCGGGGGCGATCGCGATGAAGCCCTCGGCCGCCAGCTGATCGGCCACACCGCGCACCCAGTCCGTGAGCCCGAAGATCTCGTGGATAACGATCATGACGGGCGCACTGTCGCTTCGCTCCGGGTAGACCACCCAGGCCGTCACCGTATCGGCGTCCCCGGCGTCGTACTCGATCCACTCGCCGTGCCGCGGGGATTCCGCGAGGCGGGAGAGGGCCAGCTCGGCGTCGGGAGGCAGCTGCGGTCCCTCCTGAGCTTCGGCTCGGATGTGGGCCCCGAGGCTGGCGATCGCGACGGCGGCCAGGGTGGCTATGCTTCTCACGGTTTCGATCATCCGATTCCTCCGCTTCGTTTCGCTCTCATGGGGCGCCTGGAAGACACGCCTGAGCGGGAGATCCGCTATGCGCTTCCGGCCGAAGCCCCTCCCACGATTGGGAGAATCTAGCTTCACCGGACGGCTGGCAAACGACCCGATCGTCGTTTGACGCCGAAAGGGGCATGTGCGTACTAGTAGGGCGACTGCACACTCCCGTCCCATCCAAGGAGGATCCGATGAAATCCAGACTTTCCCTGATCCTGGGGCTAGGCGCGTTGCTGACGCCGCTGCTGCTGCCTTCCCCGGCGTCCGCTCAGGAGGATGAGCCTTCCGGTTTTGCCACCTACTACTACTGCAACCAGGCTACAGAGGCCCGGGCCGACACGATCATGAGCGAGCACTACGCGGCCATGTACGACAAGCACCTGGCGGCCGGCAACATCACGGCGTGGGGCTGGCTCTCTCACAGAATCGGCGGAAAGTGGCGCCGCCTCTCCTACTTCTTTGCGCCATCGCGCGACGCGCTGCTAGACG
Source organism: Gemmatimonadota bacterium (assembly GCA_039587445.1). GTDB lineage: Bacteria > Gemmatimonadota > Gemmatimonadetes > Palauibacterales > Palauibacteraceae. The sequence goes on from JBDHIM010000079.1 coordinate 8,390, forward strand.
CGAGAGCGGCGCTCATCACGGATTTCCAGGCCGATGACTCCGGCTTGGGCGAGGAGTTCGACGAGATTTGCCCGTCGCACGACGATTACATCTGGACCAGGGAGGGCGGCTCCGGGGCCGGGATGGGTGCGCGTCCCGAGTGGGGACTGTCGATGTACTTCGAGTGCGACTTCGCCAGAGAGGATCTAGCCGACGAGATCTATCTGAGCGTCTTCAACGGCGTGTTCGACCAGGCCGTCGCGGACGGCACGATCAGCGGTTGGAGCTGGCACTCTCACGACGTCGGCGGGAAGTATCGCCGGCTCGCCGTGATCGACGGCACCAGTGTCAACGGCGTGCTGAACGGTCGCGACGCGATCTTCGAGACGATCGCGGACATGGCGGAGGGCGCGCTCGGCGTGTTCTCCGAGACCTGCCACTCGCACACGGACTACGTCTGGGATATAGAGATCTCGAAACCGTAGATCCGCGCGGCGGGCCGGCTCAGCCGCATGGTCGGCGCGCCGGTCCTGGCCGAATCCCGGATTTAGAACGAGAGCCCCGTCGATGCGGGGCTCTCGTCGTTTACGGTGCCAAGGAGCAGCGGTTGCTTGCCGGTCCAGCGGCGTCGCGGCAACTTCTTCTCCGGCTTTCATAAGCGTCATCGCGCCTACCGTGGCTGATATGTCGGCTCTCAAGCAGTTCATTCGCGAGATCCACCGCCGCTCCGTGTGGCAGGTGCTGGGGATCTATGCCGGGCGACAGGTCCGCGGCGGGGCGTGCGCCGAGAGCACGGGGGAAGGCTTCCTGCAGAACCTGAGCTTCGACGATCCCCGGTCGGCGTTCAACGGCGTGCGGCGCAGCTTCGACATCAACTCCAACCGCGTCAGCAACGCCGAGGGACCGGAGGTCTGGTACTCGGATCCCCTGGGGCGGAACGCGCAGACGCAACCGTTTCCGGGGTCGATCCGTCAGTACATCGCCCGGAAGAACAACGACCGTGGGCCCATGAACCCGAGCGGGCCCACGGTCGGATCAGAGCGCAACTACGGCGGGCCCGGGGTGCACGCCCCGAACTGAGGCGGCAGTTTGACCTACTGCTACTCCTCCTCCTCGAGTGCCTGCGTCCGCCGCCCAGCACCACGTCCATGAACGCCTCGCTCGAGGGCACGACCGGCGATGCGCGCAGATCGGGGGCCATGCCGCCCGCCACGGCGCCGAATCCGTGACAAAGTCCGCACTTGCCGTTGAAGAGACCGTCGCCGGCCTCGGCCGGGCCTCCGAGACGTCCTTCAGCAGGCAAAGCGCCAGCGGGTGCGCCGGTAGGATCGGTTGACGCGAGGCCCCTCGACCCGCTAGTTGGTGGGGGCGTAGATTGCGCCGAGAACAGGCGATGCAACGATTGAAGGGGATTCCTTGGCTCGAAAAAGGCCGAAGCTGAAAAAGTCCGGGCGTCGCAAGATGGGCCGCAAGAAGCGGCGCCAGCTGCACGCTCGGCGGAAGAAGAAGAAATAGAGGGACC
>JBDHIM010000241.1:0-2154 GCA_039587445.1 Gemmatimonadota bacterium
CGTCGGCAATCCCAACGTCGGCAAGAGCGTCCTGTTCCGGAACCTCACCCAGAGGTACGTCACCGTCTCGAACTACCTGGGCACGACGGTCGAGGTGGTTCGGGCCCGTGCAAGCGTCGACGGCCAAACCACCAGCGTCATCGACACGCCGGGTCTCAACGATCTCGTGCCACGCAGCGAAGACGCGCGCGTCACGATCGACATCCTCCAGGAGAACCCGGACGCGACGGTCGTTCAGGTCGCCGACGCGAAGAACCTGCAGCGGGCACTTCTGTTGACCCTCCAGCTCGTCGAGCTTCGGCGACCGATGCTCCTCGTCCTGAACATGCTGGACGAGCTCGACGAACGGGGAGGGCGGATCGATTCGGCTCGCCTCGCCGAGATCCTGGGGATCCCGGTCGTGGAGACGGTGGCTCCGCAGGATCGCGGCACGGCAGAGCTGATCTCGGCCCTGGCCGAGGCACGACCCTCCACGCTGAACGGGCACCCAAACGGCACGGTGCGGACCAACGGATCGGGACAAACGGGAGCGCGACCGGTCAGGCCGCTGCCGGTCGTGCCGCCCGAAGCCCACCCGGACCCTTACGAGGCGAACCGGCTTCGCCTGGAGCGAGTGAAAGGGATCCTCGCCGAGACCTACTCGATCGCCCCACCGGCCAAGCCGTCCTTCAAGGTGCGACTCGGATTCTGGGCGATGCACCCCGTGAAGGGACTCTTCTTCCTCGCCGCGGTCCTGCTGGCCGTGTTCTGGTTCGTGGGATTGTTCGGTGCGGGATCGCTGGTCGACGTGCTCGAGGTAGGCGGCTTCAGTCAGCGGCTCAACCCGTTGGCCATCCAGGCCACGGACAATGTGCTGCCCTTCCCTCACGAGCATGCGCGAGAGCTGATCGTGCAGCCGATCAGCCTCCCCCTCTCGCCGGCTCACGAGGTGGAGATCGGGACGCTGGAGAAGACGGCGATCGTGCCCGACTACACGATGCCTCCGGGTGCGGCCTTGAGCCCCATCCAGGGCGTGCTCCGCTTCCTGCACGACTTCCTGGTCGGGAAGTACGGGGCGATCACGATGGCCCTCAGCTACGCCTTCGCCATCGTGCTGCCGATCGTCACCACCTTCTTTCTCGTCTTCAGCATGCTCGAGGATTCCGGCTACTTCCCGCGGATGGCGATCATGCTCAACCGCAGCTTCCGTCGGATCGGTCTGAACGGAAAGGCCGTTCTGCCGATGATCCTCGGGCTCGGTTGTGCGACGATGGCCACGATGACCACGAGGATCCTTGAGACCCGCAAGGAGCGCCTGGTGACGACCATGCTCCTGGCGCTCGCCGTCCCCTGCTCGGCGCAGCTCGGCGTGCTCCTGGCCATGATGGCGACGCTCTCCCCGGTGGGTGCCGTCGCGTGGCTGGGTCTGGTCGCGGGAATCCTGCTGGCCGTGGGCTGGCTCAGCGCCCGTGTCTTCGGGGGCGAGACGAGCGAGTTCATACTCGAGATTCCTCCGATCCGTCGCCCCCAGCTCTCGAACGTGCTCGTGAAGACGCTGAGTCGGCTGGAGTGGTACCTGAAGGAGGTGATCCCGATCTTCGTCGTGGGCACGGCGGTTCTCTTCCTCCTTGACAAGCTCCGGCTTCTGGATTGGATCTCGAGGGCGGGCGAGCCGCTGATCGCCGGCTGGCTGGGACTGCCCGCCGAGATGTCCAACGCCTTCTTAGTGGGCTTCATGCGCCGTGACTTCGGCGCCGTCTACGTGCTTGACGCCGTGCAGGCCTCTGAGCCGCTTCTCACCCAGCTGCAGATCTTCGTCGCCATGGTGACGATCACCCTGTTCATGCCGTGCGTCGCGACCTTCCTGATGATCGCCCGCGAGCACAGCACGAAGGCCGCGCTCCGCATGTCGGCGTTCATCTTCCCGTTCGCCTTCCTGGTGGGCGGGCTCGTATATAGGCTCGGAAGATGGCTCCCCCTATAGGCGCGGCGGAGTTGCCGCCCACCGCGACGCCGGGTGCCCTGGTCACCTGCCCGATGTGCGGGTACGAGTTCGACCGAGATGACACCCTGTGCGGTCACGGCTGTCCGCTCGGCTCTCTGTGTAACCTCGTCCGTTGCTCCAACTGCGAGTACGAGTTTCCGGATGCACCGCGCCGGAGGTCGTGGCTCAGG
>JBDHIM010000080.1:0-11782 GCA_039587445.1 Gemmatimonadota bacterium
CAAGCTGGAGCAGAGCGTCCCGCTACCGGATCTGCAGACGTGGGCTCGGGAATACACCGCCGACCCGGGCCGCTTCGATGAGCACCTGATGGGTCTCTGGAAGGATCTCGTCGGCGGATCGGCCGCGAGAGACGCGGAAGAAGACTCCTCGAAGGACTGAGCCCTCATTCCGAATGGTGGCGTCGCCCGGGGCCACCGATGATCTCGCCGGCCAGCGTCCACAGTATCTTGATCCCGGCGCGAACCGAACCCCGCACGGATCCGGAGACCTTGGATCTTCCGGCCGTACGCGCATGGAAGTCCACCGGCACCCCGACCACCCGGCATCCGCTCCTGAGGGCTCTCACCTGCATCTGGACGTACCAACCGTAATCCGGATCATCGAGCTCGAGGCGGCGAAGACAGGAGAGCGCACACCGCTTCCGTAGAGCCGGCGCAGCACGCTCGTAACGAGGATGTTTCCCATTCGGGCGTGCGGACGAACTCCCGGGTCTCCGGGGTTCGACCGTCGCTCGCCGACGACGAGATCCGCCCCATCTCCGGCGATCGGGGCGACGAGGTTCCCGATCTGGGAGGGCGCGAGGAAGTCGTCTGCATCCATGAAGACGAGGACCTCGGGGGGCTCCCCCGCAGCGGCGAGCTCGCGGATGCCGGCCAGACAGGCCCGGCCGTAACCGGGAACCGGCTCGGGCGTCACGGCGGCGCCGCGCTCGGCCGCGATCCGTGCGGTGTCGTCCGTAGAGCCGTTGTCGACGACGACCACGAGATCGACACCGGCGGCGGAAAGCCGGTCGAGGAGGTCGGGAAGACAGTCGGCCTCGTTACGGGCCGGAACGAGGACCGCGACGCCCTTCACGGCCTGCGCTCGCCGGGAAGGCAGGTGTGAGCCAGATCGATCTCGCTCCCGAGGCCGACGGTCGGGTGCCGAACGTGTCGCCGCTTGTCCCGGGCGCTCTGTGCCTCGCCTTCGTGCTCGCGATCGCCTGGCTGCCCGGAGCGGGCGGTACGCCGTGGCCCTCCATGGGCCTGTGGGCTGCCGCCTTCTGCGCCTACGTCGGCGCGGCCCTCGCTCACGGACGCCGGCCGCTGGGGCGCCGCGGCATGTGGACGCTGGCGATCGTCGGCCGGCTCGCGCTCCTGCCGCGGGATCCGCACTTCTCCGACGACATCTACCGGTACCTGTGGGACGGATGGGTACAGGCCCATGGCGTGAATCCCTACCTGTACGCGCCGGAAGCTGCCGCCCTCGAACCGCTGCGCACCGGCTGGCACGCGCTCATCAATCATCCGTCCATATCGACGATCTATCCCCCGGGAGCACAGCTCGTGTTCTGGGCGCTGGCGCTGCTGGGCCCGTCCGTGATTCTCTTCAAGGCTGCCTGGGTCGCCGCGGACCTCGGCGTCGGCTGGGTACTCGACCGACTGACCTCACGGCGAGACGGACCGCCGGGGCTCGCTCCGCTGCTGTATCTCTGGTCGCCGCTCGTTCTCGTAGAGGTCGCCTGGAGCGGCCACGTGGAGCCTCTCGGAATCCTCCCCATGATGGCCGCGCTGCTCTTCCTCGGACGCCGCAATCATCCGGGAGAAGGCGCCGGGATACCCAACCTGCGGTCGGCGACGTTCGGCGGCGCCCTGCTCGGGCTCGGAGCGACTATCAAGCTCGCTCCCGCCGCCGCGATCCCCGCCGCGGCGCGGAGGCGAGCCGTCGCCGCGGCTGCGGGATTCGGGACTCTCATCCTGCTCTCCCTCCCCTACGTGGACGCCGGACCGTCGCTCTTCCGGGGCCTGCTCACGTACGTCGAGCACTGGGAGTCCAACGCCGGCCTCTTCCGTGCGCTCGCGGCCGTTCTCGGTGCGGACGCCGTCAAGGCACTCGGCGCCGCCGGTATCGTCGGCTGCGCTCTCTTCGCAGCGCAACGTCGCTGGAGCGTCGAGCGGGCCCTGTACTGGACGCTCGGGATCGCGATCGTCCTCTCCCCGACTATCCACCCGTGGTACGTACTCTGGATTCTACCGCTCGCAGCGCTACGCGGCGGCCGTGCCTGGCTGTTGCTCAGCGGCACTGTCTTCATGGCGTACTGGGGGCTGGACGCCTACCAGTCGACGGGAAGCTGGCCGGAACCGCTGTTCGCCCGTCTGGCGATCCACGGTCCCTTCCTGGCTCTCCTGGGCATCGAAGCGACCTCCGCGAAGCGTCGCCCACGTCGTGGCGATGTAACCGGCCGCGAAGAGACTGGTGAGGAGGGCCGGCGCCAGGACGCTGCTGCCGACAAGAACGACGGCCGCGACTCCTAGAGATAGACCGGCCACGGCACGCCAGGCCGCCGGCGCCACGTGCGGGGCGGCCCGGTAGCGTCGCACCGTGCGCGCGCCCTTCTTCGGCGTCCGCACAAACGGCGTCTCTCCGCCCAGAGCTCCGCGCGCCACCGCCCAGGTGAGCGGCACGCCCAGACCGACGCCGAGGGCGAGAGCCTCGACGATCCGCCGCGGTAGCTCACGGAGCGGAACGCCACGCAGGAGGCCCGCCAGCGCCACGAACGCCACGAACGGCAACGTGGCTGCGGAGACGCTCAGCACGTGCAGCCAGGCAGGAAGCCAATCGCGCCCTGCTCCGGAGAACGCGAGGACGCTCAGCGCCGCAGCGAGAAGCAGCGTTACGGGGTGGACGACGTGGCCGAGCAGGTGAGCCGTAGCCTCCGCCTTGACCGCCAGGCCATGCGGACTTCGCCAGATGCTCGGAAGAAGGAGGCGCGCGGTTTGGACGCCGCCCTGAGCCCAACGTTCCTGCTGGACCTCTACGGCGCGCATCTCCGCCGGGAGCTCGCTCGGAACCGGCACGTCATTCAGGAAAACGAAGCGCCACCCGGCCAGCTGCGCCCGATAGCTCAGGTCGAGGTCTTCGGTCAGTGTTGTCGCCCGCCAGCCTCCCGCCTCCTCCACACACTCGCGCCGCCACATCCCGGCCGTCCCGTTCGAGTTGAAGAACAATCCCGAACGGAAGCGAGCCTCCTGCTCGATGTGGAAGTGAGCGTCCAGAAGGAGAGCCTGGGCGCGCGTCAGCCAGTTGTCGCTCTCGTTCAGGTAGCCCCACGCCGCCTGCACCATGCCCACGCGGGCATCGGTGAACGGCGGCAGGAGCCGTCTCAGAAGATCGGGCTCCGGGACGAAGTCCGCGTCCAGAACGAGGAGGAAGTCGCCCCGGGCCCGCCGGAGTCCTTGGGAGAGAGCTCCGGCCTTGTAGCCGACTCGCGTGCTCCTGCAGATGTGTTCGATGCGTCTTCCGCGGCGACGCCAGGCGGCCACTCGTGCCGCTGCGATGGCGGTCGTTTCGTCCGTCGAGTCGTCGAGCAGCTGGATCTCGAGGCGATCGCTCGGATAGTCGAGGGAGCACGCCCTGTCGATCAGCCGGCCGATAACGTTCGCCTCGTTGTAGACGGGCAGCTGTACGGTGACGCGGGGCAGCTCGCCGATCCAGCGCTCCGGCAACTCCATCGGCGGTCTCCGCAGCCGGCGCCAGAGGAGCAACACCCGGTGCGCGCCGAAGGGCAGGAGAAGAAGCAGAACCAGCGCGTACGCGAGCGAAGCGGCGCCTACCGCCTGGCTCAGCGCTTCGTTCACCGGGGTGTACTCAGGAGGTTCTTCCGATCATTCGATGGTGAACACCCCTTGGCCCGACGGACCGCCAGGTCGCGGTCGCTGGCCTTCCGGGCTCCACACTTGCGCATCTGCATGGCGGCCAACATATGGAGCATTCTCGTAGGCACGCGACTCCGAGGCCGGCTCCCCGGGCTCGACTCACCGTGCAATGTGGAGATTGTGACATGCGCCGAGCGCCCGTCCTGAGTGCGGTCTGCTTGTCCGTACTCGTCCCCGGCGTCGCATCCGGACAGGATCAGCCAGAGATCAAGATCGAGACCAAGGACGTGGACCTCGCCTTTCACGGTCGGCTTCAGATGCACGGGTGGTCCAGCAGCTGCTCAGGCTTCGTTCCCGGCCTCCCCGGCAACGATCCGGACGATGCGTGCGAGGAGGGGGCTCCAGCCTTCGACCTGTTTATGCGCCGGGCCTTCGCAACCGTCGAGGCAGAGATCGCAGACTTCCTGGACATCAAGCTCCAGTTCGATTTCGCCGGTTTCGACGACGTCGCCATGAAGGATACCTACGCGCGGCTGAACTTCTTTCCGGCTCTGAAGCTGCGCTTCGGCAACATGAAGCGACCGTTCGACGGCTTTCAGCTTACGAGCGATACGAAGATGATCGTCGTCGAGCGGGACCTGGACATCCCGGGCATCCCCTCGCTCCGCGCTCTCTCCCTGGACGAGCTGACGACTCGATTCCGGGCCTCGGACCGGGACCTCGGCATCGAGCTCAGCGGAGACATCGCGGGCGGCCGCATATCCTATTGGGCCGGTTACTTCGCGGGCGAGCAGATCCAGGAGGCGCTGGACACACTGCCGAACGCCGACAGCCGAGGGCAGTGGATCGCCCGGGCGCAAGCCAATCTCCAGGTCGGAAGTATGCCGCTGGATATCGCGGTGGCCGGCGCCGTGACCGATCGCCCGTTCGTCAACGACGATGGGGTCACGTTCACCGGCAAGTACTTCACGAATCTCGAGGCCTGGGTCCAGCTGGGCGGCTTCAACGAGGGGCTGCTCTTCCAGGGCGGGTACGTCTACGGGCAGAACCCGTTCGAGAACCGCCAGGGCGACATCCTCGACTTCCTGCCTACGGACGACTTCGCCCAGGCCCAAACGTTCCAGGTTCAGAGCGGCTACCGGTTCATCACGAGACCAAAGGACTATAGGGGCTCCATCGCCAAGCGTCCGATCGAAGCCATCCAGCCGATCTTCCGAGTCACCTGGGCCGATCCGAACACGGACATCGCAAGGGACGACAACTGGGGACTCACGCCCGGCATACAGATCTTCTTTTACGGCCGCAACAAGCTCGCCCTGAACTACGACATCGCCCTGTTCTCGGACGACACCTCGTCGGCCAGCTCCTTCAAGATGCTGCTCGCGGGCTACTTCTGATCCAATTCTCTTCTAGCCAAGGGGTACCCCCATGAGCCGTTTCGTCTCGCGATTGAAGCACGAGCTACTTGGGGTTATCCCTCCCGCGGTGTTCTTCTTCATCACCTTTCAAGTGATCGCTCTTACGCGCGCGCTCATGCTGCAGAAGTACGGCATCCAGGTGTCAACGTTCGTGACCGCCAGCATCGGAGCGCTCATTGTCGCCAAGGTGGTTTTGATCGCGGACCATCTCCCATTTGTCAATCGCTTCCCCGATAAACCTCTTATCTATAACGTCATGTGGAAAACGGCGATCTACCTGGTCGCTGCCTTCCTCGTCCGCTATGTCGAGCATCTGATTCCCTTTGTTCGTGAATATGGCGATCTGGCCGTGGCCAATCGCCATCTACTTGATGAGGTCGTCTGGCCACACTTCTGGGCCGTTCAGATTTGGCTGCTGGTGCTCTTCTTTGTGTACGGCGCTTCGCGGGAACTCGTCCGGATTCTCGGACGCGAGCGAGTGCGTTCCATGTTTCTTGGCCCTCGCAGGTCGCACGCCGACTAACAAGCCCCATTCAACTTCCCGCTACGACGGCAGGCGCAAGAGCGACCGCGGTTCGAAAAAAGGCGGAGACGTCGTTGCGGGCCGACCCTCGGACTTCAATAATTCCGGGATGTCACTCGACGCCTGGTTGACCCTCGGCCTCCTCATCATCGTCCTCGTCCTTCTGCTGGGGACCAAGCTGCCGCCCGCCGCCGTGTTCGTGGGTGCGCTCACCGCGAGCATCACGCTTGACCTCGCACCGGTAAGCGCCAGCCTGGCCGGCTTTGCGAACGAAGGCGTGCTGACGGTCGGCGCGCTCTACATGGTGGCGGCGGGCATGTACTCCACGGGCGCGATGACGATGATCGGCGGCTGGCTCATCGGCAGGCCGAAGAGCGAGCGGGAGGTGCAGCTGCGGGTTCTTCCGCCGGTGGCGATCGGAAGCGCCTTCCTCAACAACACGCCGCTCGTCGCGATGATGATCCCCGTCATCCGGGATGTGTGCCGATCCAGGGGCCTGGCCGCCTCGAAGCTCTTCATACCCCTCAGCTACGCCTCCATCCTCGGCGGCACCACCACGCTGATCGGAACGTCGGTCAACCTGATCATCGGAGGATTGGTCCTCGACCAGCTCGCCCGTGGGGTCTCGGGCGGACCCTCGATGCGAGAGCTCCAGATGTTCGACCCCGCTTGGGTCGCCGGGCCGGCCGCCGTGGCCGGAATCATTTTCATCATCCTGGCCGGTAAGTTGCTCCTGCCCGACCGTAGGGCCGCGGCGGAGGCACGAACCGCAGGGCGCAGGTACGGGGCCGAGTTCGTGATCACGAAGACGTCTCCGCTCGTCGGGCAGACCCTTGAGGAGGCAGGCCTGTTGGAACCGGTGAGCCTCGAGCTGCGTGGCCTGTGGCGGACGGACGGCAGGCCGGTCGAGCTCACCCCTGACGCGCAGCTGCGGGAGGGTGACGTAGCGGCCGTCGTGGCCGACATCGACCTGCTCCCCGACATCTGGACGGCCCTCGGCGTCCGGCCGCTGAAGACCGGCCACCCGATGGAGACGCCGCGACATGCGCACAGTCTGGTGGAAGTCGTGGTTTCGCCGCAGAGCGCCGTGATCGGACGGAGGGTGTCCGAGCTGCCGCTCCCGGACAGCCCGTACCAGGTCACGCTGGTCGGCGTGTCGCGCGCCGGGGCGCCGGTCGAGGGTCGGCTGAACGACGTGAGGATCCAGGTCGGCGACAACGCGGTCCTCGAGGTCGACGACGCCTTCTTCTACGTGGCGCGCAGCGGGGAGGACTTCTCGCTGGTGAAGCCGCTGGAAGGATACCGGATCCGGCGCTGGCATCGAGCGGTCCTGGCGTCCGTGATCGTCGCTGCGATGGTGACGGTCGTCACCCTGGGGTGGATGAGCATGCTGAACGCGGGTCTGCTCGCCGCTGGCTCCCTGCTGCTCACCGGCTGCATGAGCCTTCGAGCCGCCGCCCGCAGCATCGACTTCGCGACGCTCATCGTGTTGGCGGCCGCCATCGGCGTAGCGGCCGCGGTGAGCCACAGCGGTCTTGCCGATGCGATCGCCAGGGCTCTGGGGTCGATCGGGGCCAGCGATCCTTACATCGCCCTCGCGGCGGTCTTCGTGGGACACGCGATCATGGGTAATCTGATCACGACGGCCGCCTCGGCCGTCTTCATGTTCCCGATCGCCCTATCGTTAGCCGGCTCCCTCGGCGTGAGCTTCATGCCGTTCGCGATCACCCTCATGACCGGCATGATCGGCGCCACGATCACGCCGGCCGCGTACCAGACGAACCTCATGGTCTACGGTCCGGGCGGATACAGCGCCTCGGACTTCCTGCGGCTCGGACTGCCGCTCACGTTGCTCGTGGGAATCATCAACATGATCCTCGCGCCTCTCGCGTTTCCCTTCTAGCTCGGCTCCGGCGGGGTCATTCCGCCGGCTCCCATGAGGCGTCGGGGCTGTACTCCGTCATGGCGCGGGCCAGCTCTTCCGTTCGCTCTCCAAGGTCCTTCTCGTAGACGATCCCGTCCTGGTTGACCACGAATGTCATGATTCCGCTGTCGCCGTACTCGGCGGGGTAGGCCACGAGCGCAAAACCGCCCACCATGTCGCCGTTCTGAACGTAGCTCCGGGCGCCGCCCGAGGCGGCCTCACCCTGGGCCGTCAGTATGTGGAAATAGTAGCCGTTGTAGGGCCTCGGCTCTCGTTCGGCCACTTCGTGTCCTTCGTATCCTTCTTCGGCGGCCTGAGCGAAGAGGTCGCCCAGCGGGCTCGGTCTCTCGCCGGGCGCACGACGCCAATACAGGCCATCCTGCTTCCCCTCACGGCTCACCATCCGCTGCGCGTAAAGCCCGGCCGGCTGGTCGTCATGGGGCCGGCTCGCGTAGATTTCCTGCGCCCGAACGTACGTAAGGCAGGTCTCGATCACCCGCAGCTCGTGGCGGCCGATTCGGCGGGCGAGGACCTCCTCTTTTCCCGCCGCGATGTCGAACCGCCAACCCTCCTGGTCCTGCACCAGTGGGACCGGGAACGGCCACTCCTCGTAACCGATGACCAGGACTTGCTCCCCGGTCTCGGTCTCCTCCAGATTCCACCGTTGTCGGAGCGCGAGCGTGACGACCTCCCGTTGGTTTCGGTCGCTGACCGAGTCTCCAGAGGAAAGGAGGTCCTCTGCACCCTGCCCGAACAGGGCCTGCAGAGCCTCTGTATCGTCGGTCTCCCCCGCTTCGGTCAGTGCCTCGACGGCTTCCTCCGGGCTCGCGAACGTTCTCGCGCCTCGACCATCCTCGGAAGCTCCCGAGCACCCCGAAGCCCACAACGGCGCCCCTGCGAGTACCGTGCGCGACACTGCCTGGACAAGCCAACCAACTCGTATCATCCGCATCGTTCGATCCTCTCCTAGCGGCGCCGACCGCCGCCCCTAGAACGGCTCATACTGCTGCGTCCGCGGGACGAGGCCGCCCGCGAGGCGCTCCCGCTCTGATAGCCCGAAAAGGCGCTCGAGCCGGTTCCGCTTCGCCCGCCGGAGCCCTGCGTCCCCCCCATGCTGTATCCACGCGACCCGTAGTTCCCGGTAGAGGCCGAGGGGGATCCGGTGCGAGCTGTGCTCGACCCTCGCGCCTCTCCGGTTCGAGCCGAGGTGGCTGCGGCCTCGCCGCCGCGTGCCTGGGCGGTCGAGGTGCCCTCCTGCCGAGCAGTCTGTCGCTCGGATGTGCCCTCTTGCCGAGCCGTCTGCCGCTCCGAGGCTCCCTCAGGGCGATCCTCCCGCCGTTCCTCCCGGTCACCGGCATTGTCCTCTCGATGATCCTGCCAGTCCTCTCTCGCGTCCTCGCGGTGGTCGTAGTAGTCGTCCCATGCATCATTGTACATGTAAATTCCGCCGGGATACCCGTAGGGACCGTAGTAGTAATCGTTGGCCACCGCACCGATGATCACGCCAGCGGTGAAACCGACGAGCGCGGCCGCGGCCTCGTCGCCCGAATCATCTTCCACGATGACCGTTGTCGGGGGAGTCGTGTACACGACCACAGGATCGTACTGCGGAACGTAGATGATTTCCGGATTGGCGGGCTCGATGACGATCACCTCTTGCCCGCTTTCCGTGGTCTGCGTGCCCACCTTCTGCTGCGACGTGCTCTGCAGGTTGCCGGCCGCCATCGCCTGCGCGCGCAAGCGCTGGATGCCGTCGAACACGGCAGATCTGTCCTTCGCGAACGCTTCGCCGAGCTGCCGCGTCCACTCGAGATCCTGTCCCATCATCTGAACGACCTGCGGGAAGGCGGAGAGGGCGATGAAGCTCGGGTCGAAGCCTTCGGCCTGGGCCGCTTCCTGAATCGCGCTACCCTCGAGCGCCGAGTTGGCGGCGAGCCATTCGTTCAGCTCACCCACCTGAAACGGGCTGTCGGCACACATCAGGATCTGGGCGAGCAGGGCGTCCGGATACAGCGCGACACGTGCTAGGAGTTGGTCCATGGTCTCGGACGGCGGAGCTTCTGCCTGGACGATTGACGGCGCCGCCGACATGCCCTCGGCCGCGCTCGGCCAGGTGCTCGCCACGATACCCGTGACGAGGATGGCGAGCTGCAACTTACCCTTCATGGGACTGACTCCCTCGTTACACGGAACGGCTTCGCACGCATGCCGCGCGTTGCCGCAAGGATTCACGTTCAGTTTCCGGGCGTATCCGCACTCACGATAATTGCCTTCGCTGAGTCGAATATTAGCACCATTAGGCACGGAGCGGGCGCCACGGCAGCCCGGGAAGAGTCCTGCTGGCCGCTCCGGCCCGGGACACCGCACAGCTCCGCCCGCAGCCGACGGAGTCGGTGAGCCCTAGAGCCTCAGCTGAACGAAGAAGAGGAACTGGCCGTCGGCAAGATCGGGCGTGGGCGGCGAATCGTGGAGGCCTATCGCGTACTGCATCTCGAAGCGGAAGTGGTACAGGTAGTAGAGGTTCGCTCCGATCAACAGGTAGTCGGAATCCTCGCCCTCGATCGGGTCGAACGTATCGCCTTCCACGAGCCCGCTCAAGAACCGGTACCCGCCCTGCACGTAACCGCCCTGCGCCACGAGCTTGTCGGCCTCGGCGACCTGGAGGGGATCCAGCTCGGCCCGTAGAAACTCAGCGTCGACGAAGAAGCCTCGATAGCCGGAAGAGAGATCGAACCCCCAGAGAAAGCGGTCGCCGCGGAACTCCGAGAGCTCCCCGGCGGCAGCGGACGAACCACCCATCCGCGACAGGTCGGCGGCGCTGTCCCTCGAAAAGGCCGCGTTGCCCCCGATCTGGATCACGAACTCATCCCTGAACTCGACGGGGCCGACATTGTTGAACTGCAAGCGGCCCGAGTAGAGAAACGAGTTGTTGTCGTTCTCGAGCGATTTCCCGTTGCCGTTGAACAGACCCACACCGTATTCGAGCCGCTCCTCGAGGAAGGTCCCCGAAAGGCCGGCCCCGACCTGCCGCCCCGGCGCGATCGCGGTGACGGCCTGGGCCCGGCTCTCGAACTTGATGTCGGGCCTCCAGATGAGCTCTTCGAGGCTGAAAGGCGCCTTGTAGAGACCGACGTCGAAATGCAGCTCCGGCATGAACGTCACGGCGAGCGCGACGTCCAGGAACTCGATCTCCTTGTCGATGGCGCGCGGCTCGAGACCCGCGTGGACGATGTACTCGAGAATGGAGCCGAAGCCGCCCATCACCCCGAGGCGGGCATCGAAGAGGTCAAAGCCGGTGTTCCGCGGCGAGTCCTCCGGCTCCACGCGGAGGCCCGCCCGTACGAGTCCGATCGGCTCGATCCGGAGCTTCGGCGGCTCCCTCGTGCCGGCGTCATCCTGCCCCTCGCCCTCTTCCTGGGCCTGGAGGTCGACTCCGACGCCCGCCGTCGCGAGCGTCAGCAGAGCCGCCAGGGCCGGCGTGACGAGCTTGCGTGGTCTCAAGAGCCATCCCCGCGCGTGGAATCGGTGGAATCGTCCTCTCGCTCCGCCGACTCTCCGGCTGGACTCACGTCCACGGCTCGGACGTCGGCGAGGAGCCAACGCGACGCCGGAGAGGACATCGCGGCGTTGATCCAGAAGTGCGCGAGGATGGCGGGAAACAGGCTTCCTGTCCAGAGGATCGGGACCGCCAGGACCATCCCGAGACCGGCCGAGCGGAGAATCCCGTTTACACGCTGGTAACCGTGCGCGAGACCGAAGGAGATGGACGTCAGCGCGGCCGCTCCCCACTGCTGACCGGTCCAGTCCGCGAGGACATGCAGGGCGAACCCGCGATAAATGTACTCCTCGCATACGGCGCCTATTCCCGCCAGCAAGAGGAAGGCACGACGCTCGGTGATCGTGCGGGGGAGGAGGAGCCGCAGCAGGGGGCTCTCTTCCAGGCCCGCACGGCGCCCGATCAGGCCGCTCAGCCAGGCAATGCCGAGGCCTGCCGCCGCAGCCGCCAGGCCCCAGCCGAGCTCGACGGAGGGATTACCCACCGTCCATCCCAGCTGTTCGGGTGTGATGGACTGCCAGGCGGCGACGATTGCCGTGAGACCCGCGATCAGGAGAAGGGTAAGAGCGGCAGATAGATAGAGCGCCGGCCGGGCGGCATCGATGGCCTCCACGTGCTCCTCCAGCCGCGAATTCCGGGCGGCCATCAGCGGGAGGCCGACGAGCAGGAAAAGGGTGAAGCCGCGAGCGACAGCGCCGGAGAGCATGGAAGTCGAATAGGGGAAT
>JBDHIM010000081.1:0-9802 GCA_039587445.1 Gemmatimonadota bacterium
GAATCGATCCGCCCTCCCCGTTCGTCGAGCTCGTCCAGCATGTTCAGGACGAGGAGCATCGGTCGCCGAAGCTCGACGAGCTGGAGCGTCAACAGAAGTGCCCGCTGAAGGTTCTTCGCGTCGGCGACCTGAACGATCGTCGCGTCCGGGTTCTCTTGGAGGATGTCGATCGTGACGCGCGCGTCTTCGCTGCGTGGCACGAGATCGTTGAGGCCCGGCGTGTCGATGACGCTGGTGGTCTGGCCGTCGAAGCTTGCACGGGCCCGAACCACCTCGACCGTCGTGCCCGGGTAGTTCGAGACGGTGACGTACCTCTGGGTGAGGTTCCGGAACAGGACGCTCTTGCCGACGTTGGGATTGCCGACGAGGAGTATCTGGCTCTCGCCGATTCGTCCCTCTCTCGGTGATTCGAGGGTGCTATCGTCCTGTACCGCGCAGTGCGTCACACGCCGCGTCCTTCCCGTCTCCCTGGGGCTGTCAGAGCGAGCAGTTTAATCTAGTTGAGAACGATTCTCAACTCTGTCGGGAGAGGCACCCGCGAGCGTGTGGGGGATTTCCGCACGGGGCGGAGAGGTTCGATCGCGGGATTCCTTGAATAGATACGCCGCCGCCCCCGATCAGCGCTCCGCCCCAGACTAAGTCAAGCTTCACTCAGCCGCGCGACGTTTCGTCCAGAAACGACGCCAGGTGAGCGCTCAGGTCGCGAGCGTCGTCTCCGGCACCGTCGATGAGGCTGGATTTGCGCCGCCGCAGGAACGGGATGCCCATGAGATACATGCCGGGTGCTTCCGCCACGCCGCCGTCGTGTCGGATTCGTCCCTTGCGGTCGAGGACCGGCACATCGAGCCATGAGTAGTCGGGTCGAAACCCGGTTGCCCAGATGATCGTCCCGATCTCGCCGCTCGTGAGGCTCAGTCCGAGCGGCGGCGATGTTTCGAACCTGGTCGGCTCGAAGCGGTGTGGCGACTCGACGCTCTCGTCGAGCCCGTTCTCGGTCGCCCACTCGTCGATCCGGTCAAGCAGGCGGTTCATCTTGAGGTCGGAGAGCGCGCATTGGTTGGGCAAAGACCCGGAGAACTGGGCGTGCCCTTCGTTGATCCCGGCGAGACGACCGATGAGCCTCACTCCGATGTCTGTCAGTGAGTTCAGGTCGACCGTGCGGCGGTCGTCGGATCCGGCGAGCTGAGGCGAGGGCAGGTTCCGAACGCGCTCGACGTTGTCGAATTCGGTGTAATGTTCATTTAGCACGCCGCATCGGTCCATCCACCACTTGATGTCCAGACCCCGATAGACCCGTGGAACTCGCACGTGCTCGCCCACGGAGATCGTAACGGGCCGGCCCGAGCGCTGTACCTCGCCGGCGATCTGGGTCCCGGTGGCCGAGGCGCCGACGACCATGACGCCGCCTTCATCCAGCTGATCGGGGTTGCGGTACTCCAGGGCGGCGAGCGTTTTGATCCCGGCCGGCACCGAGGCCGCCAGCGCGGGCACGCTCGGAAGGTTGCAGGCGCCGCTCGCGATGACGACCGTCCGCGCGTTCCAGACTCCCCGGTCGGTCGTCACCTCGTAGCCCGCATCCGCGCTGCGCACGGAGGTGACCGTGGTGTGCATCTCGACCGGCGCGGAGATCACCTCCGCGTAGCGCTCGATGAACGCGATGGTCTCCGCCATATCGCGGTAACCATCCGGGTTCTCGCCCTCGTAGCCGAAGCCGGGAAGCCGGCTCTGCCAGTTAGGCGTGAGGAGCCGAAGCGAGTCCCACCGCTCGGTCCTCCACGAGTTTGCCACCTCACCCCGCTCGAGAACGACGTGGTTGATCGAGCGATCGGAGAGGCAGCGGCTCATGGCCAGTCCGGCGTGGCCCGCACCGATGATGACGCTGGCGGCGCGCACGCCGACTATTCCCGGGATCCGGCGTCCGCGGCTATTTGACCTCGACCGTGACGTTGGTCGGGTTGGTAATCACGTCGTAGACGGCCGAACGCTTCTGTGACTGCGCTACGACGGCACGGATCTCGTCGGGCGTGGCGTCCGCGTCGATGTCGTAGGTCACCTTGATGCCGTCAAAGCCGTTTCGCACATCGCTGTCGATGCCAAGGATGCCCTGAATATCCATTCCGCCTTCGAGAGTCGCGGTCACGGACCTCAGCTGGATCTCCCTCATCTGGGCGACCGAGGCGACACCCGCGGTGAGACAGCTTGCCAGGCCCGCGAGGACCAGCTCGACGGGTGTGGCGCCGTGGTCCTCGGACGCGAAGACCTCAGGGTGATCTGCCTCGAACGTGAAGTTGGTCTTGTGCTGGTGCTCCTCACCCAGCCCGAAGAAACCCTCCACATTGGATCGGCTGTGCGTGCCGTTTACCCACTCACATGTCGCTCGCCACTTGAATTGGGCGGCTTCGGGAGCTTCGGACAGGGCCTCGCGGGCTTCGAGTAGCGCGTCGACGTTTACGCCGTTGTCGACAGGGGCCGTAGCGGTGTCCATGGAGTCCTCCTTGTCTCGACTCGAAGGTTTCGGGCGCTCAGACTAGGCGTCAGAAAGCACTCGAAGCAAGAGGTTCGGGACGTCGGCCGGCGGCTCGAAGAGACCCAAGAGACGGGTTGGAGCACGCTTACAGGCCGGCTGGAGCACCCTTCATGCAGGGCCGATCGGACCGCTGCTTGTTGGATCGACATGCGAAACCGCATCTTGCAGCCACACCTGTGGACAGTCGAAGACGAGGTCCGGATTGAGCTTGGCCTTCACCCAAAGTCGCTACGACGTCGTGATCGCCGGGGCACGGTGCGCGGGCGCCTCGACCGCGATGCTGCTGGCCCGCCGGGGGCTGCGGGTGCTGGTGGTGGACCCCGTTCGCTACGGAAGGGACACGCTCTCGACGCACGCGCTCATGCGCGGGGCCGTTTTGCAGCTCCATCGCTGGGGCCTGCTCGACAAGGTCCGCGCGGCCGGTACGCCGCCGATCCGAACGACGACCTTCCACTACGGCGATGAGACGATCGAGGTGGCCATCAAGGAGAGCGATGGGGTCGATGCCCTGTACGCTCCGAGGCGGACAGTACTGGATCCGGTACTCGTGGACGCGGCGCGGGAAGCGGGAGCGGAGGTCGTGTACGGTGCCTCCGTGGTCGATCTCATCCGCGACGATCGTGGTCGAGTTCGCGGCGCGAAGATCTCGGGGGCGGACCGGGAGGTGACCGACGTGTCTGCCGACCTCGTGATCGGGGCCGACGGGATGCGATCACGCGTCGCCCGCATTCTCGAGGCCGAGGTCGACTATGCGGTACCCGATGCCGCCTGTTCCATCTACGGCTACTGGCCGGAAGTGCCACTCGAGGGCTACCACTGGTTCTACGTGCCCGGAGTGAGCATCGGGACTATCCCGACCAACGACGGGCTCACCTGCGTGTTCGTCCTGCGTCCGCAGGCCGAGTTCGATGAGCGGCGACACGAGGGCATCGAGGCTCTCTTCCAGGAGGGGGTGGGTGAGGTCTCCACCGAGCTCGCGGAGACGGTCTCGAAAGGCCCTCCGTCCGGGAAGCTGCGAGGGTTCGCCGGCGCTCCGGGCTTCCTCCGTCGCGCCGCCGGCCCGGGTTGGGCGCTCGTCGGGGACGCCGGCTACTTCCGAGATCCCATCACCGCCCATGGCATCACCGACGCGCTCCGCGAGGCCGAGCTCCTCACCCGAGCGGTCGCCAATGACGGTGACAAAGGTCTTCTGGAGTACCAGCCCGGGCGCGATGAGCGCGTGAAGGGTCTCCTCGAGGTGACCGATCGCATCTCGTCATTCGACTGGAGCCTCGAAGAGGTGAAACAGCACCATCTCCAGCTGAACCGGGAGATGAACGCCCAGGTGGATGTTCTGAGAGTCCTGGACTGAAGCTGTGGCGCAGGGGGCCCGAAGATGCCCGCAGATGTTGTGAAGACCGCGGCGCTAGCGTAGTGCACACTTACAGGCTCGAGAGGTATGGCGATGGAGGTTGGTGATACGGCAAGCCGAAGTCTCACCCTGACCGCGGAGCACGTCGCTACCTTCGCGGAGCTTACGGGCGATTACAACCCACTCCACTTCGACCAGGACTTCGCCTCAAAGACGAAGTTCGGACGGCTTGTCGTGCAGGGCGGTTTGACGACCGGGCTGTTGCATGCCCTCGTGGCGATGGATCTTCCCGGCCCGGGCACGGTCTTCCTGAGCCAGGATTGGAAGTTCACGGCGCCGGTCTTTATCGGGGACACGATCACGGCGCATGCCGAGGTGACGAGCGTCCACGCCACGAAGCCCGTCTGCCAACTCGCTATCCGTGTTCTTCGCCAGGACGATGAGGTGGTGCTTCAGGGTGAGGCTTGGTGCTACACCTTCGGTCCCCCCGACTGAGAAACCGCGGACGAGCGTCCTAGCGCGAGCGGAGGCAGCGGCAGTCAGTCGTTCGACTCGCTCTCGAGCTCGCGGGCGCGAGCGATCAAATCGTCGGCTTCGGCGGTCCGGCCGAGGTCTCGCAGCGCCTCGGCCAGGTTTTCCAGGCTCTGTGGGATCGAGGGGTGATCCGGGCCGAAGGCGGCTTCCCGGATCTCCAGGGTGCGGCGGAGAAGCGACTCCGCTTGCTCGTACCGCTCCAGCTCCAGATATACTTCTCCCAGGCTTCCCAGGCTGGCGGCGAGTCGGGGATGGTCCGGCGGGAGGGTTCGTTCCTTGATCGCGACCGCACGGGTGAGCAAGGCCTCCGCCTCCTCCCACTCTCCCAGGTCCTTGTTCACGCCCGCGAGGTTGTGGAGCCCATCGCCCACTCGCGGATGCTCGGGGCCGAACGACGCCTGGTAGATCTCGAGGGCACGCCCGAACAGGACTCTCGCCTCCTCGAACTCCCCGCGCCGCGCGTGGATGACCGCCAGGTTTCCCGAAGTGTTGCCGACGTCGACGTGGTCGGGGCCGAGCGTCTTCTCCTTGATCGCCAGCGAGCGCCTGAACAGCCCTTCCGCCTCGTCGAGGCGTCCCTGGGTGCTGTAGACCATGGCCAGGCTGTTGAGGCTGCGAGCGACGTCGGGATGGTCCCCGGGGAGACCCGCCTCCCGAATCTCGAGGGCGCGGGCGTACAGCCGCTCCGCGTCGTCCAGCTCCCTTCTCCGGCGATGCACGCTGGCCAGGTTGGTGAGAGTCGTCGCCAGCTCCGGATCGTCCGGTCCGAGCGCTGTCTCCTTGATGACCAGCGACCGCTCGAGGACGGCCTGCGCCTCGTTTAGCTCGCCCCCTCGGAGGAGAACGACGCCCAGATCTGTCAAGCTGCGGCCGACGCGTGGGTCCTCCCGGCCGTACAGCTGTTCCTCTACATCGATCGCTCGAGCCTGCAGGTCACCGGCCTCTTCGAATCGGGCTTGGTTGCCGTACACCGTGGCCAGCGCCTGCAGGCTCGCCGCGACATCGGGATGGACCTCTCCGAGCTCGGCTCGACGGATCTCCAGCGAGCGCTCGAGCAGCCCTTCCGCGTCCGCGAACAGCCCGAGTTTCCGGTAGACATCGCCGATGGTGAGGAGGAGTCGCGCCTGGATGAGCGGTTGATCGTTCAGATCCGTGGTGACGCGATCGGCTCCCTGGTCGAGGATCTCGCGTGCCGTGATCGAGTTCCCGCGCGCCTCGTCCGGATCCGAGACCTCGAAGAGCGCCACCAGAAAGTCCGAGACCTGCCGCGACGTCTCGGCCTCGGTCCTGGCGACGGCCTCGGCGCGAGTGGCGCGCACCATCCCGATCGTGGCCGAGACCGCGCCCGCGATCAGGGCGACCGCCACCATGGCCGCTGCGGCCACGCCGGCCTTGTGGCGGCCGACGAACTTGGCCGTGCGGTAAGCGGCCGAGTCGTCCTGGGCGATGACCGGCTGGCCATCCAGATAGCGTTCCACATCCTCCGCCATCTGCTCGGCCGACGCGTATCGGCGCTCCGGTTCCTTGCGCAGCGCCATGAGAGCGATCCGGTCCATGTCGCCCTTCAGCTCGCGACGCAGCCGCTGCGGCTCGGTGTCGCGCGCGAGACTGATCGGGTCGGTCGGCCTCTTCGCTCCGTCCCCGTCCGCCTCGCCTTGTCCGTCCGAGACGGCCGGTGTCGCCATGGACCGGCTGACCGCTTCGCTCGGTCGTGCCGGTTCCTCCTCCGTGATGATTCGCTCTGCTTCGGCCGGCGTGCGGCCGATCAGCTGGAACGGCCGTCGCCCGGTGAGCAGCTCGTAGAGCACCACCCCCAGCGCATACACATCGGTGGCTGTCGTGACGGGCTCGGCCCTTACCTGCTCCGGGCTCGCGTACTCGGGCGTCATGAGTCGGAGTCCGGTGCGAGTTTCCGGAGCACCTCCCTCCATGAACGTCGGGTCGAGGATCTTCGCGATCCCGAAGTCCAGCAGCTTCACGTGGCCCTCTGGCGTGACCAGGATGTTGGAAGGCTTGAGATCCCTGTGAACCACGAGGTTGCGGTGCGCATGCTGGACGGCACGCGCCACGGTGCAGAAGAGCTTCAGCCGGCGTTTGATCCCGAGCCGGTTCCGATCGCAGTACACGTCGATCGGGACGCCCTCGACGTACTCCATGACCAGGTACGGTCGGCCATCCTCGGCCACTCCTCCATCCAGGAGGGCGGCGATGTTCGGATGGCTGAGGGCGGCGAGGATCTGGCGCTCCGTCTCGAAGCGACGGCTGAGTTCCGTCGTTTCGGGTCCGCGCCGAATCATCTTCAGGGAGACCCGCTGCTTGAACTGTCCGTCGGCCCGCTCGGCCAGGTAGACGACGCCCATCCCGCCACGACCGATCTCGCTCGAGATCCGGTAGGCGCCCACGACGCTCCCGACGGGTGCCTCGGCGGTTTCTCCGGTCATCGGCTCTGCATCTTGCTCCGGCGTGGGCCGGGCTGAGCCGCTCGTTCCACCCGCCGCCGGCCCGGATGGCTCGTCGTCCAGGAGGCCCGAGGTCCGGGAGTGGGCCGACAGGAGCGCCTCGATCTCACCCCGAAGCTCGGAATCTCCGCCGCACTCATCCGACAAGAAGGCGGCCCATTCCGCCCGCGGCCTGTCCAGAGCGGCCTCGAAGATTCCCTCGACCGCCTGCCGCTTCTTGCTGTCCACCGTCTACGACTCCGGCTCCGGGTAGAGCTCGCGGTACAGCCAGGCGCGCGCCTTCACCCAGTCACGGCGCACCGTTCGCTCGGAAACCTCCAGGACCTCGCCGATCTCGGCCTCCTCCATTCCGGCGAAGAAGCGGTATTCCACCACCTGCCTTTGCCTCGGCTCCAGTCGCTCGAGCGCCCGGTCGAGCGCCAGCATCTCTTCCGGTCGGAACTCAACGGCGTTGTGGCCGTCGGACAGAGTGGTGACCGCCCAGTCCCCGCCCCGTTTCGCCGCCATCCGGCGCCTCGCGTGGTCGACGAGGACCTGCCGCATGGCACGGGCGGCGATCGCCAGGAAGTGGGCGCGGTCGACCGCGTCCACCCCGCCGCCGCCCGCCAGCTTGACGTACGTTTCGTGGACGAGGGCCGTGGCGTGGAGGGTGTGGTCGGGTCGCTCGCGTCCCAGCTGCCGGCCGGCCACGGCGCGCAGTTCTTCGTAGACGATGGGCAGCAGCCGGTCCAGAGCGTCTCGCTCGCCGCCGCGAACCGCCTCGAGAAGTCGCGTGACGTCGCCCTGGGAAACGGCGTCGCCGGCGGGTCTCGCGTCGCTCGCGTGCGTGGGGTCGTCGGGGCTCATGGTGAGCTGGGTTCGTGCATGTCGTCCCTACTTGGATAACCTCGCCGCCCGCCTCGCCCAACGAGGCACACGGAGAGGACGTCCGGTCGAATCTGGACCGGAGTGCGGCGAGCTACAAGTGGAGGGGAGGTCGGCGGTGGACGGCTACTGCCTCGCCTCCACGGCGACTACGTAGCGAAGCTGGGAGTTGGAGATGTAGCCCATCGTGCCGTTGGGACCGTCGACGCGGATCATGCCGCTTTGCTCGGGCACGAGCGACTCACCCGGGATCTGGTACGTGGAGTTGTCGTAGGTCTGAATCTCGAACCGTCGGGAGGCGGTCTCGGAGATGTTCACCACGTAGACGATCTGGTGCTGCTGGACCGCGGCGACGACTTCGCCGTCCGACTCCAGCACGATCAGCCCCATCTGGTTGTGCGCGATGCGATCTGCCGTCACCCGAAAGGGAGTGTTCTGCTGGACCTTTACCTCGAAGGTCGAGGGAGTGTCCTGTGCCACCGCCGGCGCCAGAAGGGCTCCTGACAAGCACAGCAACGAGATTAGCGAGCCGAGCTTCCACGTGGTCTTCATGGTGCCTCCCTTGACCTGCGGTCCTGGACCGGTGACCTCTCAAACGGCCCGCAAGGAAGGTGCCGATTCCCGGCTCTGCCGGTCCGTTGCGCCTCGAAGATGCCCTCGCGAATGCCGTTACCCTCTCTTATTACTGACGCCTCAGTGTTCGGGTGGTGCACATCCACCGGGAATCGCGTCTTGGATCGAGCGCGGACGGATCCTGTTCAGCCGGCCCGGCGTAGCGCCATATTCCCGGGCGGACGAGCCCGAACGGCCTCTAGGAGGAGTATCCATGAACGAACCGGATCGATCGTCGATCGACAGCGGGACCACTCGACCCTGTCCTCTGTGCGGCGGGTCGGGACACTACCACATGGCGCCCGTGGGTCACGTCCTGTGTCCGAACTGTGAAGATGGGATTGCGAGCCCGCGGCGTCGCAGCGGACGGAGCGAGACGTGAGTAGCAACCTACCGGACCGGGTGCCGGGCTCGCGCTGGGAGCTTGTTCGCGACGCGCTCGTCTTCCAGGGGAAGCTCTTCGTGGATGGGTTGCGGGATGCAGCGATGATACCCCTATCCATCATCGCGGTCGTGATGGACGTCCTCGGGATCGGTGGCCGGGCGGGCCGCAACTTCTACGACGTCGTCCTGTTCGGCCGGCAGACGGAACGGTGGATCAACCTCTTCAGCGCGGCCGACCGGCTTCTTCCCGAGAGCACCGAGGACAGATCACCGGCCGGCCTGGACGCTCTGGTTGAGAGGATGGAGGACATCGTCGTCGACGAGTACCGACGAGGAGGGATCACGAGCTCGGCGAAGGACGCCGTGGACCGAGCTCTCGACAACCTGCAAGGACGCGGACGACGATAACGCTCCGCTCGTTACCGAAGGTGGAGCTACACCTCCATTTGGACTGCTCGCTCAGCTACGCGGCAGTCTCCGCGCTCGACGCTTCGGTCACCGAGGCCGAGTACCGCCGGCGCTTCGTCGCGCCGCCGAAGTGTACGGATCTGGCGGACATGCTCAGCCGAGCGCCTGCCGGCTTCGGGCTCATGCAGGATGAAGAGGCGCTTCGTCTGGCCGTCTACGACTTGTTCGAGCAACTTGGCGACGATCAGGTCATTTACGCGGAGATCCGTTTCGCGCCGCTGCTTCACACCGGGCGCGGCCTGTCTGCGAACCGGGTCGTGGAGATCGTAGACGAGGCGGTCACGGCGGCGAGCGGGGAGTCGGGAATCGAGGCCGGGACCATCCTTTGCACCCTGCGTCATTTCTCGGAGGCCGAGAGCCTCCGTACCGCCCGGCTTCTCACGGATCACGAGGGCGGCTCGGTCGTCGGGCTGGACATCGCCGGAGACGAGGCGGGCTATCCGATCGACGCCCACATACCGGCGTTCCGCCATGCGATCGAGCACGGGATCCACAGAACGGCGCATGCCGGCGAGGCGAGGGGCCCGCTAAGCGTGTGGGAGACGCTCGAGCACTTCGAGCCCTCCCGCATCGGTCACGGCGTGCGCAGCATCGAGGACACGG
>JBDHIM010000082.1:0-10112 GCA_039587445.1 Gemmatimonadota bacterium
GGGTTCGGGGGTGTAGACGCCGATCACCTTCAGGAGCCGCATGGAGGGTACGCCGATCACCAGCACCTGCCCTCCGTGACCGGCGGACGAGAACAGCAGATACTCGTCCATCTGGCCGGTGGGCACGTAGGTCTTGAGCGCGGCCGTGACGTCGGCCTGGCTCAAGCCTCGAGCCTGGGCTATGTCTCCGACATCGCCGCTGCTCACCTGCCCACCACCACCTCCGCACGACATGGCCAGGAACAGAACCCCCGCGGCGGCCGCCAACGGGATTCCAACCTTGAAAAGCCTTCCGTCTCTCATCAGGCGTGCCTCCTCTAGAATGACGTGCCTTGGTGGTGTTGGTGCCTACGTCCCTGTCCCTCGCGTGGGCCCCGCCCTGCTCGCGGGCCCCGTCCGGCGCCGGGTTCGGCGTCGCCGGCGGCAGACCGTTGCCGCATCCGCCCTTGACCCTGCATGCCCGCTCCGCGGCGGTGGCGATGGCCTGCCATGGCCACGTCCGCGTCCGATCCGGAGACCGCCGAGCTCTGCATGACGCCCTCCGTACGGGCTCGCAGGTACTCGTAGAGAGCTCGGCCTTCATCGGGCTGGACTTTCTGGTCCGGCATCGGCGTGAAGTACTCGGCGAACAGCGCCTTGGCGGTGGAATCGTTCTGGAGCATGGAATCGGGCGCCGTGACCATGGCATAGATCCACTCGTACGAGCGGCGCTCCGTCACTCCCATGAGGTCGGGTCCGACCAGGCGGCCATCTCCGATCTTGTGGCAAGCCACGCACCCCCTCTGCGCGAACAGTTCCCCACCGCGAGTCGCCAGCTCCGTGTCGACCTCGGCTGCGGGCTGCTCGACGGATTGGCCGGACTCCGACGCTCCCACTTCCACTGCAGGCTGCTCGCTCGTCTGGGATGCCTCGCCCGAGGTCGCAGCGGAGTCGCCATCTCCACCGTTTGTGCACGCGCCCGCCACCACCGTGGCTGCCAGGATGACCCACAGGGCAGCTCCGGTGAGGCGCACGCGGCCTCTGAGTTTCTCCATGCGGCGTAAGCTAGAGAGGTACTTACGTACTGTCTGTCCGATAAACCTCGTGTGGGAGTGTCGGGTTTTGGGGAGTCCGGTGTGGGGAGGTTCCTTACACACCGAGGGTCGTTCGCCGAAAGTGGGGACCGCGACGCCCGGCGAGCCGGTCAGGTCCGGCCTACTTCTCCTTTAGAAGTCCGACCTTGAGGGCGAAGCGGACGAGCTCGGATCGGTGGGTGAGGCCGAGCTTCTGCATGATGCGCGATCGGTAGGTGTCCACGGTCTTCCCCGAGATGAACAGCTTCTTGCCGATCTCGCGGGAGCTGTAGCCCTCGGCCGTCAGCGCGAGAACCTCCTGCTCGCGGGAGCTGAGCTGCCTGAGGCTGGGCGCGTCTGGATCGGACTCCGCGGCCTTGTACTCCTGCAGCAGCAGCTTCGTGGCCTGGGGCGGAAGATAGACCTCTCCGCGCGCGACGATGCGGATCGCCTCGATCAGGTCGCGATCGGCGCTGGTCTTCGTCAGATAACCGCTAGCCCCAGCCTGGACGACCGGAACCAGATACTCTTCCTCGGCGTGCACGGTGAGCACGAGCACCCGGCTTTCGAGCTCGAGCGCCGCGATACGACGGGTCGCCTCGAGCCCGCCCGAGCCGGGCATCGACAGATCCATCAGCACGACGTCCGGCCGGAGGGTACGGGCTCGGTCGACCGCCTCGTCGCCGGTGGCGGCCTCTCCCACAACTTCGATGTTGGACTCGGCTTCGAGAAGCGCCCGAAGACCGGCACGGAACATCGTGTGATCGTCCGCCAACAGGATGCGGATCGGCTCAGGCATCCTCGGCTTCCTCGCGCAAACGACCGTCCTCTTTCCCTGGCTCTTCGCGGAGGGACATCTCCACGTCCAGCCGCGTGCCTTCGCCGAGATCGCTCCGAATCGACATCTTGGCGCCGACGGAGGCCGCTCTCTCTCTCATACCCAGTATCCCCAGCCTGCCCGCCAGAACGTCGACTTCCTCGACCACGAAGCCCCGTCCATCATCCTCGACCTCGGCGAGGACACGATCGCCGTCGCGAACGAGCGCGATGCTCAGCCGCGACGCGTCGGCGTGGCGGACCACGTTCGATATCGCCTCCTGCAGAATCCGGTAGATGACCAGCTTTTGGTCTTCGTCGAGCGATTCCCCGACGGAGTCCAGGTCCAGCGCCACGTCCAGATCGGTGTCGGCCAGGCGGCTTCGCACATCGGCCCGAATTGCCGCCTCCAGCCCCGCCTCGGCGAGCGCGGGAGGCCGCAAGCCTCGTGCGATGCGGTGAAGAGCCGCGGCGGTATCCACCAGCTCCTCGCGCAATTCCGCGAGCAAAGCCTCGCGTCGCCGCGGGGTCTCCGTCTCGCTGGCCAGGCGCACCCGAAGCAGGAGCGCGGCCAGCCGCTGGGCCATGTCGTCGTGCAACTCGAGAGCCAGCCGCTTGCGCTCCTCCTCGGCAGCACGGAGAGCCGCCCGCCCGAACTCCCGGTATCGCCGCAGCTCGGTAACGTCCCGAACCGTGCAGATCACGCGGTCGCCACCCGGGGAGGAGAGGGGGCTGAGGCTGATCTCGACGGGAACCTCCTGCCCGTCCGAGCGAAGACCCAGCAGCTCCAACCCGATGCCCATGGGTCTAGCGTGAGGGTCGTCGCCATAGCCGGCCCGATGCGCCGAGTGCGCGGCGCGGAAACGGTCGGGGACGAGCGCGTCGATCTCGAGACCCTGCAACTCGTCCGCTCCGTAGCCAAAGAGATAGCAGGCCTGCGGGTTCGCTCCGACGATCTTCCCGTTCGCGTCTATCACGAGGATCCCATCCGGGGCCGCCCGGAAGATCTCCACGCAGTCGTGTGCCTCAACCTGGTCGGTCACGCCTCTCCCGCGGGTTCGCTCCACGTTCCGGTAGAGAAATTCCCTACACCAGTCGTGCGTTTTCCTTACGCCACCATTCCAGCGGAGCCCGACAGACATCGCCCGGCTAACGTATCACATTGTCGTCATTAACCCTTTCGGAGGAAAGGCATCCTCGAGGCGAACTCCTCGGACCGGGTCGAGTGACGTGCCGGTCCGCTCGAGCCTGCTGGCCCGATTGGGTGCATCGACGACTCGGGGCGACAGTGAGTACGGCAGGCCAGACCTTCATCACCTCGGACTCGGAATCGCCGCGTGGTCGCGCCTCCAGTGGGCGGCCGGTCGGGCTCGATCGAGTCCGAGCCGCTCCGACGCCGCCCGGACCGGCCGACAAACTTCTTGGCCTTCCCCTGTTTTACAAGATCCTCGTGGCGAACGCCGTCATCCTCGGGGTCGCAGTCCTCGTAGGCGGTCTTCTCTTGGCCCGCCTCGGAGGCGTGACCACGACGGAGGCTGTCAGGTGGGCCTCGATCCTCGGGGCGTCGGCCGTCGTGGTAGGTGCGGCGTGCAGCGCGTTCCTCACCCGTCTGGCGCTCAAGCCGTTGAGGGAGCTCGAAGCCTTGGCCGAGCGCGTCGAGCGAGGAGACCTGCAGACCAGGGCGGACATGTCGCCCCTGGCCGACACGGACATGCGCAGGCTCGTGGCCCTATTCAACCGGATGCTGGACCGCGTCGAGCTGTACCGCAGCCGGCAGCGCGAGGTCACGGTCCGATCGCTCGAGTCGGAGGAGAACGCCCGGCGCTGGGTGGCTCGAAAGCTCTACGACGAGACGGCCCAGTCACTGGCAGCCGTGCTCCTTCAGCTTCGGGCTGCCGGACGGAGATTCGGCGACGCGGAGCAGGGCCAGTTCGAGAACCTTCGAATGGCGCTCATCGAAGCCCTCGAGAGCATTCGGCAGGTCGCGAGAGAGATGCGCCCTCCGGAGCTCGACGAGATCGGCCTCGTCCCGGCGCTGGCCGCGCAGGTCAGGGGTCTCTCGGAGCGGAGCGGGGTCGGCATTCATCTGGACGCCGACTCGATCGAGTCCGACCTTACCACGGAGGAAAGCCTCGCCCTCTACCGAATCGTGAGCGAGGCGCTGGGCAACGCCGCCCGCCACGCGGGAGCGAAGAGCGTCGACGTCCGCATCTTGCGCGGGCCCGATGGCGTGTCGGCCGAGATCCATGACAACGGAGCAGGCTTCGACGTCGACGCCGAGCTGGAGCGGGCCGGACGAGGCCTCGGTCTGCTGGAGATGAGGGAGCGGGCGTTGCACGTGGGCGCCGAGCTCTCGATCCAGAGCTCAGAGGTGGAGGGAACGACGGTTTCGGTCAACATGCCCTTCGCTGCCGAGAGATGAGGAGGGAAGCCATCGCGCGATGAAGGCGATGGTCCTGGAGGAGCAGGGGCAGCCGCTGCGACTCGAGGAGATCGAGCGACCACGGGTCGAGTCCGGTCAGGTCCTGTTGCGGGTGCGGACCTGCGGGGTTTGCCGAACCGATCTCCACGTCGTGGACGGAGATCTCCCGGATCCGAAGCTGCCGCTGATCCCCGGACACCAGATAGTGGGCGAGGTTCTCGAGGTCGAGCCGGGGACGACCGGGATCGAGCCGGGAAGCCGGATCGGCGTGCCGTGGATGGGATGGACGTGCGGCGAGTGCCGATTCTGCAGATCGGGACGAGAGAACCTGTGCGAGGCGGCACGGTTTACCGGCTACCAGATCGACGGCGGATACGCCGAGTATGCGGTCGCGGACGCGCGCTTCTGCTTCCCGATCCCGATCGGCTACGCCGACCGGCAGGCCGCACCGCTCCTCTGCGCGGGTCTGATCGGTTATCGTTCTCTCGTCATGGCGGGCGATGCAGAGCGCCTCGGCCTGTACGGTTTCGGAGCGGCGGCGCACATCATCGCGCAAGTCGCGATCTATCAGGGGCGGAGGGTGTTCGCGTTCACCCGTCCGGGTGACACGGAGGGACAGCGCTTCGCCCTCGAACTGGGCGCCGAATGGGCGGGATCGTCCGGAGAGGCGCCGCCGGAGCCACTGCAGGCGGCGATCATCTTCGCACCCGTCGGCTCGCTCGTGCCCCGGGCGCTCGCCGCCGTCGAGAAGGGGGGAACCGTCGTGTGCGCCGGAATTCACATGAGCGAGATCCCGGCGTTTCCCTACGAGGCGCTCTGGGGGGAGCGAGTCGTGCGGTCGGTCGCCAACCTGACACGACGGGATGGGGAGGAGTTCCTGCAACTCGCTCCGCGAACGGGGGTGCACATGGAGGTCAGTTCCTATCCGTTGGCGGAGGCCAACCGGGCGCTGGACGACCTGCGCGCGGGACGTATTCGTGGTGCCGCCGTCCTCGAGATCGGCTGACGGGAACTCACGGAAAACGCTGCAAAAGCGATCGAAGGGCTGGAAACGATGGTTAGGCTACACGACATCATGTCGGTCCAGATCAAGTCGCTGACCCCGAACATGAGCCTCCGGGAAGCGGCAGAGTTCTTGACCACCGAACACATCGGAGGCGCCCCGGTGATATCCGGCGAGCGCGTCGTTGGAGTCGCGTCGGTCACGGACATCCTCGATTTCGTGTCCTCGAACCCGGGCCCTCCGACACAGCAGGAGGAGAGTACCGAGTGGTCGGAGCCTGCCGCGGAGGAACGCTGGTCCCGGGGCGACGAACCGGCTTCCGCCTACTTCGAGGAGTTCTGGGCGGACGCGGGCGCCCAGGTCGACGAGCGGTTCCGGAAGACGACGAGCCCGGAGTGGGACGTCCTCGAGGAGCACGTCGTCTCCGAGGTCATGACCCAACGACTCTGCGAGCTCCCACCCGAAACAGACGTCCAGGAAGCCGCGGAGTTCATGCTCCGATCGGGGGTCCACCGGGTGCTCGTGACGCAGGATTCAAGGCTCGTCGGGGTAGTCAGCACCACCGACGTCGTAAAGGCGGTATCACAGTACGGCCTCGGTGGTTAGGCGTGTCGAGAGCCGGCCAACCGGTTGAGCGACCGGTACGATGAGCTACCCTGAGATCCCCAGAGAGCTCTGGGCGACCGTGCTGGCGAATTTCACCGAACGGAACGCCCAACGCCCAACGCTGATCGAGGTCGATAGCCCCGAGCTGGGAGCCCAGGAACAGGAGCGAGGATTTCCTCTTCGGGGCATCGTATACGACCACCGGGACGACCGGATATCGATCATGCTAGGCGAGCTCGAGGGCGCCGAGCCGCACCTCACGCATTCGATATCGGGCGTCATCAGCCTGGCGATCGGACCGGGACGCGACGGCCGAGGGCTGGAGGTCGTCCGAATCGCGCACGACGACGGTCAGACTCTGGTCTGGGTCCAGGAGAGCTGATCCCGAGCTCCTCGGCAAGCCTCGTTCTTCCCGAATTCCCTACACCAGCGTTTCCGCCAACTTCTCTTCGAGCAGCCTGCCCAGTGCCGGACGCGTCCGTCGATCCAGCAGGTTGACCGCCCTCACGTCCGCGAGCTTCTCGACCAACCGGACACCAGCCTCCGTGTTCGACGCGGGACCTGTCACGAAATCGGGCTCCGTGCCGTAGGCGTTCATCACGCCGATGACCGAGTAGGGGTCGGAGGCGCAAAGGACGGTAAGGCGCGCGTTGTCTTTCAGGGTCTCGTAGGCCAGGGCGCCGTTGTAGGGCTCGAGCGGCGACGCCCCGAGCTCGATGACGGCCACATCGGCTTCGAGCGCGGCCATTCTCGAGAGGAGGTTCTCCAGCCGTAGCCGGTACAGCTCCTCCGGGCAGACCGTCGAGGGAAGCCCCGCGTCGACGAAGTCGAAGATGAAATCGGCGCCTGCGTCCTTCATGCTGAGCGCGTCGCGGTAACGTGCCGCGCCGGCCAGCTTGGCTCCGATGACCCTCAGCGGAGCGAGTAGCTTCAGCTGACGGATGAGTAGTCGGGCGGTCGTCGTCTTCCCGGCCGACATGGACGTTCCGACGATGAGCAGGACCGGCAGCTCGAACCGCCGCGGCGCGGCGGCGGGCACGAAGCCGTGCGTGGTCACCTTCACTCCCTGGCGGGTCGGGTGGCCGCGGTACTGCAGGTGGATGAGAGGCTGCTCCAGCATGGACCTGGAGATCTCGCGGCCGATCAGCCCGCCACCGGAGAGGATCTCGCACGCGCCATCTTCGCCGATCCGGCTCCAGTCTCCTGTGGCCTCCAGCGTGGCTTCGCGACGCCCGAACGCGCCCACGAGCATGTCCCCTTCGGCGACTTCAATCACCCGCCCGGTCGAAAGCTCGACGATTCGCCGACTCACTGATTCCGTGACCTCGGTGACGACGTAATCGCCCATCTCCCACTCCTCGCGAGAGAGAGACCTGATCTCGAATGGAGCATCTCGCAGATCGGAGATCCGGGTAACCGAGGTGAAAAAGAGCTTTTCGTTCATTCAGACCTCACGCCCGCCCGGAGTCGCCGGCAGCAGCTTCTCTAACGATATCGAGGTCCGCAGGCAGCAGCAGGACGGCCGCGAGTAGGGCCGTTCGCTCCACAAGGCCGTCGATCGAGGCGAATTCATGCGAGGCGTGAGCCCCGTCACCCGTCGGTCCCATACCATCCAGCGTCGGCGCGTGAAGGCTCGCCGTGTTCCCGTCGGACATGCCCCCCACGGAAGTCTCTCGAAGCTCCAGTCCCAGCTCGCTTCCGGCGGCCCGTGCGGCGTGCCAAAGAGCCCTGTTGCCCGGTGTGCGCTCCATCGGAGGCCGGCCGATTCCTCCGCCGACCTGGATTCTGGCCCCGGGAGTGACTGGACGAATCGTCCCGATCGCGTACTCGACCCTCGCGGCGTCCGTCGCGGAGGGCACGCGAACATCCACCAGCGCACGAGCCCTGGCGGCGACGACGTTCGGCCGATAGCCGCCCTCGATGACGCCGACGTTCACGGTGACGCCACGCCCCGGATCGTTCAGGGCGTGCAACTTCTGGATGACGTGCGAAAGCTCCAAGATCGCGCTCGCCCCGGCCTCCGGATCGAGGCCGGCGTGCGCGCTCTTGCCGATGACGTCGATCTCGAACCTCCCGCCACCTTTGCGTGCCGTCTTGAGCCTGCCGTCGGGACCGAATGCCGGCTCGAGCACGAGTGCTCTCGAGGCTCGGCGGGCGAGCATCTCGATGTACCGGCTCGACTCGCGGCTCCCCTTCTCCTCATCGGAGTTCACGAAGGCGACGGGTGGCACTTCGGGCCTGATGTCCAGTTCCCGAAGAGCTCGAAGCGCGAACACCATCTGCGCGAGGCCACCCTTCATGTCGTAGACGCCGGGACCACGGATCACGTCGCACGTTACCTCCACCGGCATCTCTCGCAGAGTGCCGATCGGCCAGACCGTATCGCAGTGGCCGAGTAGGAGCTGGAGAGGACGGCCGCGGTACGCGCTTCGCGACTCGCGTCTTTCTCTCGCCAGGAGCTGGCCACCGGACGTCCGTCCCGGAAGTCGCCGCACTTCGAGGCCCGCGGCTTCGAAACCCTGGCCCAAGAGGCTCATCACCGGTTCCTGGGACTCCGGATCGTCAGTCGGCGATTCCGCGAGGGCGAGGCGGCGTACGTAGTCGACGAGCTCCTCCCGGTGGCCTCGCGCCCACTCCAACAGCCGGCGAGCACGCTCGGTGGTCACGGAAGCGACTAACGCTGGAAGTCCGCCGGGAAGGGGAAGGCGTAGCTCTCCTTCACCGTCGCGTATCGGCCCGGGTTCAGGTAGGCGAGAAGCGGCGAATGATAGATCAAGTCCTGATCGTCCCGATCGGCGGACCGCAGTGCATCGGGATGGACTTGGGCCGCCACGATACGCCCGACGATGAGGCTGTTCAGGCTGAACCCATCCAGCACCTTGTCGAGCCGGCACTCCAGGAAGAGGTAGCCATCCTCCAGGAACACCCCGTCCACCTCCGTTGCCGGGAAGGTCGACATCACGGAGAGCATCGGCTTCGGCTCGTCGAGGTCTTCTCGCGGCTCGGCGGTCAGGCTCGCCAGCACGACCTGGCTCGGCCTCGGATAGCTGACCGTGAACTCGCCCGTCTTCAGAACGCTGTGGTAGGTCTCGTGCCGGGGAGTGCAGACGAAGGCGAAGTAGTTGTCCCAGCCTAGCGGGAAGGCCATGTGCTTCGGCGCCAGGTTGTAGCGCTCATCCTCCTTCGTGCCCACCACGACGAGCGGCGCCACCCAGAAGAACTGATCCCAAATCGGGCGACTCGTATCGAGATTCACGAGGTCGGGCGAGTCCGTGGTGTCCATCTTCTACCCTTCGGTTGGGCCTCCGCGGCCTGATGAATCCGGATCGAGGACGTATGGTCTCAAGGGAAGGTCTCTTCGAACGGACGCCCCCTGCCAGTCCGGCAACTGCGGACGTGCGGGTGGGGAGATCGCCCTGTCCGTCGCGGGGAAACTCCCTACGCTTCGGGACACGCGCCTGGGACGGGCGCCTAGACGCCGAAAACCACCGAGACCAGGGCGTACGCAGCGATCGTGATGAGGCCGATGAACGCCAGGTTGAGAAAGATCCCCGCCCGGGCCATCTGCGGTATCGTCACCGCGCGGCTTCCGTACACGACGATGTTCGGACCGGTGGCGACCGGGAGCATGAACGCGCAGCTGGCGGCCAGCGCCGCCGGGACGATGAGAAGACGAGGGTCCTCTCCGATCCCCACGGCCACGGAGCCTACCAGCGGCAGGAACGCCGCTGCCGTCGCCGTGTTGCTCGTCAACTCGGTGAGGAAGATCATGACGGCGGTGATCGCCAGTACGACAAGGATCGGCGGCCACGCCGCCAACCCTTCCATCCCCGACCCGACCCACGCCGTCAACCCGGTCCGCTGGAAGGACGAGGCGAGGCTCAATCCGCCCCCGAACCCCACGGCAGACCCTGCGCCGACTCCCAGTCGAGCAGCTTCTTCCTTTCTCCGGATCCCGACGGCAGGATGAAGAGAGCAAGACCCGCGCCCACAGCGATCCCGGCGTCGGAGAGCCCCGGCAGAGCGCCTGCGATCAGGGGCCGACCGATCCAGAGGAGAGCGGTCAGGGCGAACACGACCGAGACCCGCCGCTCTGCCGTGGACATCGGCCGCAGCTCGGCGAGCCGCCCCCGGATGAACTCCCTTCCGCCGGGAATGCGCAGGTTCCCGGTCGGGAAGACCGACTTCGTGAGAACAACGTAGGCCACGCCCA
>JBDHIM010000083.1:0-9760 GCA_039587445.1 Gemmatimonadota bacterium
GTCGCTCCGATGGCCTCGTTCGACACGAAGGCGTACCGGTCATCGGAGCTGACCACGACGCCGTGCGTGATCGGCTGGGTAGTCGGGATGCGGGCGAGCTCTTCGCCAGTGCCGAGGTCGAAGATGCTCACCGACTGCGCCCCCTTGTTCGTGGCCAGAAGCAGTCGACCATCCGAGGTAACGTCCAGGTTGTAGGGTCCCTTTCCGGCCTCGAAGCGCCGCTTGACGGTCAGGTCTTCGGCGTCGAGCTCGAGGACGTCTCCGTGCTTGTTGCAGGCGACGTACACGTCTGCGTCGTCGAAGGACGGAGTCGCCCAGGTGGGGCCGCAGACGGGGCCGCCTCCGCCAGCTGGCGAGACCTCACCGAGTCCCGCCAACACCCGCTCCGATCCCGGCGTGAGCTTCACGGCACGGCGGACCTTGAGCCGTTCCACGGAGATCTCCACCAGGTGGTCGTCTCCCACGCAGACGGAATAATGCCGCGTTCCCGCGTTGTTCACGCGGCTGCCGTGCGGCTTGATACACGTCTCGATGCGCGCCATCTCGACCATCTCCGGGAGGAAGATTGCGGAGACGGAGGAAGGAACGGGGTTCCCGTGCAGGTTGAAGTTGACGACGAACGCCATGCTTCCATCCGGCGTGACCGCGATCGTCGCCGGAAAGAGCCCGACCGACACGCTGTCGGCCAGCTCGCCGGACGCCGTGTCGTAGCTCCACAGCCGGCCGAACGGCGTGCCATGTGCCAGCGAGACGTAGACGCGCCGGCCGTTCGACGAGACCCTCACGCCGTGTGCGCCGTCCAGGTCGGCCGGCATGATCCCGACCTGGAGGTCGTCTTCCAACGCCGCCCCATCGGGGCCGAAGCGCACGAGGCTGACGAGGTCCGACGACTCGTTGGCCACGAACACCCAGTAGTTGGCCTCCGGCATCCGGGCGCCGGCGTACAGGGTATCTGCCGCCGGTGACGCACCCGACGCTGCCGCACCGAACGCTGGGCCGGCCATAGCCGCCCCGGTCGGAGCCCCGCCGAACGCCAAGGCCAGGCCTGCAATAACAGGAAGCATGAGATTTCGAGTAAGCACCGCTCTATCCATGGCTGATCGTTTCCTGGTCAAACGGCCGAGATTGCACCGACTGTAACGAGCTGTCAGCGGTGTTCTTCCTCCCCAGCGCCGGTGGGGTCTCGCAGAGCGGGCATCGGCCGCCTCGAGGAGACTCTGCGCCACGCACAGAGGCTCCGAGAATATGGCGTCCGCCAGCCCGCGGAGGGAGCCCCGCCGGCGCCCAAGGAGGAGGCGCATCAAGCCGCGACTGCCCAATGCCGCCGACTGGCTTGACTACGGAACGAGCGGCCGCTCCGGTGGTTCGACCTGGATCACCCAGAGTCCGCTGTTCATGTCCGACACGAAGACGTTGCCCTTGTGCGGCTGAGGTCCCCAGGCCAGGGGGGCGTTCGGCACGACGGCCTCACCCTCCTCGCCGGCCGACTGGAACCACGCTACCTCACGCCCCTGCTTGTAAAGGTCGCCGCGAAGCTCGCCGGACACGTCCACCACTCGGAGTCCGCCCTGGTAGTAGGCGATGTACAGAAGCCCGTCTTCGACCCAGATGTTGTGGGCTCCGGCCTCGGGCACCTCGTATCGGGCGACCTGCTTCGGGTTCTCGATGTCGCTCACGTCCACCACGTGGATGTACCCGCGCGGGCCGTTCACGCAGTCGCCGCACCCGAAGATCTCGTCTCCGGTGAAGACGTAGTCTCCGTGCCGGTAGGCGGTATGGGTGTTGCCGTACTCCTCCGGCTGGTAGGTGCGATACTGGTACTGGGAGACGAATTCCGGCTCCCGCGGCGTGCCGCCCTTGATGCCGTCTCCGACGTCCAGGACGATCAGTCCATCGTCCCAGTAGGAGAGGTAGGCGAAGCCGTTCTCCGCCCACACGTCGTGCAGGCTCTTGTTCTCCTCGCCCGGTCTGACCTCCCAGCGGCCGATGTGCCTGGGGTTCGCCGGGTCCGCCATCTCGATGATGTGCATGGCGCTGGTGCCATCGTTGACCGCGTATACGACGTCTCCGTTGATCCAGACGTTG
This sequence comes from Gemmatimonadota bacterium, assembly GCA_039587445.1. Lineage (GTDB taxonomy): Bacteria > Gemmatimonadota > Gemmatimonadetes > Palauibacterales > Palauibacteraceae. The sequence goes on from JBDHIM010000083.1 coordinate 2,086, forward strand.
TGGATCCCCGCCGTCAGGCTGTCGGTCAGCTCGGCGATGATCGTCGGATGCGCTGGATCGGCGAGATCCAGCACGATGATCCCGTTGCGCCGACTGCTGGCTCCCTCGCGGGTGATCATGGCCCAACTCGCGTCCGCGTTCACCTTCACGTCGTTGACCACCCGGGCGTCCACGACGACCGAGTCGGTGAGCACCGGCGAGCTGGCGTCCGTCACGTCCCACGCGTACATGCGCTCTCCGCCTCCCTGGGCGTGAGTGCCGGTGTACGCGTAATCGCGCCCGTCCTTGCCCTGGAAGACCCACAGGTCGCTCGTCGTCACGTGCGCGACCGCGCCGCGGCCGACAAGCTGGCTGACTCGGCGAGCCTCCCTTGGCGCCGCCTCGACGACCACCGTCGCCGATCGCCCTCCGGCCGTCACCATCACGCGGTACGCGCCTGGCGAGTTCGCCACGAAGGTGGCGTCGCCGAAGACCTCGGCTCCATCCGGCGGCCCATCGATCGCCGACACCGAGTAGCTGACGTTCACATCGTCCAGGGTCCTGTTGCCGCTCCCGGATACGTTCGTCGTGAGGTGCACGACGTCGCCGGTACGGACCCCGCTCGCGTCCGCCTCCAGCTCTACCGATCGCACCGGGTTGGGCTTCACGTCGACGGTCAACGAGCCGTCGAGGTCCTCGGCCGAAGCCGTCAGCACGGCTTGCCCGGGTGTCCGGAACGTGGCGATGCCGTCGGACGTGACCGACACGATCTCGGGGTTCGAGCTGGACCACCGGGTCTTCGCCGTGGCATGCTCGGTCTCGTGGGTCGTGATCGCGCGAGCCTCCAGGCTGAACACGCTCCCGGCGTACGTTCCGTAGGCCGGCGCCTCCACCTCGACCCGATCGATCGGCCAGTCGTTCACGACGACGTCGAAGGTCGCGATGCGGCTCCACTCGACCCCCTCTTCAGTCGGCTTCGGGAGAACGACGTAGATCTCCGTCGAGCCCGGGCTGGCTCCCCGAAACAGATAGCTGTCCGGGATGCTGTCCTTGATCGATTCGATGTCGACCGGTCCGCCCGCACCGATTCCCCACCTGGCGCCCGTCACCCGGTTCCCATCGGCATCGGTCAGACGGCCCTCCACACGGATCGTCTCGCCTCGGGTGAGGACGATAGGCGATGGGGAGAGCTCGATGTCGGTCACGCGGGCGGATGCCACCATATCGCCGGTGATGTGCGGGTTCTGGTCCTGCGGTTGCTGATCGGCTTCGGCCTCGGTGCTGGAAGACTGGTCGTCGCCGGCTGGTTCAGAAGCGTTGCCGGCTGGCTGTGATACGCCAGGGTCCGGCGTGCCGGCCGGAGCACTGCCTGTCGTCGAGCTCGCGCAGGCCGCAAGCACGAATGCGAAGAGGGTTACGCTGAGGATGCGCACTTGATGAAACTCCTTGCTGTCGTCTTAGGCTACGGCAGGGCACCGCCGGGGAGGCGGGGGCGCCCACGAATCGATTCACTGCTTAGGACACGAGGACCGGTCCATTGGTTGTACTGCCGGACCGCCGCTACGGGAAGCCGTAGGAGATGCCGAACAGGATGGTCGTGTCGAATTGCGTCCTGGTGTTGTCGGTGACCTCGGCGTTGAACGGAGATATGTATCCGCGGAGATCGAGCCGGATCGCCCAATGCTCCGATATGAGCGTGAACGCACCAAGGCCGAAGTCGAAGATCCCGTTCGTCGAGTCGACGGCCTGGGGCGAGGCAATCGGGTCGACGTTGAGGTTTCGGATCCCGCCGCCGACCAGGACGTAGGGCTCCACCATTCCCGCCGGGCCTTTCAGATCGACCCGGTACATCAGGTTCGCGGTGATCGCGCTCCATTTGGCGTCGCCCAGGTCGATAGGCGCCGCGCTCGGCACGTCCCCGGGGGAGATCGTCAGCTTCGCCGGAGCGTAGAGCCCGAACAGGCCGACGCCGAAGCCGCTCTTGAAGAAGTAGTCGAACTCACCGCCGAAGGCGATCGAGATGCTCACGTCCGTGGCGAAGCTCTCGGGGTCCTCGGTCAAGTTCGCCAGCGGCGCCATTACGCCGAAATAGCCCGTGATCACGCCGACGCTTCGGGTCCGTTCCCGATCGTCCCGCTGCTCCGCGAGCTCCGGTATGTCCTGGGCGAAGGCGTGTGCCGGGCCGGTGAGCCACAGACAAACGCCCATCAATGTCGCCGATCGCACGAGCCTGTTCATCGCTTGCCTTCTCATCGGTATTCGATGACGAGGGAAGGGTGGGAGAAGTTTCGTTGAATGGCGCGCTCTGTCCAGTCCGGCCTCGCGCTCACCGCGTCCGCATGATCAGGACTTGCGTGACCGCGGTGGGTGGGAGGGCGGCGCCATCCTGCCCGAACAGTTCGATCGCGAGGGCGGGGGCTTCGCTCGAGCCCCCGAGTCGGAAGTAGGCTTCCGTCGATGCGTTCAGGTCGAAATCAAGCGCTCGCGTCGAGAAGCCGAGGGGCGCGAGAGCCAGCGGATACGGCACGGGAAAGCGCTGTCCGGCGGTCGGATTATCGTTCAACGCGGCGAACATGTCGCGGAGGTTCCACGTCGTGATCTCGTAGCGGGTGTCGAGGCCCTGGACTTCCGTGTCGTCCACCGCGAGCGCCATCGCGAACTCGGCGATCAGATCCTCCCAGGCGCGTCCCGTCTCGTTTTCCACGTTCGCGATCCCCTGGCGCTGCCCACCGCCGCCGCTCGCCAGCGCTCGGATGAAGGCCGCGGGATCGTCGCCGCCGTGGTGGTCCAGAAGCCAGCGTAGGAAGAAGAGCCCGAAGCCTCTCATCTGCTCGCTTCCGAGTCCGCCCGGGTCGAAGGGCGCGAGGACCGGAGCCATCCCCGGAGCAGCCATGTAGAGGCCAAGGCTGAAGAAGTTCGGGATGAGGTAGATGTTGAAGACATCCAGACGGTCGCGGTCGCCCCCGATCAGGTCGAACGTGATGTTCTGACCCTCGGGCAGCTCCATCAGTCGGAGGCCCACGAGCTCTTCGGCCAAGTGGGAGAGCCCTTCGTCGAGCCAGCTCTCCTCGACCGACCCGAAGTCCTGGCTGCCCAGAACGACGCGCTGCTCGGCGGCCAGCAGGTGCTGGAGCTCGTGCGCGGCCGTTCGGCGAGCCGCCCTCAGCGCCCGTGCCTTGGTGAACGGATTCCCGAACTCCCCATTCGGGTCCGCCACGCCGATGTAGAGGATCTCGCCCTCGTTGCTGGCCGGACAGGTGGCGCTGCCTTCGCCCGGGACCCCCGCTCCGCCCTCTCTGCCGCTCGCGGCGAGATCGCTGAGGAGGAAGAAGCCGTTGATCCGGCCGCCCCCCGGCGGAGTCAGGCTGTTTACCTCGGGCGTGAAGACCAGCGTCACCCGGCCGTTTCCATCCAGATCCGCTGCCTCCCCGAAATAGGCCGCGCCAGTGGGATAGATGCTCAGGTCGAACTCATCGGAGATGAGTCGCCAGTCGGCATCCGTGAAGCCGGCGGCCGGAGCCTGTGGGTCCTCGACGATCACCGCCCGCTCGCCGACGGCTCGCACGACGCCGTCGATGATCCGGGCCGGCGATTCGCAGGAGACCGACAGGTCGGGGTTCACGGCGAACCGCACCGGGAGAACGTCGCCGACCGCGAGGTCGGCGGGCTGAACGGCGGCGCGAACGGCTGGCTCGACGACCCGCATCGGACGCGCCTCACGATCCAGCAGCTCCGCGAGCGACTGCGAAGCGATGAACGCCTCACCGAAGGCGTCGCCATAGAAGCCAACTTCGTCGATGGCCGCTATCTCCGCCTGGAGAAGGTCCGCCGAGCCCAGCTCGCCCTCCTCCGGTGCCCTCACGCCCATCCGAATCGATGCGATCACACTGGGAGCACGGCTCGCGCTTTGCACGTGGAAGATGAAGTCGGTCCGCTCGGAGGACGAGGAAAGCTGGACGCACAACGCCTCATCTCCCCGCAGGAGAGCCGCCTGGCCCACGGCGAGATTCACCTGGGCCCGGGCTGGCTGAAGCTGGATCAGCTGGCCGTTGCTCGCCTCACCGCGGACGAGCGCACGGATTCCCACCTCACGCTCCGGGAGGCAGCGGTCGAGGAAAGCCGGGACGACGAACGAGATCTCGGTCGCGCTAGCCGATACGATCTCGGCGGCGACCCCTTCGACTCGAACCTCGTTCTCTTCGATCGCTGCGCTGAATCCCGCGCCGAACATCGTCGCCTGCTCCCCCGCTTGCAGCGGAAGAGGATCCACGAAATCCACGATCACTCCCGTTTCCAGCACCGCACGCGCCGACGCGGTGAAGCGGATCGTGTCAGAGGCGGTCGTGCGCGTCGCATAGGCGGCGACCGTCACCTGGCCCGTCTCCGGACCGAGGGTCAGGAGCGTCTCCGCCCGGCCGTTGTCATCCGTGAACGTCGTGTCGGCGCTGAGGCGAAGTCCGCCGAGCTCGCTCTCCACGGTCCAGGCGATCGCGATGCCAGAGACCGGCATGCCTTCGCCGACAGAGGCGTTTACGATGAACGGCAGCGGGAGCTGAGACTCGATCTCGGCTACCTGCCCGTTGCCCTCCTCGGAAGCCAGCTGAACGAAGGCGGATGGCACGGTGAGCACATCGAAGTTGACCGCCTCGACATTGCTCGCGCTGGGGATGTCCGCTCGGATGCGACTCTGGTCCGCGACGCCGTCCGCCTCGAAGAACGCCTCTGCCACTCCCTCTTCGTCCGAGACGGCGAGGCTTGGGAAGACGCGACCGGGGCCCGACTCGAGCAGGAATCGAACGGGGATGCCCTCCACCGGATCACCCGCGGCCGCGACGACGCGGACGGCGATGGAGGGATCGATCACGGCTCCCATCTCGACCGTGTCCGCGGCCGCCGAGATGGCCTCGAGAAGCGCCGGTCCGACCCCCGGCTGGGTCGAGGCCGTCTGGCTGTCGGTGCAACCGATGAGCGACAGCGCCACGACCGCCCCGAGCCACCAGCCGGAGCGCCTCATGCCGCCGCTGTCACGGGCCGGGCCCGTGCTGGCGTCCCGTCCCTTGCCCCCGTTCCGCATGCGTTCTCTCGTGAACAGGAAAAAATCCGGAATCCCAGCCGAAACGGATCGCCGGTCCAGCCGGGATAGAACGGATACCCGCACACCTAAACTATGCTCCGCGCTCCGCTTGAGACAGTCTGCCCCCGCCGTAAGTAGGCGTTGCCATCGAGTCCGCTGGGGGGCAACCGCGTCTGGCGACGGCGCTGGGCGACGCGTTCGCATGGGCCTCATCCGTGGGCAGGGAAACCATTGGCTGCCGCCCGCTGTAGCACTTCCTTGCGGAGGGACGGGAGGTCGCGGGCCGGCGTCGAGCGAGTCTCGAGGTGCGGTTCGAGGAAAGTCCGGGCTCTGCAGGGCACGGTGCCGGGTAACGCCCGGGCGCCGCGAGGCGACGGAAAGTGTCACAGAGAGCAGACCGCCGATGGCGGCTTCGGCCGCACAGGCAAGGGTGAAAAGGTGGGGTAAGAGCCCACCGCGCCGCTGGAGACAGCGACGGCACGACAAACCCCACCGGGAGCAAGGCCAAATAGGGAGCGAGCGGTGGCCCGCCGCGATCGAGCTCCGGGTAGGCCGCTAGAGACGCCGGGCAACCGGTCGTCCGAGACAGATGACCTCCGCGGGGCGTCCTGCAACGCCCCGCCACAGGACCCGGCTTACGTCCCTCCGCAACCTTCACTACATTCGGCGGCCGTCACTGGCCGTCGAACCCCATCCGGTCAGCCACGCCCGAAAGGAGCCGCACGGACTTGAGTCATTCATCGTCGTCCCCCCCTCGGTCACGCGAGGCGAGCGAGGTCAGCTTCGACTTCGAGGAACGGGTACTGGACAACGGTCTCAGGGTCGTGCTGCACGAGGATCGGGCGGCTCCCATCGTAGCCGTCCACCTCATGTACCACGTCGGGTCCAAGGACGAGAGAGCCGGTCGAAGGGGGTTTGCCCACCTGTTCGAGCACCTGCTCTTCCAGGGGTCGCAGCACGTTGCGGAGAGCGAGCACTTCAAGTTCATCCAGAACGCCGGCGGAACCCTGAACGGGTCGACCTGGTTCGATCGCACCAACTACTACGAGACGCTGCCGTCCAGTCACCTGGACCTCGCGCTCTGGCTCGAGTCGGACCGGATGGGCTTCTTCGCCCCCGGCATCACGCAAGAGAAGCTGGACAATCAGCGGGACGTGGTGAAGAACGAGCGGCGGCAGGCCTACGAGAACCGGCCCTACGGACTGGCGTTCGAGACGGTGCTTCGCATGGCATACCCGGAGGGCCATCCGTACCGGCATCCGACCATCGGCTTCATGGAGGATCTCGACGCGGCGACGCTGGAGAACGTCCACGAGTTCTTCGACAGCTACTACGGCCCGAACAACGCGGTTCTGGTCCTGGCCGGCGACTTCGACACCAAGGACGCCCTTCGTCGCATCGACCGGTACTTTGGCGAGATTCCGCACCGCCCCCGACCTGCTTCCGTGGAGGTCCCGCCGCCCGTCCTTGAGGGTGAGCGTCGCGGGGCGATCGAGGACCAGGTCCATGTGCCGCGAGTCTACCTGATGTACCACGCCCCCTCCTTCAACGAGCCCGATTTCGAGACGTCGGATCTCCTGAGCCATCTCCTGGCGGACGGCAAGAGCTCCCGCCTTCATCACGAGCTGATCTACGACAAGCGCATCGCGGGAGAGGTGCACGCCTTTACCTGGCCCACCGAGTGCGCCGGCATGTTCTTCGTGGTCGCGACGGCCCGGCCCGGTGTATCCGCAGAGGGCCTCGAGGAAGCGATGCTCGAGTCCGTCGCCGGGCTTCTCGGTGACGGGTTGAGCGAGGACGAGGTGGAGGGAGCCAGAAACCGGGCGCGTCGGACGCTGGTGCAGCAGCTGAACGGTGTGGGAGAGCGCGCCGATGCCTTCGCCCACGCGGCTGTGCTGAGGGGAGAGCCGGGATACGTGAACGACGCCTTCGCCCGTTATCGGGAGGTGTCGCTGCAAGGGTGCGCCGGGCTCGCGAGCGAGATCTTCGACGCCGATCGGCTCGTGGCGCTTCACGTCGTTCCGGCGACCGAGGGTGCGGAGGCCGAGTGAGCACGGCCGGCGCGTTGGATCGCACCCGTCCCCCTCTGTCCGAGGAGCTCCGCCCCCTCGAGCTGCCGCTCTTCCATCGCTTCCGCCTGGACAACGGCCTGAGGCTCCTGGTCGCCGAGAACCCGAAGCTGCCGGAGGTCTCGTTGCGCCTCATCCTGGAGGCGGGCGCCGCGGCGGAGCAGCCCGAGTTGGGGGGTGTGGCCGAGTTGACCGGCCGGTTGCTCAGCGAGGGTGCTGCGGGGCGCTCGGCGCTGGAGATGGCTGCCTGGCTGGACCGGCTGGGCGCCGCCTTCGGAGCCAGCGTCGGCTACGATGTATCTAGCCTCTCGATGCACTTCCTCAGCGACGTGTCGGACGGAGCGCTGGACTATCTTCGAGCCGTGGTCCGGGAGCCCGCGTTCGAAGAGGAGGAGGTCACTCGGGTTCGCCAGGAGCGTCTGGACGAGATCGAGCGCCACCTGGATGAGCCGGCGGTGCTCGCCGACCTTCGGCTCATTCGGACGATCTATGGAGACCACCCCTACGGCCGTCCCGCCGGCGGGGAACCGGAGACGGTGGCCAGCCTGGGTGC
>JBDHIM010000084.1:0-11804 GCA_039587445.1 Gemmatimonadota bacterium
ACGGGGATCGTTGGCCCCCTGGATGACCATGAGAGGCGTCGTAATGTCCTCCGCCGAGTAGAGCGGGGACTGCGCCCGGAGCCGCTCCAGATCCGACGGATCCTCCGGGTTGCCGACTCGGGCGTGGAACATCTTGATTACCGGCTTCCAGTAGGGCGGGATCGAGTTCAGCAACGTGATAATGCTGGACGGACCGACGATCGACACGCCCGCGGCGTACATGTCGGGCGTGAACGCGACCCCGGCCAGCGTCGCGTAGCCGCCGTACGAGCCGCCCATGATGGCGATCCGGTCCGGATCCGCGATGCCCTTCTCGACCAGCCACTTCGCGCCGTCCGTGATGTCGTGCTGCATCGTGCCGGTGCCCCACTCCTTGTTGCCCAGCTCGAGGAAGCGCTTCCCGTATCCGGTCGAGCCCCGGAAGTTGGGTTGCAGCACCGCATATCCGCGGTTGGCCAGGAGCTGTGCAAGCGGATCGAACCGCCAGACGTCGCGGCCCCAAGGACCGCCATGCGGCATGATCACGGTCGCGAGGTTCTTCGGCTCCACGCCCTTCGGAAGTGTCAGGTAGGCCGGGATCTCCACGCCATCCCTCGCCGTGTAGGTAACGGGCTCCATCCCGGCCATGAGCTCCACCGGGATATCGGGATTGGGCCGATACAGGAGCTCTACCTCGCCCGTGGCGCGATCGTACAGGTAGTTCGGGGCTTCGTCGTTATCGACGACGGGCTTCACGATCCACAGGCGATCGTCCTTCGTCGGCTGACGGAAGAAGAGGTCTCCGCGTGGGAGCGCCTTCCGAATGTTCGCCAGATCGTTCTCGAAGGCCGAGTCCTTCGGGTAGATGCGCAGGCGTGAACCGGTGTAGCTCGTGGCTATGAGCTCGTCGGTGGCTCGCGAGAAGATCGCGTTCGTGAAATCCACCTTCCCCTCGGGATCCCGCTCCACGAGCTCGGTGTCGCCGGTCTCGGGATCGAGGAGAACGAGCTCGGCGAGGTCGCGGTCACCCTTGTTGGTGGCCACGTAGACGCGCTTCCCGTCCTTGTGGAACTGGATCGGGTTGCAGGTCTCGTCTACCGTGCACGTGTAGATCGGAGTGAGCTCGGACCCGTCGACCCGCAGGATCTCGTTTCCGCCGTCCTCGGTCACGCGGAGGCCGAGCCTCAGGTTGCCCTCCAGGTCGGCCATCCAGCCGGCCACGTTCTGGTCGTTCTGGAAGACGAGCTTCCGCTCTCCGCTCTCGATATCCAGACGGTAGACGTCGTGCAGCTGAGGATTCCGGTCGTTCATGCCGACCAGAACGTGCCCCGGCGAGTTCTCCGGAACGACGATGATCTGGGCCCGCATCTCGTCGTACGGGGTGAGATCCCGAGCCCGCGGCACTTTCTCGCCGTATGCCGGCTTCTCCGATGGATCCACCGCGTAGACGCGGAAGTTCTCGTCCCCGCCGTCGTCCTGAACCCAAAGGATGTACTTCCCGTCCGGGCTCCAGAAATACTGGAAGACGGGGCGGTTCCTGTCGTTCGTGACGGGCCAGGCCTCATCCCAGGTCTGGTCGGCTCGCCGGACCCAGACATTCATGATGCCATCGAGCGGCTTCCCGATCGAGATGAACTGCCCGTCGGGCGAGAGCGCGCTGTAGGCCAGCACGGGATTGCCGAAGAAGACCTCGCGGTCGACGAGCGGCGGCAGGTCGTCCAGGTAGCTAACCGGCTGAACCTGCCCCCAGGCGACACTGCTCGCCGCCATGGTGAGCGCGCTACCTACCAGAAGAGCGCGCCCATGAAAGATGGGTGTGTGCTTCATGTCTCGAGACTCCGAATCGGTGGTTGGAAACCAGATGCACTGGGGCGTCGTTCGGCCCCACGAACTTAACGTGAATCGGCCGGCGAATGTGTCAGGCGGCGGAGGGCGGGGAGCGGCGGCGTAGCGAGAATGGGAGATCCATGGGGGGGCGGCGCCGGAAGGACCCGGCTACATTTTGTGAATCTCTAACCCCAGTCGACCGTAAGGGTGGAGGTGGGAGGTAGGTCATCAGCCAGGAAGCAACCGAAGGCTAGAGCATGGACGATCTCGATCTCGGACTTGAAGAGCGCCCGAAGAAGGCGAAGGGCGGTCCCGCCTTTATCGCCTTTCTCATCGGCATCGCTATCGGCGTGACCGGTACTATCCTCGCACCGCGCTAGCCCCTACCTACCGGCCGGATTGGGTGGAGGCGGAGCGACCTTGGAGGGACCGGTGCTGGGCAAGCGGCTGGAAGAGGGGCGGCTGCTGCTGACGGTGGACGCCCTGCAGGGAGCCGTCCTCGCCACCTTCAGCGAGCGTGTCGCGGAGATCGACCTGCTGGTGGATGTCGGCGACACGATCACCCTCGGCGTCACGGGCTACGAGCCGTTCGTCGACGAGCCGGCGTTCCGCGGCGTCCGGAAAGCGACGCAGACTCCGGCCGCAGGACGGTCTCCGCCCATGGAGCCGGGCTCGATAATCGAGGGAGCATCCGTGGGAGTTCCCGCAGCCGCCGACAGCTCAGCCATCGAGGTGTCAGGGGAACAGGAGGCAGGGGACGAAGCGAGCGACGCACCGGCGCTCGGCCTGCCGCGGAGCGACCAGGAGGGAGCGGCGGGAGACACGCTCCAGCCCTGAGCTCTAGTTCGGGACGCGCACCAGGTTCGCCTCCAGGGCGACGGTGCGCACATGGCATTCGTCGGCGGTCACCGTCACCCGGGACGCGGTCCAGTCCTCGTAGTCCGGCTTCGCGATGAGGACGTCGTAAGTGCCCGCACGCTCGCCGGCGCCCAGCATCGTGTCGTCGCCGAATATCATCAGCTCTTCAACGTAGTCGCCCTCGGTGAGCGTGCCCTCCGCGCCGACCGCCGCCGGCTCGCCGGTCCCACCATCTCTGACCTCGATCGTGATCCCGTAGCGAAACTCTTCGGTGCACGCGATCGGACCCGTCGAGTCGTCGCCGCAGCCGGCCAGAGCCGCCGCTAGCAGCGGGATCGCCAGATGCTTTGCGAACGAGCGATTCGTGAGCATGGCTCCCAGCTTTCGAGCACGCATCGGATCTTCTTCGCTCCCGGATCGCGAGCGTAGCCAGGTCACGGCCACGACCGGATCGCCATACTAGGAGACGCTCGGCGTGCGCCGCGCGTCACCCGCGAGGAGCCCTTGGAAGAGCCGCAGCCTACCCCTCCGACCGCCTTCGAGGACTATCCTCTCACACGCAGGCCACACGCGCTTCACGGTCAACGAGGTGAGGGGCCTCGAAACGTCTGGGTCCTGGAAGACCTAGATCGGACGCCCCTGTCGAGACCGGCCGCGACGTTTCGGACGTTCTGGGCGAGCCTACGAGGCTACGTGGTGTCCGCCGTCGCTCCCGCGTCCGTAACCGCCGCCAGCACCTTCATCAAGGTCTGCTTGCGGCCCTTGAGCATCTGACGGAAATCGTAGCTGTCCGTGCTGGCGATCTCCATGCGGAGATCGGACACCGCCGCATCCAGAACCTCCTCCAGGATCCGACGGTCCTCGTCGCTTAGATCGAGTTCGAGTTCGATCATCTTTCACTCCAGGGACTCTCCACCAGGGCGGAGAACCCTATTTCTCCAGCAGCGCCTGGTCGGAGCGCTGGAGCTTCTCCCCGAGGCCGGTGGCCAGGTTCCGGAAGAGCACGACGCCGACGTCCGGACGTCTGCGGATGAGGCTCTCCAGAGACTCGCGGTGTAGAACTGCCGTCTCGACGTGATCCCTGGCGACGGCGGCGGCCGAATGAGCCAGTCCCGAAAGTGCCGAGACCTCGCCGAGGGACTCGCCTTCCCCCACGCTCCCGACCCGTGCCGGAGGGACCCCCAGGTACACGTCCACGTCGCCGGAGAGAATCAGGTGGATCTCGCTCGCCGGTGTATCGGCCTCGAAGATCGGCTCTCCGGGCGCGTACCGCCTCGGTTCGCAGAAGCGGGCCACCCGTTGTTGTTGCTCCTCGTTCAGACCCTTGAAGAGCGCGATGCTGTCGATCGCCTCGCGAATCCGGGGCTCGATCTGCCTGCGCTGGAAGCTCCTTATCACCAGATCCGCCACCGGCTGCACTTCGGGGATCAAGACCTCGCGGCTGGTATCGAGCGTCGCGTACAACCGCCCCATCTTCACGACGTCCAAGCGCTCCACTTTGTGGAAAACAAGCGCCGGCACGTAGGCGACGGGGAGGAAGCCGAACTCTAAGAACGTACGCTGCATGCGAGGGGCGTACGCGCTCACATCGACCTCCACGTACTGGGCGGCCAGCTCGGTCTCGCACCGCCTCAGGAGCTCCGAGATCAGGAAGCGGATCACATCGTCCTGGAGCGAGATCATCTCGAAGACGATGACGATCCCCTCACGCTCGTCGTGCGTATAGCCGATGGCACCCACGATGTCGCCCCTGTCCTTCGCCAGGAGGTAGTGGGAGTCCTTCGCTTTCAGCTTGAAGTAGCCGTAGTGGAGCCGCATCGGGCCGAAGACATGCCGACTCTTAACCCGACCGCGCTGAATCCGGAGTAGCGCAGCGTATCCCTCCGTGGTCAGCTCCTCGAGGACGAAGTCGTCGCGGTGCGGATAGGACGCCGACTCCTCGTCCACGATCGCATCGCACTCGAGAGAGCAAGCCTGCAGCGCAGCGCTGGTGACCCGGTAAGCCTCCGGGATGACTCGCGGGTGATTGCGGCGCAGCTGAAGCGCATCTCCAAAGTGGCGAACGAGAAGGGCGAGGTTCTCTCGCCACTCGATCATGAGCTTGCCCGGTAGATAGCCGACGGTCGTGAACCCGTGCGCCGTCGCGATCTTGGTGGAGTACGGATTGACGATCCTCGCCTCCATGATCCCCACGTGCAGGCGGTCGCTCACCAGCTCGAGTCGCTTCTCTATCAATAGCTGTCCGACACCCCTATTGCGCGCGTCGGGATGCACGGCCAACCGGCCGAACTCGCCCCCCAGGTCCGTGTACGCGCCCTTCTCCTCCAGGACGGAGGCAGTGCCGACGACGCGGCCATCGTCCACCTCCTCGGCGACGACGACGACCGCGTCGTCGGCGAAGATGAGGCGCTTCAACTCGTAGGGATCGTAGAACTCCGGGTAGGCGTACGCCGCACCGTACGTCGCGCGGAAGATCTCCGCGATCGCCGGCGCGTCGGTGTCCCGGGCGAGCCGGACTTTGATCACGCTTCCCTCCGCGCGAGCACCGATTCGCCCGCCTTCCGTGCCACCGCCGCGAGGAACGCCGCACCGGTCGGCAGGGCGTCCTCGTCGAAATCAAAGCGGCTGCTGTGCGCTGGAAAGCCCTGGCGGCCCGGTACCTGGGAGCCGAAGCGCACGTAGCAGCCCGGTACCCGCTCGAGGAAATACGCGAAGTCCTCGCCACCCATGTTGGCGATCCTGAGTCGGCTGACGTTGTCCCGGCCGACGACCTCGGCAGCGGCCTTCCGCGCCAGCCTGGTCATCTCGCGGGTGTTGGTGAGCGGCGGCGTGCCCGACTTCAGATCGATCGAGACCTCCGCCCCGTGGAGCTCGGCGATCGAGGTCGCGATGCGGGCCACACCCGCCTTGAGCTGCTCCCTCACGTCCGGATGTTGCGCCCGGATCGTACCGGCGAGAAAGGCCTCGCCGGCGATCGCGTTCGGCGCCGTGCCGGCGGTGAACTGGCCCACCGAGACGACCGAGGGGAAGGCAGGGTCCACCTCGCGCGAAACGAGCGTCTGGATGGCCATCACCATGAGGCTCCCGACGACGACGGAATCCGTGCTTTCGTGTGGGCGGGCCCCATGGCCGCCTTGCCCGCGAATCTCGATGTTGAAGGCGTCCGTGGCGGCGTTAACGGTACCGGGGGTGACGACGATGGTCCCGGTCGGATAATGCCGGTCCAGGTGGCCGGCGAAGATCATCGCCACGTCCTCGAGCGCGCCGGCCTCCATCATCTCCTGGGCGCCGGAGCCGAGCTCTTCGGCGGGCTGGAAGACGAGCCGTACGGTTAGCGGCGGGGGGTCTCCGTTGCACAGCAGCTCCGCCGCTCCGAGCAGCATCGTCATGTGGCCGTCGTGGCCGCAGGCATGCATCACGCCGGGAACCTCGGAGGAGAAGTCCAGACCGGTCTCCTCCTGGATCGGGAGCGCGTCCAGCTCGGCCCTTAGAGCGACCATCGGGCCGTCGGCGCGCCCGGGGATCTCGGCGACGACGCCGTGGCCCGCAACCCCGCTTCGATACGAGAGGCCCAGCTCGTCGAGGTAGCGGCAGACCAACCGTGCCGTACCCGACTCCTCGTTCCCGAGCTCCGGCCTGCGGTGGAGCTCCCGCCGGATGCGGATCAGTTTCTCCAGGAGATCGGTCGGGACTGCCGTGGTGCTCATAAGTAAAAGGCTATGGCTGTGTTAGGAGCCGCGAAATCGGGAATTACTCGTGACGTTTTGTGGGGGATTTCCTCCGCTCGATGCGTCGCGCGGTCGCGCTCCGAAGCGAGCGTCTTCATCCTGTCTCGCGGGCTGCTCCCGGGCGCTCCTCGCGACGCCGCTCGACAACACCAACACAGACGGTGACCGATGACCGAATCGAACCACCTGCCCGACAGGGACCCGGCGCTTCGGGTGACCCCCTTACCCGCGGACGTCAACATCCATGGCGACGTCTTCGGCGGCTGGATCATGTCTCAGGCGGACATCGCGGGCGCGATCGTCGCCGAGCGTCGCGCCGGAGGACGGGTGGTGACGGTCGCTGTCAACGAGTTCGTGTTCAAGCATCCGGTGGCCATAGGTGACCTCGTCTCCTTCTATGGCGACGTCGTCCGCGTCGGGACGACGTCCATCACCGTGGAGGTAGAGGTCTACGCGCAGCGGCGACCCGAGGATGTGGAGACCTACAAGGTGACGGAGGCGTTGATCACCTACGTGGCGGTGGACCAGAACGGGGAGAAGAAGGATATCCCCGGCCCGGGTCGAGCATAGACGGGAGGCCATCGACCTTCACTTCAGCCGAGGGTTTGGTTAGATAGAGGAACGAGGCGGGACGGACTGCCCCGCTTCACGGGCGGAGGACGCGGAGGAAGCGTTCACTCTGGCCGGAGGTGGTTGTGCGGGCTCATCGCCAGTCAGCCCGACTCCTCTTAGCACTGACAGCCTTGATCTTAGTCCCCCTCGCCACGGGCGGGTGTCTAGCTCCGACCGAGCCTGCCAGCCCGCATACGGCTAACTCCGGCTGTGGCCAGAGTTCTCAGATCGGACTGCGCCCCTCCGAGGTGGTCGAGCAGCCGACGTACGCCTGTTCCTAGGCTTCGAACGCTGGCACGGTCGCTCCTCGAGGCTAGCAGCGGGCGGAGGACGCCCGCTGCCTATCTTTGCGCGATCGGAACGAACGGTCGCTCCTTGGCGCCCGTGTAGATCTGCCGCGGGCGGCTGATCCGCATGTGCGGATCCTGCGTCATCTCCTTCCACTGGGAGATCCAGCCCGGCAGCCGGCCGAGCGCGAACATCACCGTGAACATATCAACGGGAATTCCCATCGCCCGATAGATAATCCCGCTGTAGAAGTCGACGTTCGGATACAGCTTCCGATCGACGAAGAAGGGATCCTCGAGCGCCACCTGCTCCAGGTGCTTCGCGATGTCCAGGAGCGGATCGTCGATGCCCAGCTCGTCGAGCACGGCGTCCGCCGCCTCCTTCAGGATCGTGGCTCGCGGGTCGAAGTTCTTGTACACCCGGTGCCCGAAGCCCATCAGCCGGAACGGCGAGTCCTTGTCCTTCGCCATGTTCACGTACTTCTCGTAGTCGCCGCCGTCATCCCGGATCATCCGCAGCATCTCGATGACCTTCTGGTTGGCGCCGCCATGCAGCGGCCCCCACAACGCCGAGATGCCCGCCGAGATCGCCGAGAACAGGTTCGCCTGGCTCGACCCCACCATCCGCACCGTCGACGTGCTGCAGTTCTGCTCGTGATCGGCATGCAGGATCAGCAGCAGGTTCAGCGCACGGTCCAACACCGGCGAGATCTCGAACCGCTCCGTCGGGACCGCGAACATCATGTGCAGGAAGTCCTGCGTGTAGCTCAGGTCGTTGCGCGGATAGATGAACGGCTGGCCCACCGACTTCTTGTACGAGAGGGCGGCGATCGTCTTCGCCTTCGCCAACAGACGGATGATGTTCAGGTCCACATCATCGTCCCCGTTTACACCCGTGTAGAAGGCCGAGAGGCTCGCCACCATCGCCGAGAGCACCATCATCGGGTGCGCGCTCGGCGGGAAGCCCTCGAAGAAGTGCTTCAGCGACTCGTGGATCAGGCTGTGCTGCGTGAGCAGCGCCCGAAAACCGTCCAGCTCCGCCTGCGTGGGCAGGTGCCCGTAGATCAGCAGGTAGCACACCTCCTCGAACGACGCCTGCTCCGCCACCTGCTCGATCGGGTAGCCCCGGTAGCGCAGGATCCCCTTCTCTCCGTCGATGAACGTGATCGCGCTCAGGCAGGAGCCCGTGTTCCCGTAGCCCGGGTCCAGCGCGATCACGCCCGTCGTGGCGCGCAGCTTCGTGCAGTCGACCCCCACCTCATCCTCGGTCCCCATCACCACCGGGAACTCGTACTCCTCACCGTTATAGATCAGCTTCGCCGTGCTCATGCTCGCAGTCTCCTCGTTCTCCGCCTTCTGCCTTCCGTTTGCGTGACGGTATCGGAGAGGCGGCGAAGCGGCAATCGGGCGATTCCCTTTTCCCCTGTCGGGAAATCCACGACCTGCTCGGCGTCTACGGCGTGCCGCGCTGGTCCGATCCTGGATGGGAGGCGTTGCCCTCCGTCTACCTGTAGACCTGATCAGGCCGCGGGCGGATCGCCCGAGTCGTCCTCGTCCTCCTCGTCCTTGACCGTAAGCTCGAGGATGTGCTGGATTCCCGGGTCGAAGGTGGAGTGCAGCTCCAGCATGTGGTAGGTGGACGCTCCGCGGGCAGGCCGGTTTCGACGCCAGTAGATCCAGCCCCGGGATTCCATCCACAGGAGCAGGTGGTCCAGGGCCAGGGCGGCCAGCATGATCACCACCCCCAAAACGAGCAGCTTGGTCATGCCTATAATACGCCGCTGGGCCCATGGTGATCACAGGCATCGAGGGTCACGCCGTGAGCACCGGCGTCGACCGCGCCGAAGGCGGTGCTGCCATCCCGCTACACCGCCTGGTGTGCCTATCAGCTCCGAGCCTATCTGACGCCGCGATGCTCTTGCCACTCAGGACGATCCGAATCCTCGAGCCGTACTTCTCATCATCGCCGTGAGTTCTCTCCAGCCGTCTTTCTCCTCTGGCTGTGACCATCGCCCACCAGAATGACGGACGCCCCCCAGTTCCGCTGCACCGGCTCAAGTGATTGTGTTAATGACAGATCGACCGTTCGTGAGGAACGAACGCAACGTGTCAGCACGGATCGTGCATCTCCGCATGGACACGAGCTACCGGTGTCTACGAGCGGCCGAAGGAGCCGAGCCGATGAGAATGACGGAAAAGCGTGACCTCGCCTTTTTCGGATGGTTGTTCGGGGCGATCTTGCTGGTAGTGTTCTGGTGGTCCGGGGAGCTTGACCCCGTGTTCAAGTGGATCGACAAGATCGGCTGATTCCCCACCCAACTGACCAGATCCCCGCCCGATCTCAGGCGGCGAGGCGCTCGCGCCCTAACGACTAGTCCCCCGCTTACAGACTCCGCGGCCAGTCATGTAAGTACCCCGGCTGCCGGAGCATCTCTCCTACTGTCCTGCCCTTCATCACGTCAGGTGTGCCCGCTGGCGCTTTGGCTCCTGAGAGTCGATCACGCAGCGGGTGAGCCCGTAACCAGGAAGGGATCATGCGAGAATCCCAGGAAGCCGTCGCCGTCGGCAACGTTCCCGGTACTGATACTCTCCGACGTCGAGACGTCGATCCTCGGACCGGCCTGCCGACGGGTCGCGTCGTCGAGGGCTCGCTGGCCGCCTGGTTCTCGACGAGCCGGTGGGGTCGGAAATGTTCGGTCGTCAAGGTCGAGATCGATGGCTTCGAACGTTACGCCAGAAATCGGGATGATGAAGATGCCGACGCGGCCCTCTTCATCGTCGGGCTCGTGCTGAAGGGCCACGCTCACCGGGACAGTTTGGTGGGCCGCTGCCGCAGCGGTGAGTTCATCGTCCTGCTTCCGGGCGCCGGAGTGCGCAGGGCCGTCTCGTTCGCGAAGCAGGTATCCTGGGATGTCGCCTCACAGCTCCGAGACAACGGGACCCCCATCACCGTGAGCAGCGGCGTGGCAAGCCAGGACGGCTTCATCACTCATCACCGCCAGCTTGTGGCATTGGCTGATTCCGCCCTTCGCGCTGCCAAATGGCAGGGGGGCAACTGCGTCGCGGTAGGAAGCGTCGGTGGTCAGTCGCGGTGGCTGCCGCAGCGCTCGTGGCTCGAGGCGGTGCGTTTCATGAGATCCGCCTGACGCGACCCGCGGCCTCTATGGCCTCTCTTCCGGACGAGCTGCGGGACCCGACGGCAGCAGCTCCTGCGGTACGGGCCGCGCGTCCGTTGGAACCTCGTTGACGACCGACGCGACTCGCCAGCCGCCCTTCGTACGAATCAGCTGGAAGCTGTCCACGCCCTGCTGCGGGCCTCTCGAAGCGCCGGGGATACTGGCCTCGTAGAGCACCAGGACGTGGGCGATGTCGCCGAACACCATCGACCTCATGGTCACGACCGTCTCGGCAAATCCGGTCTCCTTGACATTGGCCCGTTCGATGAACGCCTGGAAGTCGGCCACGAATCCGTCCAGTGACAGCACGGTCGACGCATCGCGGCTCGTCCGCAGCACGATGACGGCCTCGTCCAGGAAGATCGACCGCACGTGCTCCCAATCAGGCGTTCGTCCCGCCTCGAAGCTGACCAGCTCGTAGAGCCTGCCGACCAAGTCTTCCGGAGTCTCCAGCGCGGTGCCGGACTCTGTCTGGGCGTGGGCCCGGACGGCACCCAAGGTCAGCCCGAGCGCCAGCAGCCCAACCGCGCGGAGGTCGATCCTCATCGCTTTGCGGTCGGTCTACGATCCACCCTCGGGCGGTGGGTTGTCGCTGTTCCAGATCTCATGTGCCGCAAGCCAAGATCCATCCGCCTGCCTGCGCCACGTCACCATGTACTTCCCGGTCTCCTGGATCGGCTCGCCATCTACTTTCGGCGTCCCGCTGAACACGTAGGTGCCCCTCAGGATCGCCCAATCACCCTTGACGAAGATCTCCACCGCGGGATTCTCCAGCGCCATCTCGAATTGATCCGCATACGCCTGGGTCCTGGCCCTAATGGCATCCTTGCCCGTCACGGCAGCCTCGTTCGGCGGCATCTGGACCGCGTCCTCTGCGTAGCCGATCATTATGCCGTCCACGTCTCCGGCGCTCATGGCCTCGGCGAACGAGCCGCGCAGGGCGTCGATCGCTGCCATGTCTGCTTCCGTATCGACTTCGGTGGACACCACATCTCCGGCGGGCTCGTCCTCGTCAGCCGCAGGAGCGCAGGCGGTGGTCGCAGCTAGAAAGACCGTCAAGACTGCCGCGGCGGCGTACGCTCTCATTTCGCACCTCCTTAATGGGTCGGTAGAGCGGATTCATGCGGTTGCTTGAACGCTACTCGACATCCGGGTGAACTGTCAAAGCAGAGGGGGCGGGGTTCGCCGTCGAGCCGCGACGGCGGCATTTCCACTTTTCCGACTCGTCCTTCCGCCTCCCGGGCCTAAGCTGTTAGACTCTCAGGACATCGCCGGGAGAGTGCGCTCATGCCTCAGCAGCCTCGAATCGTCGTAGTGGGAAGTGCCAATGTCGATCT
>JBDHIM010000085.1:0-9863 GCA_039587445.1 Gemmatimonadota bacterium
GGGCGAGGACGCAGCAAAGCGAAACCCCGGTCTCCCGTTCCAACGTAGGGTTGTTATATGGAGCGGACTACCCGGGAGGTCCCGCAATGAGGCGCCAATTCCGTTCGCTTTGGTGTGGCGCAGCGCTGGCTTTGGCCGTGGCCGATGGTGCCACCGGCCAACCAGCCGAAACGCTGCGCTCGGCGGCGATAGCCGACATCGATTATCAGGTCACCTTCGACCGGCAAACCGCTCAATCTCGAACCATCGGCGTCGAGATGTCGTTCCGGACTTTGGGGTCGGAGCCCGTGCTGCTCTCGCTGCCGGCCTGGACCCCGGGTTCCTACGAGCCGGGTTCCTACGAGTTGGACAACTACGCCAGAAACGTCCAGAGCTTTGCGGCACGCGCCGGTGGCGAGGCGCTGCGCTGGGACAAGGTGGATTACGATACGTGGCGTGTCCGCCCAACCGGCGCCGGCGAGGTAACGGTGGCCTTCGACTACCGGGCCGACAGCCTGGACACCGGCAACTCCTGGGCGACCGCAGACTTCGCGTACTTCAACGGCACCAACCTCTTTCTCTACCCCGAGGGTCGAGGCCTGGCTTTCGACTCTCGCGTCAGCGTACGGACCGAGACGGACTGGCGGGTGGCCACCGGCATGACCCCGGGGGCGCGTCCGAACGAGTACGTGGCGGCCGACTTCCACGAGGTTGTCGACATGCCGACGTTCATCGGGCGCTTCGACGTGGACAGCGCCGTGATCGACGGGGTGTCACATCGTCTCGCCACCTATCCGGAAGGCCTGGTCGCCGGCGATGCGCGGAAGACGATCTGGGAGCAGCTGCACGGGATGATGCCTGCCATGGCGGAGGTGTTCGACGAGGCACCCTTCGATACGTACACGACGTTGATGGTCTTCCCCGAGGAATTCGGCGGAGCCTCGGCACTCGAGCACCGCAATTCGCACCTCGGCATCTACGTCCGGCAGCTCGTGGCCAACCCGGTTCTCGCCTCGGTCGTGGCGCACGAGATTTTCCACGCCTGGAACGTGAAGCGGCTCCGTCCCGCGGAACTGGTTCCGTACGACTACGGCCGCCCGCAGCTGACCACCCTGCTGTGGGTCAGCGAGGGGATCACGTCGTACTACGACGACCTGTCACTCGTGCGCGGCGGCGTGTTCGAGCCGGAGTTCTTCTACGACCAGACGGCCGGGGATATTACGGCTACGGAATCGGCGGGCGCGGTGGCGCTGGAGGACGCGTCGCTCACCACCTGGATCAGACCCCGGGACGGTACCGGCCATATCTACTACCCCAAGGGCGCGGTCGCCGGCTTTCTGCTCGACATCCTGATCCGGGACGCGACCGACAACGAGGCATCACTGGACGATGTGATGCGTGACCTCTACTGGAGTACGCACAAGGAGAAATTCACCGGCTTCTCGGAGGCCGCCTGGTGGGAATCCGTCCGCCGCGCCGCCGGCGGAGAGTCGTTCGACGACTTCTACGCCCGATACGTGGATGGTCGCGAGCCGTATCCGTGGGACGACGTGCTGCCCCTGGCCGGATTGAAGCTGGTGACGGACACGACGTACCAGCCGCTGGTAGGCATCTATCCCGAGTACGACGACCAGGGAGCGCGGGTGAGCGACCTGGTGCCCGATGGTGCCGCGGCCGCTGCCGGTATTCAGGTGGGCGACTACCTCGTGCGCGCCGGGCCCGTCGAGATTGATGACGAGACCAGCTTTGACGAGTTCCGGGATCACTTCGCCGAGAGGCCGGAGGGCATGCCCTACGATGTCGTGGTCCAGCGCGGAGACGCGGAAGTCACGCTGGAGCTCGAGCTCAGGATTTCCGAGCAGATCGAGCGTTCACTGATCGAAGACCCCGACGCCTCCGACAGAGCGATCGGGATACGCGAGAGCCTTCTCCACGGCGGCTAGGCGAAGCGAGCGCCCGGGGCGCGGCTACCGTGCCCCGGGGCGCCTTCTCCAAGTGATGTCCTAGCTGTCGTCCCTAATCGTCGTCTTCGTCGTCTTCGTCGTCTTCGTCGCCGGCGTTCGCCCAGATGTAATCGACGTGGCCGCCGCAGATGTCTCCGAACTCCTCGAGGACGTCCGGAACCTCGGCCTGCAGTCCTGCGACCACCATCTCTCGACCTTCGAGCAGATTGAAGTCATCCGCCGCACCGATCGTCAGCAGACGACGGAACCTGCCTCCGACCACGTGTCCGTACCAACTCCACCCGCCGATGTGGCCGGCGGCGATGTGCTCGTCGAACACGGGGACCATCTGCTCGAGGAGCTCGTCGGCCCGAGACTCCTGGTTCGAGTCGCAGACCCAGTAGCTCGACGCCCACATATCAGGCGTGACGGCAGGATCCTGGTTCTCCGACGAGCCTATCCGGTTCCAGATGTAATCGTCGTGGGAGGGGCAGATCTCGTTGAATCGGTGCCACGCGTTCGGGTGCTCCTCCAGGGTCGCCTCGACGATGCTGCCCCAAGCGTCCCAGGCGGTGGTGAGGTCGGCGGCCGTCATCGTCGCGATTCTACGCCACTGGCCACCCGTGAGGTGCTCGACCCAGCCCCAGCCGATGATCTCGCCGGATTCCACGTGGCTCTCGTAGATGTCGCCGAGGACTTCGTTCATGATGAAGTCCGCCTCGCCCTCATCCGCCGTGCTGCAGCGGAAGTACTGCGCGATGAGGGTTTGCGACTCAGCCTGAGGGGCGAACGCGAGAACGGCGGCGATGGGCAATAGCAATAGTCGCCACTTCATCCTCGACTCCTTTGTGTGAGGGATTGAGAAAGCGAAACAGGCGCCGGGAAGATTAGTCGCCGGAACGGGGAGCGCCAGAGGCGGGGACGCTTCCGCGGTCGGGCTGCCTAGAGAGCCGAGATGATCCGCTGGATCTGGTTTCGGTGGACGAGATCGTGGGCGGCCAGCAGCGCCACGATCCGGCCCACGCTCTCCGCTCCGCGCTCCTCGTGGACTCCCGCTCGATCCATCTCCTCGTCCGACAGACCAGCCAACCAGGCCAGGTTGGCTGCCCGAAGCACTTCGATCTCCCGCAGGGCGGACTCCATGCTGTCCTCGTTGTACCGAAGGGCCACGGCCCACCGATCCTGATCGTAGGCCGGAATCGAGCTACCGGGCTGGGCGACGCTCATGCGCATCCGGTATCGATACACGAGTTCCGTTTCCGCGAGGTGCCGGACCACCTCGAGTATCGACCACTTGCCGGGAGCCTCCGGTTCGCGAAGAGCCGATTCGTCGAGCCCATCGACCAGTTCGCGGAGCCGCTCCACCAGCTCCTTCTGTACCTCGAAAGGGTCGCGATCACCCAAGAGTCCGAGTAAACGCGCGATGTACCGCTCCGCGTCTTCCGAGGCGGTCGATGCCGGGTTCGTGAAGTCGGCGTCCATAGACATATGCTACGCTCCTGCCTGCCCCCGCGCTCCGACGGCGCGAGTGACGGTCGGCCGACCGCTGCTCTCCAACGCCGGGCTCTCGAGACGCCAAAGCTACTGGCCACCGCAGGTGCTCCTAACTGTGAACGGAGCTAGCTTGCGCTCATCGCGGCATCCACGGGTTTAGGCCAGGAGATCCCAGGCCGCTTCATCAGCTATCCGGAGTAAGCGGACCATGACGGTCAGGAACCTGGATTCTCTCTTCCGGCCGCATTCGGTGGCCGTGATCGGAGCCTCCAACACGCCCGGCAGCGTGGGAACGGTCGTGTTTCGCAACATGCTCAGAGCGGGCTTCGGCGGCATCGTCACGCCTGTGAATCCCAGGCACACAGCCGTGCAGGGAGTTCGGGCCTATCCGACGGTGAGCGAGGCGCCCGATCCGCCCGACCTGGCCGTGATATGTACACCACCGGCGACCGTGCCCGGGCTGATCCGCGAACTGGGCGAAGCGGGAAGCCGCGCGGCGGTCGTACTGACCGCCGGGCTCGCGTCGCAGGAAGGACCGTCCGGGGCATCTCTTCAGGCGGAGATGCTGGAGGCGGCGCGGCCTCACCGCTTGCGGATTCTGGGCCCGAACTGCGTAGGGATCATGGTGCCGGGGATCGGACTCGACGGCAGCTTCGCCCACCTGGATGTGCTTCCCGGGTCCCTCGCCTTTCTTTCCCAGTCGGGAGGGCTCTGCACGGCCGTTCTGGACTGGGCGAACGCCGGCGGCATCGGCTTCTCGCACTTCGTTTCCCTCGGCGACAGCGCGGATGTGGATGTCGGTGACGTCCTCGACTACCTGGGCGGCGAGCCGGAGACAACCGCGATCCTCCTCTACCTCGAGTCGATCGACGAAGCGAGGAAGTTCATGTCGGCCGCCCGAGCGGCGGCGCGAAACAAGCCGGTGCTGGTCATCAAGTCGGGTCGCGAGCCGGAGGGAGCGAGAGCCGCCGCGTCACACACGGGTGCCCTGGCGGGTGCCGACGAGGTGTACGATGCGGCTCTGAGCCGCACCGGCATGTTGCGGGTGTTCGAGATCGATGAGCTGTTCGACGCCGTCGAGACGCTGGCGCGGGCCAAGCCCCTTCGTGGGGACCGGCTCGCGATACTCACGAACGGTGGCGGGCCTGGCGTCATGGCCGCCGACGCGCTCTCGGCGAGGGGCGGCCGCCTCGCCGAGCTTGACGACGCAACCATCGACGAACTGGACGCCGTGTTGCCCGCCACTTGGTCGCGAGGCAACCCGGTGGACATCATCGGCGATGCTCCCGGTGAGCGGTACGCGAGCGCCATGCAGGCGCTGCTGGATGATCCGGGTGTCGACGCGATCCTCATCCTGCATACCCCGACGGCGCTGGCCTCCGGAGCCGATGCCGCGCGGGCTGTGGTTGCCGCCGTTCGGGAACACGGCGCGCCGCGTAACGTTCTCACGAGCTGGCTCGGCCGGGAAACGGCGGAAGGCGGGCGGCAGATCCTCCGGGCGGCTGGACTGCCGACGTATGGCACGCCCGAACATGCGGTCAGGGCGTTCATGCACATGGTGCGCTATCGGCGCAACCAGGAGCTGCTGATGGAGACGCCGCCCTCGTTGCTGGAGGACTTCTCCGCGGAGACCGGTGAGACGCTAGAGGTGATCCGGCACGCCCTCGACGAGGGTCGCTCGATGCTGACGGAGCCGGAAGCGAAGAGCGTCCTTGCCGCGTACGGCATCCCGGTCGTCGAGACCCGCATCGCGGCGGATCCGTCCGAGGCCGCTGCGGTCGCGGCCGAGCTGGGATTCCCGGTGGCCCTCAAGCTCCTCTCCCCCGATGTGACTCACAAGTCCGATGTCGGCGGCGTGGCGCTGGATCTGGAGAGCGCCTACGCCGTGTCCGGCGCGGCGCACACGATGTTGGAGCGGCTCTCCGCTCTCAGGCCCGAAGCAAGGGTCGAAGGCTTCACGGTCCAGCGGATGGCGCGGAGGCCCCGCTCCCACGAGCTGATCCTCGGGACGGCCACGGATCCCGTGTTTGGACCCGTCATCCTCTTCGGCCAGGGCGGAACCGCCGTCGAGTTGGTTCAGGATCGGGCCGTTGCTTTGCCTCCGCTGAACGCCACCTTGGCCCGAGAGCTCGTGTCACGCACGAGGATCTCGAAGCTCCTGGAGGGCTACCGAGACCGGCCCGCGGCGGACATGGACGCGATCCTCGGCACGCTCATCAGACTCTCCCAGCTGACTATCGACCTGCCCGAAGTGGCCGAGATCGACGTGAATCCGCTTCTCGCCGATGACGAGGGCGTTCTCGCCCTGGACGCCCGCATCCGGGTGGCGCCCACGCCCAAGGATGGTGCGGATCGGCTAGCCATCCGTCCCTATCCGAAGGAGCTGGAGGAGACCGTACTCCTTCGTGGCGGTCGCACGGTGCTCATGCGTCCGATTCGTCCGGAGGATGAACCCGCGCATCGAGACCTGTTCCGAGCCTTCTCGGAGGAGGACATGCGATTCCGCTTCTTCGGCCTCGTTCGCGAGCTGCCTCACTCGCAGATGGCCCGGTACACGCAGATCGACTACGATCGCGAGATGGCCTTCATCGCGACCGATCCGGAGAAGGCTCCGGACACGACACTGGGCGTGGTCCGCGTGGTGGCGGACCCGGACAACACCGAGGCCGAATTCGCCATCATCGTCCGTTCCGACATGAAGGGACAGGGCCTGGGCCACGCCCTGATGGACAAGGTGATTCGCTACTGCGGCGACCACGGCACCGAGACCATCGTCGGACAGGTGCTTCCCGACAACCACCGCATGCTGGCACTGGTCGAGACCCTCGGCTTCACGAAGCACCACGACGGGGTGGCCGAGGTGGTCGAAGTGCGCCTCGCCCTGCCCGCGGCGAGCGGGCCGCGTCCGTGACCATGACGGGCGACGGGGCGCTGACGATCGGCGTAGACCTGGGTGGCACGAAGGTCGAAGCGGGCTTGGTCGATCGTCGCGGAAAGGTCCTCGGCGGTGGGCGGCGGCCAACCGGTGCCGAACGAGGGCCCGACGGGATTCTCGCCGATCTCGTCGCCTGCCTCACCGAAGACTGCCTGGCCGCGGCCGAGCGGCCGGTCCTTGGCGTGGGAGTGGGTGTGGCAGGCCAGGTGGACCCGGCGACGGGAAGCGTGCTGCAGGCGCCCAACCTCGAGTGGCGCGACTTCCCCCTAAGAGCGCGACTCGAGGAGGCGATCGACCTGCCCGTGTCCGTCATCAACGACGTGCAGGCCGCGACCTACGGGGAGTGGACCTGCGGAGCCGGCCGAGGCGCTCGGGATCTCGTGTGTCTCTTCGTGGGAACCGGGATCGGGGGCGGTGTGGTCTCTCATGGGTCGTTGGTCCGTGGGTGTGGCGGGACCGCCGGCGAGCTCGGGCACATCACCCTCGATTGGCACGGTCCCAACTGCACCTGTGGGAACCGGGGCTGTCTCGAAGCGTTCGCTGCCGGGTGGGCCATCTCCCGGCGTGCGAGAGAAGCCGTAGAGGAACAACCGGACGAGGGCCGGACGCTGATCGCCCTGGCCGACGAAGCCGGCGGTCACCTGACGGCCGAAGTCGTTGCCCACGCCGCTCGCGATGGCGATCCCTTGGCCGCAGGACTGATGCGCGAGACGGGCGAAGCCCTCGGCGTCGGCGTCGCTTCAATCGCCAACGCCTTCAACCCGTGCGTGGTGATCCTGGGCGGAGGCGTGATCGAGGGGATGCCGGAGCTCGTGGGGATGGCGGAAGCGGAGGCCCGCCGTCGTGCCCTGGAAGCGGCGCTACATAGGCTCGAGGTCGTGAGAGCCGGCCTCGGCAGGCACGCCGGCACGGTTGGCGCCGCGATGTGGGCCCGGCGGAGTTTGACGGACCCGGCCCCCCCGGACCGAATAGGCTGACGCAGGAACACCGAGACATGGAGCGTCCGTCAATGCGTATTGCCACCACCCTTGCTGTACTGCTCGTGGCGGCGGCGTGCACCGATGAGAAGCCGTCCGAGGCTGCAGCACTCCTCTCCGTTCGACCCGCCGCCGCGCAGGCGCCGGTTTCCGATGGTTCCGACTGGAGGGACGGCGGTGTTTGCTACGAGATCTTCGTCCGTTCCTACCACGACAGCGACGGAGACGGAATCGGCGATCTCGAGGGCCTCATCCGGAAACTCGACTACATTAACGACGGCGATCCCGATACGCGCGGCGATCTCGGTGCCAGCTGCATCTGGCTCATGCCGGTGGCCGCGTCGCCCAGCTATCACGGGTACGACGTCACCGACTACTACCGGATCGACCCCCGTTACGGCACCAACGAGGACTTCCAGCGCCTAGTCGAGGAAGCACACCGGCGGGGCATCCGGGTGCTGGTCGATCTGGTGGTCAACCACACCTCGGACGAACACCCCTACTTCAAGCACGCGCTCCTCCACCCGGACTCACCGTACCGTGATTGGTACCGTTGGTCGGAGGCTCCGGGGCCCGACAACGAGTATGGAGACAACAACTGGCGTCGCTCGCCCGTGCGTAACGAGTACTACTACGGCTTCTTCTCACCTCGCATGCCGGACCTCAACTGGGAGACGGCGGCCCTCAGGGAGGAGATGAGGCGGGTGGCCACCTTCTGGCTGACCGAGATGGGTGTGGACGGCTTTCGCCTGGACGCCGTCCGCCACCTCATGGAGGACGCCGAGGGCCTCTCGACCAACGTGCCCAGAACGCACGACATGATGCGCGAGTACGCTGCGCACGTCCGCGACGTGGACCCTGGCGCCTTCACCGTGGGCGAGGTGTTCGACAGCACCGGCGCGCTGCTGCGCTACTACCCGGATCAGCTCGACAGCTACTTCGCCTTCGAGGTGGCCGAGGCGATCCTCGACGCGGTGCGCACGGGCTCCTCGACCCGGCTCCTGGCGTCGGTGCTGCGGCTGCAGGACGCGGTGCCCAACGACCGCTGGTCTCCCTTCCTGCGCAACCACGATCAGACGCGCACCCTCACCTGGCTCGAAGGCGACATCGGACGTGCGAAGCTGGCCGCGAGCCTGCTCCTCACCCTGCCGGGGGTCCCCTTCGTCTACTACGGTGAGGAGATCGGGATGACCGGCGACAAGCCCGACCCGCGCCTGAGGACGCCCATGCACTGGAGCGACGGCCCGGCCGCCGGCTTCACGGACGGGGTGCCATGGGAACCGCTGCAGCCGGACTCGCTCACCGCGAACGTCGCGGCGATGAACGACGACCCGAGCTCCCTGCTCAACCGGTATCGGGAGCTGATCCATCTCCGTGCGGAGCGACCCGCACTAGGGTCGGGAGAGCTGGTGGCGCTGGATGCCGACACCGAGAGAGTGGCGGCGTACCTGCGACGGAAGGGCGATCATGTCGTGCTCGTCGTCGCCAATCTCGGAGCGACGCCGCTCAGGGGGGTGGCGCTTTCGTCAGATGCACCGGTGTTGCCGGCCGGGCGGTACTCGCCGGAAGCGCTGCTCGGTGGAGGCCCGGCGGGGCTGCTCGAGGTCGGGACGGACGGACGGCTGCGCGGATACGTGCCCCTGCCCGAGCTGGCGCCTCTGGAGGCCTTCGTCTTCGATGTCGCAAGCGGGACGAATCGATGAGAGTACTCAGCGCCCTCCTCCTGGCCGTCGAGCTGCCGCCGCTGACGGCCAGGGTGTGGATTCGAGGAGCTTCAGCGACCTCCAGCGACTAGCAGCGGGATTCTCCGGGAGCTCGGATCACGAGAAGTAGGTCCACAGAGCCGCGACACACGCCACGAGCACGACGCTCAACACGCGGTCCCGGCGCATCCACGGCGAGGAGCGCGTTTCTTCCTTATCGGCCCGCGACAACGTGGCGAACGTCAGTCCCGCGACCTTCTCCTCGGGCGGCGGAGCCGTGAGCAGGCTCACCACGACGAGGATCGTGGTGCAGATGACGAACAGCACCACCGCGAAGTGCAGGAAGTTGATGTCTGCGTACGTGTAGAGCAGCCCATCGAGCTTCGACTTGCTCAGCTCGGCCACCAGTCTGCCCATTCCGAGCACGAACCCGCTCAGCAGCGCCGCCATGGCGCCTTGGGCGTTCACCCGTTTCCACAGGATACCGATCAGGAAGATGGCCGCGATCGGCGGCGCGATGTACGCCTGTACGCTCTGGAGGTATTGGTAGAGCTGCCCCGAGATGAGCTTCATGAACGGGATCCACGCCAGCCCGAAAACCACCAGCACGGCCGTGGTGAGCTGACCGACCAGTACGAGCCGGCGCTCCGATGCGTCGGGCCTGAGCTTCTTGTAGACGTCCCAGGTCACGAGGGTCGACGTCGAGTTGAATACGGACGAGAGAGAGCTCATCAGGGCCGCCAGCAGGCCGGCCACGACCAGTCCCCTCAGGCCCACCGGAAGCAGGACCCCGATCAACGTGGGGAGTGCCTGATCGGGCGTGTCGAGCTGG
>JBDHIM010000086.1:0-23226 GCA_039587445.1 Gemmatimonadota bacterium
ACTCGATTCCTCCGAGCTCGGCAATCCGCCATCGCGCTTCACACGAGTTTTCGACCGGGCCAGGGAAGAAGGCTTCCTGACGGTCGCGCACGCGGGCGAAGAGGGCCCTCCCGAGTACATCTGGGAGGCGCTGGACCTGCTCCACGTACGGCGGATCGATCATGGCGTCCGCTGCCTGGAGGACGGCAAGCTGGTGGAGCGCCTTCGTCGAGACCGCGTGCCGCTGACGGTCTGCCCGCTCTCCAACGTGAAGCTGCGGGTCTTCGATCGGATCGAAAAGCACAGCATCGCCAAACTCCTCGACGCGCGGCTTTGCGTGACGGTGAATTCAGACGATCCGGCGTACTTCGGAGGCTACATCAACGAGAATTACCGGGCGGTTCGGGATGCGCACGAGATCGACAGCGCGGGCCTTCTCCTGCTGGCCAGAAACTCCTTCCTCGGCAGCTTCCTGGATGACGCGGCGAAGAGCCGCCACCTCGCGGAGTTGGACCGGCTGGCCTCCGGTACATCCTGATCCTTCCTCCGCGAGGGCGTATGGGCCGGCTCGACGTAGCCGGCCTCCTTTCTCAGCCCGTCGCGCCCTCCACCCTTCTCGCCCTAACGGGCACCGCCAGAATGAAGATCAGCAAGGTCACGACCGCGCTGGCCACGCACCACCGGCAGATGGCGTTGATGACGAAGAGCTCCAGGTAGGTGAGGTAGCCCGAGAAAGCCAGGCCGCTCGACGCGAGAAGGAAGATGAGTCTGGCCGGCCAGGTGGCTTCTTGGTAGGCCGGCTGGACGGAGAGAAACGCGAGAACGAACACGGCCGCGTACCAGGCGACCCCCCAACCCGCCACGGGAAGACCCAGAAGGGTGGCATACTCGGAGGTCTGGACCGCTTCGCAGGCGCCCGTGCCGCAGACCAGTTCCCCATAGAAGCCGAGCTTGTACAGCAGCAGGTATGCCGACATCAGGAGGCCCACGAGGGCCAGCACCGTGATCGCCATCCGCTTCTTCATCCCCTTCACCTCCTCACGGCGTCCCCCCGTTCCGTGTCAGCCCTCCGCGTCCGTACCCTCCGCTCCTGCTCCTTCATCCGCTCCTGCCGCGGCAGCGGCCTCCAGGATCATCCGTTCCAGCTGCTCGTAATCCTGCGGAGCCCTCTGGCCGTTGACGAAGAGGGTCGGCGTGGAGTTGACCCCCAGTCGCTGTCCGTACTTCGCCGAGGCGAAGATCTGTTCAAGATATCGACCGTCGCGCACGCACTCCCGGTAGGCGCCTCGATCGAGACCGAGCTCCTCGGCCATCTCCTCGAAGTCCCCTCGCGCATCGTTCTTCGGCGACCACTGCGACTGACGCGCGAACATCAGGTCGTGCATCTGCCAGAACCGGCCCTGCTCTCCTGCGCAGCGCCCTGCGAGCGCCGCCGGTATGGCGTGCGGGTGCTGGTCCAGGGGATAGTCGTAGAACACCCAACGTACGGAGCCTCCGCCGTCCACGTAGTTCTGCTTGATGAGGCGACCGGAGAAGCCGTAGAAGCTCGCGCAGGCGGGACACTGGAAATCCGCGAACTCGACCAGGGTCACCGCCGCGTCCTCCGGACCCGCGCTCACCCCGGCCGAGGCATCCGCTTCCGTTTCGGCCAGCGTGACCGGGATCTCGGTCGGACCTGCGTCGCCCGAGCGTGCGAGCCAGAGCGCCACGATTCCGCCGATGACCACGACGAGGATGGCGAGGTAGAAGACTCGTCCGGGGCCGGATCCACCGGCGGATCGATTCCGAGACTGATTGTTCATGCTCGTGTTCAACTCCTGATTGCTCGATTAAGCGGGACCGCTGGCCGGCCACATCTGACCGGACGTCGCCCGAGACGCCACCTATTCTCCTACATCGCCTTCCGTGTCGCCAGCAGGAGCAGGACCAACGTCGCAACGATGATCGTCGTGATCAGCCCGATCACCAACAGCTTGACCCATTCCGGCACTCGTTGCCGAGGCGCCGCCGCCGCCTCGGCGAGGGATGGCAGCAGGCTCTCCGACCACGCGACACCGATCTCCGGCAGCAGCTCCTGCCAGGCCGTGGCGAAATCGAGGTCGACCAGGACGAGCGCGCTGTGCCACTCCGCGGCCGCTTCATCGAGCTCCGATTCCTCCGCCTCGGGCGGCCCCTCGTCCAACCTCTCCAGCCGGAGGCGAAGCTCCGCCTGTGCGTGCTCAAGACGCTGAAACTGCGGGGTCAGGTTATGCACCGGGGCGAGGAAGCGGCGCTGCAGGGAATCGCGCAGGGCCTCGGAGATGGCCAGGTCCACATCCAGCTTCTGTGCGCGTCGCTTACCCTGAAGCAGTCGGCTCAGCTCCCGCTCGTAAGCTTCGGTGAGCCGTCCCAGGGAGTTGAGCGTGGCGGCACGCGCATCGTCCTTTAGCGCCGAGGCGTCCATGGCTTCCACCGCCTTGGCCAGGCTGCGTGCGCGCGATGCGGCCGACTTTCGAAACAAGAGAGGTCCGAGAGCCGTCTCGCCGAGCTCCTGAAAGTGATCGGCAAAGAAGTCGTCCGGCAGGCCGACTCTCATCCGGAGGTCCGAAGGCAACGTCGCCGCCTGTTTCTCGGCCTGCTCGCGGATCGTCTCGGTCGATGTCGTGAACTCGGGCAGGCGAGCGGGAGTTGGCCCGGCCACCTCACGACGCGCGAACATCTCGATCGCTTCCTTCCGCTCGGCCGGCTCCTTGGGTGTCGTTTGGGCGACCTCTAGGATCGCCGAGATCTCTTCCGGCCGGAGGTACAGAATCCGCAGCTTTGTGTCGCCGTGCTCGATTTCGAGCGCCGGCCGTGCCTGGCGCGGCTCCCCCGCCGTCTCTCGCGCGACGGCCACTGGCCAGCGAACACGGAACGCCTCTTCGCGCGCGAACAGGTGCAGCGCCTGCCGAGTGAAGACCGCAACGAAGAGCCCCTTCAGGGATCTGCCGTCCGCAGAGCCGTTCTCCGCCGAGCTGTCCTCCACGGCACCGGAGATCGCGACACCGCCGGAGCACACGACCGATTCCCAGGCCAGCGGCTCCAGGGCTGCGGCTCGCAACGCATCCACGTCGAGCCTTGCGTCGATCGCCCGGTTCAGGTCATCAAGCCGGTCGTCCGAAGCTCGGAAGACCGCGACGTATCCGCGCGAGAAGACGAGCAAGAGCCCGGCACGCCTGGAGACCCAGAACACCTCGTCGAGGGACAGGTCGATGTCGTCGTATGACAGCCGGTCATCTTCGACCTGTAGCTGGACTCCTCGACGCAGATGATCTCCCTCGAGGAAGGCGTCGACGGCGAAGGTCGCCGGCTCAGCCACCGGGGATCTCGCCGGAGAGACGAGCCTCCGAGCCTGTCCGCTCCTCGTACCGGCGAACGAACTCCTCGAGCGGCCATGGCTTCCAATCCTCTCTGGGCAGACCGATATCGGCGAACAGCGCCTCGATGCGATCCGGATCCCCCTCGAGCTCGACGAGAACATCCATGGCCGGATAGGTCTCGATGCGGGCGTACACTCGCCCCTTCTCGTACACGGCCACGCGACGGTCGATGGCGAAGATGACCTCGGAGTATCCCAGATTCTCCAGGATCGCGACGGCGGTCTCCGTGTCCTGGACCACTGTCTCCAGTTCCGGTCTCACCTTGTACCCGTG
Organism: Gemmatimonadota bacterium; assembly: GCA_039587445.1. Lineage (GTDB taxonomy): Bacteria > Gemmatimonadota > Gemmatimonadetes > Palauibacterales > Palauibacteraceae. Next base: position 3,651 of record JBDHIM010000086.1, read on the forward strand.
CTCCTCAGACGCCTGCCCCTTCCAACCCAACAGTGTGCGGCTCTCGCCGAGGACCGGCGTCATGCATCGGATGCGCAGAACCTCGTCCCGGCTTTCGAGCGATCGCCCCGGGGTGTCGAACCTGCGATCCGACATCCGGCCCTCGAAGGACAGGCTCCAACCAGCGTCGGCGAGCCTCTCACGTAACCCCGTCGCGCCGCCGGGCAGCGCCGCCTTGAGCTCGAACTCGCGCTTCACTTGACCCTTCGAGCGCCGGTGGCGACGTCATCGAGAGATTCCAGAACGGAGTCGGAATCCGACAGGTCGTCCAGCACGTCGTCCGGGTCGTGAGACCTGAGATCGTCGGCGCTGAAGCCACCGGTCGCAACCGCGACCACACGGGAGCCGTTGGCGCGTGCGCAGAGCACATCCTCGGGCGTGTCCCCGACAACGATCGCGTCCTCGACAAGGAAGCTCAGGCCCGTCCGGCGTGCCGCCCTCGTCACGGCGATCGGCGGCAGATCGGCGCGGCGCTCGGAGTCCGATCCGAAGGCTCCCACGTCAAAGCGGTGCAAGATGCCCGCGGCACGCAGCTTCTTCGTCGCCCCCTCTTCCACGTTGCCGGTCAGGAGGGCGAGCTCGTAGCGAGCGTCCGCTGACAGTCTGCCCAGAAGCTCCGGCACTCCGCAGCAGGCCGTCGGTCGGGTCTCAGCCGCCTCCAGGGCATCGTCGAGGTGGCGAAGATAGGGTTCCCAGACCTCGTGCAGCCGTGCGTCGATCTCCTCATCGGCCCAGCCGCAGCACTGGAGAAGATCCCGCACGATCCAGGGATCGGTCTTGCCGCGAAAGTCGTGGTCGTCGATGGGGCCGGTCTGCCCATAGACCTCCAGCATGGCCGAACCCAGGGCGACACGCCCCGCTCCGCGCGGCTCGATCAGCGTTCCATCCACATCGAACAGGAGGAGGCGCACCGGGGCCGTCACCTCCGAACGGCTCGTTGGAGCGCTCGTTCCAGGGCTAGCTGAGCCTGCAATCCGATCGAGAGAAGCTGGATCGGCGGTAAGTCCGGCCCGGTCCCGGCGCTCTCCGCCGTGGAGGCCGCGAAGACGATGTCGCCGTCGAAAGAGGTGTTGGCGGGTGAGATGCGGCGGACGACCGCGTTCATCGCCTGCCGAGCCACGACCTGCAGTTCGGTCTTTCTCAGCGAGACGTCCGTCGCGACGATCGCCAGCGTCGTGTTCTCGCCGGCCCGGACGAGCCAATCCGGCACCTGCCCCTCGCGGATCGCCTGCGCGGTATCCAGATAGCTGCCGTCGGGGCCGCGCGATCCGGCGGTGATCCTTCCCTGACCATCCAGAACGTCGCCGAAGGCGTTGACGACGACGAGGGCCGCAACGACGTGCTCGCCGTGGTCCTCGGACCAGCTTCCTACTCCCGCGGGCTCGAGCCCCTCGGGCCTCAGCTTGCCCACGCTCGCACCCGCCCCCACGCCCACGCGTCCCTCCTCGACCGGCCGCTCGGAGGCGACGGCGGCGGCGGCGTAGCCCATCTCCGGACCCGGCCTCACCGACGCATCGCCCATCCCGAGGTCGTAGATGACGGCCGCCGGAACGATGGGCACTACTGCCGCGCGGGTCTCGTAGCCGCGACCGCGCTCCTCCAGCCAGCGGGAGACGCCATCGGCGGCGGCGAGGCCGAACGCCGACCCTCCCGTCAGCAGGATGGCGTCACACCGTGGGACAAGGTGGAGAGGCGACAGGGCATCCAGCTCGCGCGACCCGGTGGCCAGGCCTCGGACCTCCACCGCCGCCACAAAGGGACCGATAGCCACCGTGCATCCCGTTCCCCCCCCTCCATCCTGCGCGTGTCCTACCGTGATGCCCTGCACCGCCGTCAGCGTCCGGTTCTCGGCCACGCCGCTCAACCCTCCTGGACGGGTGTCGGGAGCTCACCGTCCTCGAGAAGCAGGCGATGCAGACGACGCCAGCCGATGTTCCCGCCCGAGATGACGATGATGACGGGTCCGTCGCCGGCCGGGAGCCGGCCGGCCAGCAGGGCGGCGACCCCCGCGGCCCCACTCGGCTCGACCACGAGACGGCGAGCGAAGCACCAACGTACGGCGCGGCGAATCTCGTCGTCGCTTACGGTCAGCACCCCCTCGAGCAGCGCCAAGCAGTGCTCGTACGTGAGCGCTCCAGGCGTGACCGGCTTCAGCCCGTCGGCGATCGTCTCCACGCTCTCCAAGGTCACCAGACCGCCGGCCTCCAGCGAACGCTTCATCGAGGCCGCCCCGTCGGGCTCGACGCCCCACACGCGCGCCTCGCCCACCGACGGGCCGAGCGCGGCGGAGACGCCCGAGACGAGACCTCCACCCCCGACCGGAACCAGGATCCGAGGCTCACCTTCCCCAACGGCCGAAGGGTACACTCCCTGGCGCTCCATCTGCTCCGCCAGCTCCAGACCCACCGTCCCCTGGCCGGCGATGATGTCCGGGTGATCGAACGGCGGGACGATCGGGGAGGCGGAAGCCGCGGCCAGCTCGTGGGCCCGCGCTCCGCGCTCCGTGCTCAGCGTTCCGCAGAGCTCGACGTCGGCGCCTAACGAACGGGTCGCCTCCAGCTTGAATGCCGGGGCGTCCACCGGCATGACTACCGTGGCCGGAACGTCGAACTCCCGCGCCGCATAGGCGACGGCTTGGGCGTGGTTGCCCGAGGAGTAGGTGATCACGCCGCGGGATCGTTCCTCCGGATCCAGCCGGGCAATGAAGTTGTAGGCTCCGCGAAGCTTGAAGGCGCCCGTCGGCTGGAAGCTCTCGCACTTCAACCATACGCGGCCGGCGGCGTGCTCTACCGGAAGAAGGGGTGTGCGGACCGCGACGCCCTTGATGCGGGCGGCGGCTTCTCTGATCTGCGTGAGCGAGACGAGGCCCGACGCTTCGCCTTCGGAGGATCGGGCCTCCAGGAACTCACTCAACGACTCAGCCTGCGGGCTCGGAGGCCTCGTCGGTCTCGCTGGACACGGCCACCGGCAGGGTCGCGGTATCCTCCGTATCGGCCAGAACACGAGCCACATCCACGACGGCGTCTCCCTTGTCCAGGTTCACGAGCCGAACCCCCTGGGTGGCCCGGCCGATCGTGCGGATCTCCCGCGCCAGCTGCCGGTTCACGACGCCGTTCCGGGTGACGAAGATGAGCTCGTCCGAATCGGTGACTTCCTTCACCCCCACGACGGTGCCCGTCTTCTCGGAAACGCGGAGGTTGATCAGACCGATGCCGCCTCGTCGCTGAGTCCGGTACTCGTCGATCCGCGTGCGCTTCCCCATACCCAGCTGGCTCAGGGTCAGAAGGGTGGCGTCCCGGCGCACGACCACCATCCCGACCACCTCGTCCCCGCTCCGGAGCTCAACCCCCTTCACCCCCCGTGTTGTCCGGCCCATCTCGCGAACATCAGCCTCGGCGAACCGGATCGCCATTCCGGATCGGGTCCCGAGCATGATGTCGTTCGTCCCGTCGCTCAGCTGCACGTCGATCAAGCGATCACCCTCAACGACGTTGATCGCGTTGATGCCCGTCGAGCGAACGTTGGAGTAGGCCGCCAGACTCGTCTTCTTCACCAGCCCGAGGCGGGTGGCAAAGATCAGGTTGCGGTCCGCTGGGAAGTCCCGCACCGGCACGATCGACGCGATCGCCTCCTCGTTCCCGATGTTCAGCAGGTTGACGATCGGCTTCCCCCGCGCCGTGCGGCTTCCCAGTGGTATCTCGTATACCTTCAGCCAGTAGACCTGGCCGTTCTGGGTGAAGCACATGAGGTAGTCGTGCGAGGACGCGAGGTAGAGGTGCTCCACCCAGTCGTCGTCCTTCGTCCCCATGCCGGCGATACCGCGCCCGCCGCGCCGCTGTTGACGGTAGACATCCGGCGGAATGCGCTTCACGTAACCGGTCCGGCTGACCGTGATCACCATGTCCTCCTCGGCGATCAGGTCCTCGTCGGAGAAATCCGCGGGCACGTCCAGGATCTCGGTGCGCCGGCCATCTCCGTACTTGCCGGCGACTTCGAGGAGCTCCTCCTTGATCACCGACATGCGGAGGCTCTTCGAGTCGAGGATCTCTTCGAGACGCGCGATCTCGGCCGTTAGTTCCGCGATCTCCGCATCGAGCTTCTCGATCTCGAGGCCGGTGAGGCGGGCGAGACGCATGTTCAGGATCGCGTCCGACTGCCGCTCGCTGAGCTCGAAGCGCTCACGCAACTTCACGCCGGCTTCACCCGTGTCTTTTGACTTACGGATGATCTCCACGACCTCGTCGATGTTGTCGACAGCGACCTTGAGGCCCTGGAGGATGTGCTCCCGCTCGCGTGCCACCCGAAGCTCGTAGGTGCTCCGACGCACCACGACGTCGTGGCGGTGGTCGACGAAGTGCTGGAGCACCTGCTTGAGCGAGAGAACACGTGGCACGCCTCCGACCAGCGCGAGCATGATCACGCCGAACGTCGACTGCATCTGGGTGTGCTTGTACAAGCGGTTGAGGATGATGCGCGGATCGGCATCCCGCCTCACCTCGATGACCATGCGTATCCCGTCGCGATCCGATTCGTCCCGCAGATCCGTGACCCCATCGATCTTCCGGTCGCGTACGAGCTGCGCGATCTGCTCGATCAACCGGGTCTTGTTCACCATGAACGGGATTTCCGTGACGACGATCCGCTCCCGGCTACCCTTCATCTCCTCCGTGTGCGCCAGAGCCCGCATGATCACCCGGCCGCGGCCCGTCTCGTAGGCCTCGCGGATCCCCTGCATCCCCAGGATGTGGCCTCCCGTGGGGAAATCCGGGCCCTGGATATAGTCCATCAGGTCGTCCAGCGAGCAGTCGGGATCGTCGATCAGATGCACGCACGCGCCGACAACTTCGCCGAGGTTGTGCGGCGGCACGTTCGTGGCCATCCCGACCGCTATGCCTGACGATCCGTTCACCAGAAGGTTCGGAAGGCGGGAGGGCAGGACCGTCGGCTCCTGCAGCCGATCGTCGAAGTTCGGGGCGTAGTCGACCGTCTCCTTCTCGAAGTCGGCCAGCATCTCGACGGCGAGCGGGGCCAGCCGGGCCTCCGTGTACCGGTAGGCGGCGGCGCTGTCTCCGTCGATCGACCCGAAGTTGCCCTGCCCATCCACCAGCGGATAGCGAAGCGAGAAATCCTGGGCCATGCGAACGAGGGAATCGTAGACCGCCGAGTCCCCGTGCGGGTGATACTTGCCCAGCACATCGCCGACGACGGTCGCGCTCTTCTTGTAGCCGCGGGTGGGCGACAGGCCGGCCTCCTGCATCGCGTACAGGATCCGGCGGTGGACCGGCTTGAGACCATCTCGGACATCCGGCAGCGCCCGCTGCACGATGACGCTCATCGAGTAGTCGATGAACGACTCCCGCATCTCGTCCTCGAGAAGGCGCTGCTCTATCCTCTCGCTCCTGTCGTCTGTCTCCATGTGCCTCTATTTCGGCGGATTTAAAGGGACGGACTCCCGCGCAGGGAGCCCGGCGACAGGGCTCTTTGCGGGCCCTCGAGCGGCCCGGAAAACGCTACCTGACGGGAAAAAAATTTAACCCTCGGCGGAGCCCCGCGCGAACGCCATGGTCAATCCCGCGAGAGTCGATGACGCCGCGCCGTGACTGCGCTTTCGAGACTTCGGGCTCGACCGTTCAAGGGGGGTCTATTCACCGCCCGTACCACCCTCATTGTCCGCCCCGGTACGCCGGCGGCTGACGGCCGTCGAGCGTCCGGTATCGTTTCAGCAGCTCGAGCTGCCGGGATTCGCGCGGCACGCGGACGCCGCGGAGGATCACCTCTTCCGCCCGGCTCGAGAGCTCGAACGGATCGCCGCTCCAGACCACCAGGTTCGCGACCTTGCCACCAGGTTCGCGACCTTGCCGGCCTCGATCGAACCATAACGGTCGGCGACGCCGTAGATCTCGGCGGGAGTCAGCGTCACGGCACGCAAGGCGGCCTCCCAGGGCAGACCGAAACGGATCGCGTTGCCCGCCTCGAGTCCTATGTTGTGCGCACGGTGGGATTGAAAGCTGGAGACCGCGACCGTCACTCCGGCCTCGTGCAGGAGCGCGGCGTTGTCGAATCGCGCGCCCAGCCGATCGAAGCCATCGGGCAGGCTCGTCAGCGGCTTCACGATCACGGGTACGTTCCTCTCCGCCAACTGCGCGGCAACCATCCAGGCTTCGGTGCCGCGGCGGATCACCGGTCGCACGCCGTACTCCTCGGCGATTCTCAGCACGGCGAGGATATCGCTGGCGCGGTCCACCTGGACGACGAGAGGAATCTCGCCGGCCAATACCGGCTGCAGGGCTGCGAGGTCGAGGCGCGACACACTGAGCGGCCGGACGTCGCCTCGGTCGTACGCCTCGCGGTGGCTCTCCCAGTAGCGGGCATCGTCGAGCACCTCCCGGAGACGCAGCGAGGCGGCTCCCCGCGCCCCACCCGTCGCGGCAGCGGCGCCCGGTCCGAAGTTGGCCACCATCGCTGCCCGCGGCTTGACGAGCATCGCCTCGACCGTTTCGCCCTCCAGATCGATCACCGCCCCTTGCCCGGCGATGAGCCCACCCGTCGGCAGGGCCGTCGTCGTCGTCACACCTCCGAGGCGGTTGATCGGGATCAGGGTCGAGTTGGGGTTGAACCCGTCGACCACGTCAAAGGAGGCGTTCACGGGGTCGCCCTCCACGCGGGAGTCGACCGTCGTGCGCTCCAGGCCGATCTCGACGAGGCCTATCTGGGTGCCCGCGTCGAAGAAGCCGGGCGTCACCACCTTCCCTTGTGCATCGAAGACGGCGAAGTCGTCCGCCGGAATCGGGACGTCCATACCGACGGCGGCAATCAGCCCGTCCCGCACGAGCACGGTCGCACCCTCGATCGGCGGACCGGAGACCGGATAGACGGTAGCGCCGACGATCGCGAGATTCTGGGCCGCCAGCTCGCCCGGGCGCGTGACCGGGAGCAGCAGCGCCGCCGATACCGCGAGCGCCGCGGTGATGGTCCGGGCGGTCATCGGTCGCCTCCCTGGCCGGACGACGGCAGGATCCCGAGCTCGAAGTCCGTCGTCGGCTGGACGTCCGACCGGCTCCGGTCGTAGATCAGCGCACCGTCGATGAAGACCTGGTCAGCTCGCGAGTACACGGAGAAGGGATCTCCCGACCAGATCACGAGATCGGCGTTCTTGCCCGGCTGCAGCGTGCCGATCCGGTCGTCGAGCCCGAGGGCCCAGGCGGAGTTCGCGGTGATCCATCGCAGCGCTTCGTCTCGGCCGACATCGATGCCGGCGGCCTTTCCGGCGTACATCGCCCGGGCGGCATCCTGGTTCATGACCTGGATCCCCATGTCACTGTCGGTGTGGAGGATCGCCGGCGCGCCAGCCTCGGAGACCAGAGCGATGTTCTCGGCGAGTCTCGTGCCAGGACGTCCCGGAGCTTGTACGCCTCGATCGCGTGGTGGAAGGAGCGGATCCGGAAGCCGAACTCGCGCGCGAGGTCCAGCATCTGGGCCATCTCGTCGGCGCGGTAGCAGTGGTTGTGCACATAGATGTTGCCGCGAAGCACCTCGGCCAACGTCTCCTTGGCCAGATCGCGCTCCGGCGGCCCTCCGGATCCTCGAGCGTCCTCGGCATCTTCGGCATCGGCCGCCTCCTCTTTCATGCCGCCCTCGATCCAGGCGTCCCACTTCCTGCGGTATCGTTCCGCCTCGATGAAGGCCTCGCGGTAGCCCGCCATGTTCCCCATGCGCGTTCGCGGCGACCTCTGCCTGCCCTGACCGTACACTCGCTTCGGGTTCTCACCGCACGCCATCTTCAGCGCCATCGGGGCGTCCGGAAACATCATCTGCTGGACCGTGCGGCCGGGAACCGTCTTGAGGGTGATGCCGCGGCCCCCGATCAAGTTGGCGCTTCCCGGGAGGATCTGGAGGGTAGTCACGCCGGCGGCGAGCGCCCGAGTGAAGCCCGGATCCTGCGGCCACACCGAGTGCATCGCCCACACCTCGGCCGTGTTCGGGTCGGTCGACTCGTTTGTATCGCTCGTCGAGGAGACCGAGGGTGACGGGGAGACCCCGAGGTGCGAGTGCGTGTCAATGATTCCCGGCGTCACGAACCTCCCGCTGGCGTCGATCACGACCGTGCCGGCCGGACCATCGAGGTTTCGTCCGACCTCGATGATTCTCCCGCCCTGCATGAGGAGATCTCCGCCCTCGATCTCCTCGCCCGCGGCGGTCATGATCGTGGCGCCGCGGATGAGAGTGGGGCGGGAGGCGAGCGGCCGATACGCGGACTTCCAAGCACCGTTTCGTTGGCCGTGCAGGAGATCGGCGATCTCGCCGGCGTCCGATGCCGCCGATGCGGTGGACGTGGCGTCTTGGGGCGCTTGCGCCGCCGCGGGTGAGGCCCCCAGGCCGAGGCCCAGGAGGAACGCCAGGGCGACGGCGGCCACCGCCGACGCCCGGAACGGCCGGCGTCTTCCGGTCATGCTCTTTCTCCTTCGGTCAGGCGAAAGCGAGGTAGTCCTTCGATTCCTCGTAGCCCATCTCGGCCAGCGAGGCGCGAATATCCTCTCTCGCTCCGGGGGATCCGACCGCGATCAGCACGAATGGCCGCCGGTCGGCTCGTTCCATCAGAAAGGACGGAAGGCAGACGACGGCACCGTGAACCTGCTGTCCGATCTTTCTGGGATCGAGATCCACGAACGCGGCGGGCTGAAGCTGATGCCGAAGAAGCTCTCGGGCCAGAGGCTTGCCCACGCGGCCGGCTCCCCAGACCACGAGCGCTCGGCCCGGAGGCAGGTAGCCGCTCAGCAGATGGTGCACCTTGCAGCGGCGAAATGCCTCCGGCGAGTATCTGTCGGAGCGCATGGAGAGCCGGCCGGCCGTGATCCGCCAGCTCAGCAGCACCTCGGGCAGGTTCGCCAACCTGTAGCCCGATCTATGGAGGCGGAACACCAGATCGTAGTCCTCCGGCCAGCCGCGGTCCCGGTAGCCCCCCACCTGCCGATAGGCCGCTGCCCGCACCATCATCGTCGGATGCGCGAGCGGACACTCGACGAACAGGTCCCTCTCCACCTCCTCCTCCCCCTGCAGCGAGTTGAGCCAGCTCTCGTAGCGTTCGTAGCCGGACCCGACCCGTTCGCGGGGGAAGTATCGGACCCCTGTCCCGCACGCCGCGACCTCGGTTCGCGTCTGCAGAAAGCGCCACTGAAGGTGAAAGCGCTGCGCGTGGATCACGTCGTCGGCATCCATTCTGGCCAGATACTCCGCGCGGGCATGGCCCGCCGCCAGAGACAACGCCTCGGCGATGCCCGACCCCCGTCCCCCCAACACCCGGACCCGTGGATCCCGCTTCGCCCACCGTTCCAGAATCCCCAGGGTTCCGTCGCTCGAGCCGTCGTCCACGGCCAGAACCTCGTAGTCGGAGAGCGTCTGCGCCCCGAGGCTGGCGATGCACTCGTCGAGGTGCTGCTCGGCATCTCGGCAGGGGAGGAGCACGGAGAGCCGGGGAGGGTTCAACCCGCCTGCTCGTCTCCGAACCGGTCGCCTTCCCGGCGCTCGCCGTTCGTCGCCGCTGCGCGACCCCGCTCGAAGAAGGTCCGCAGGTAGCGTCCGGTATGGGACCGCTCCTCGGCGGCGACCGCTTCGGGGGGGCCTTCGGCCATGAGCGTGCCGCCGGCGTCGGCCGCTTCCGGACCCAGGTCGATGACCCAGTCGGCGCGGGCGATCACCTCCAGGTTGTGCTCGACGACGAGAACCGACCCCCCGGCTTCCACGAGCTCATCCAAGACATCGACCAGCCGGGCCAGCTCGCTCAGACCGAGCCCGACCGTCGGCTCATCCAGGATGTAGAGGCGTCTGACCACCGCCCGGTTCGCCGCCAGCTCTCTGGCCACCTTCAGGCGCTGCGCTTCGCCTCCCGACAGTGTCGTCGCCGGCTGGCCGAGTCGAATGTAGCCCAGCCCCACCCGCTGTAGCTGCCAGAGCCGCTCTCCGATTCGATCCTGGCGAAGGAAGAAGCGGATCGCCTCGTCGACGGTGAGCTCGAGCACCTCCCGAATGTTCCGTTCCCGGTACCGGACATCGAGGATCTCGGCGCGATAGCGCGATCCGCCGCACGCCTCGCATGTCAGGGCCACATCCGCCAGGAAAACCATCTCGACCAGCTCCTCGCCGGCTCCCTTGCACACCTCGCACCTTCCGCCGGACGTGTTGAAGCTGAAGTCGCGGGCCGCATAGCCCCTTCGGCGAGAGAGCGGCTGGTCGGCGAACAGGCGACGTATCTCGCCGAACGCCTTGATGTAGGTCACCGGATTGGACCGAGGAGTCCGACCGATGGGCGTCTGATCCACCAAGACGACATCGTCGAGCGCCGAAGTCCCCTCCAACCTGTCGTACCTGCCGCTTCGCTCGCCAAGGTGGGCCTTCGCCGTGGTCCTCCGCCTGAGCGTCCTCTCGAGCGCTCGGTAGAGGAGGTCGTGCACGAGCGTCGACTTTCCCGAACCCGACACACCGGTCACGACCGTCAGCACTCCCAGCGGGATGTCCACATCGAGCCCGCGGAGGTTGTGCAGGGTGCCACCCCGCAGCCGCAGGCGGCCGCGAGGGCTTCGGCGACGCGGGCGGTGGCTGGGAGGTGCCCGAAGCGCCCGGCCCGTGACCGTCTCCGAGCGCAGGAGCGCTGCCCAGTCCCCCTCGAACACGACCTCTCCACCGCGCTCGCCGGAGCCGGGCCCCAGCTCGACGACGTGGTCGCCTGCCGCGAGCACCGAGGTGTCGTGCTCGACCACCAGCACAGTGTTGCCGAGGTCACGTAGCCGTACGAGCACCCTCAGGAAGCGCTCGACATCTCGCGGATGCAGGCCGATCGTCGGCTCGTCCAGCACATAGAGCGTATCGACCAGATGGCTCGCCAGGCAGCTGGCCAACCGCAGCCGCTGCATCTCGCCGCCCGACAGGGTGCGTGCCTGCCGATCTAAGGTCAGGTAGCCGAGGCCTACGTCGTCCATGAAACGCAAGCGGTCCTCGAGCTCGCGAATGACTGTGCGGGCCACACTCTGCTCGAACGGTGGCAGCTCGAGGGCGGCCAGCCACTGACGCAGATTCGAGATGTCGAGAGTGGAGGCCGCGGCTATGTGGAGGTCTCCGACCCGGACGTCGAGCGCCTCGGGACGCAGCCGGGTGCCGTCGCAGCGCTTGCATCTCCGCGGCATCTGGTACCCCCGGAGAAAGACGCGGATGTACTGCTTGTACCGTTTGCGCTCGCGGGAGCGCAGGAACGGCAGCACGCCGCGGAAGTCGCTTCCGCCGTACAGCAGCTCGTGTCGCGCGGGCTCGGGCAGGTCCCTCCAGGGCACTCTGAGGTCGATTCGGTGACGCCGCGCGTAACTCTCGACGTCGGATCGCTCGCGTGAGTAGCGCGGCTTCGTCCACGGATCGATCGCCCCATCGGCCAGACTCCGGTCGGGATCGGGGACGATGAGGTCCAGGTCGTATTCCAGCGTGGCGCCGAAGCCATTGCACTCGGGGCAGGCGCCGGCGGGATTGTTGAAGCTGAACAGAAGTGGGCCGGGAACGGGAAAGGAGCGTCCGCAGCCGGAGCAGCGGTGTCTCTCGGTGAAGGAGAACCGGTCTGCACCCTCCAGACCGCCGGGGCCGTCGGAGTCCTGCTGCGCGAGCGCGACGGCCTGTCCATCTCCCTCCGCGAAGCCCGCCGCCAGCGCATCGGTGAGCCTCTCCCGCTCCTCGGGATCGACGCGGAGGCGGTCGACGATCACGAGCAGCTCCTTCGCCTCCGTGAGAGCACTGTCGGCTATCCGCGTCTCGCGGCCCTCGGTCCCTCGGTCGTTCCCTCGCTCGTTCCCGGAGGCGGCCGCTTCGTCCTCTTCGGCAAGATCGGGAAGGTAGATCTCGCGGCCGTCCGCGATCACTCGCAGGTAGCCCTGCGCGAGGAGGTTCCCCGCCGCGAGCTCGTGAGAGACTCTGTCGCTGAACTGGAACGGGAACGCGATGTAGAGGCGGGTGCCCAATTTCAGCTCGAGCAGACGATCGGCCGCCGACGCCACGGTATCCGGCTGCACCACTGTTCCGCACTCCGGGCACGACGTCACGCCAACCCTCGCCCACAGGAGACGCATGAAGTCGTAAGCCTCGCTCACCGTCCCCACGGTGGAGCGGCTCGTCTGGACCGAGTTCCGCTGATCGATCGCGACCGACGGGCTGATGCCCTCGATCGTATCGAACTCTGGCTTCTCCATCCGCTCCAGGAACTGCTTCGCGTAGGTGGAGAGGGACTCCACGTATCGCCGCTGCCCCTCGGCGTAGATCGTGTCGAACGCGAGGCTGGACTTGCCCGAGCCGGAGGGCCCCGTGAAGACGGTGATCCGGCCCCTCGGGATCTCGAGATCGATTCCCTTCGCCTGGCGCACTTCCCCGCGCCAAGCCGGACCGTCAGGCGATGCTGCGCGCGAATCGCCGAATGGCCACGGCGATCCCGGCCGTTCCCAGAATCAGGAGGCCCGCGAATTGAGGCCACAGAACGACGGGGCCGGCGCCCTTCAGAAAGATCGCTCGCACGATCTCGAGAAAATAGCGCACCGGATTCAGGTAGCTGATCCACTGGAAGAGCTCCGGCATCGAGTGGATCGGAAAGAAGAAGCCGGAGAGGATGATCGACGGCAGGAGGATCATATACATGGTGAGAAAGGCCTCCTGCTGGGTCTTGGACACCGTCGAAATGAGGAGCCCGGCCGCCAGCCCACTGATGATGAAGAGCAGGCTGGCGGCGAGGAGGACGAACAGGGAGCCTCTCAGCGGGATGCCGAACCAGGCCGTGCCGAGGGCCGTGATGAGAACGAGGTCGATCAGCGCCACGACGGCGACCGGGATCGTCTTGCCCAGGATCAGCTCGGCCGGCTTGACGGGACTGACGCGCAGCTGATCCAGCGTGCCCAGCTCCCTCTCTCGCACGACGCTGAACGAGGTGAGCAGGAGGCACATGAGCAGTATCAGAATACCGATGACGCCAGGCACGTTGTACGCGCGGCTCTCCAGGGAGGGATTGAACCAGGCGCGCGGCTCGAGCCTCGGACCCATCGCCGGGCTCTCGCCAAGACCGCTTTTCTTCAGGCTGTAAGCGAGAATCGCCCGGCGGAGGTAGCCCAGCGCGATGGTGCCGGTGTTGGAGTCGGTGCCGTCCACCAGCAGCTGAACGGTCCCACCCCTGCCGGATGCGAGGTCCCGGCTGAAGCGAGGTGGGATCTCGATAGCGATCACCGCCTGTCCGCGATCCAGGACCTCCACCAGCTCTCCGGGCCGATCGACCCGAACCGCGGTCTCGAAGTAGCCGGCGGCCACCATCTCGTCGACGAGCTCGCGGGAGGCTGCCGAGCGGTCCTGATCCAGCACGGCCAGCGGCGTGCTCCGGACATCCGTGTTCACGGCGTAGCCGAAGAGGAGCAGCTGTACGACCGGGGCCACGAAGAGGATCGGCCGGGCACGAGGGTCGCGCAGGAGCTGACGGACTTCCTTGCGAACGATCTGCCGGATGCGGAAAGGCGAGAGCCTCGTCACGCGATCTCCTTGCGGAACGCCCGCGAGGCGAGACCGAGCCCGACCACGGAGTAGATGGCGAGGCCGATGAACGAGCCGAGCAGAGCATCGAAACCCACGCCCTTGAGGAAGATGCCGCGGGTGACCGTGATGAAATAGCGCGCCGGCACGGCATAGGAGACGACCTGCAGCACCGCGGGCATGTTGGCGATCGCGAAGATGAACCCGGAGAGCAGCAGGGCGGGCATGTACGTCACGAGGATCGCAGCCTGCGTCGCGAGCACCTGCGAGCGGAGCGCGGCCGAGAGGAAGATGCCCAGTCCCTGAGCTCCCAGCAGGAACAGGACGGACGCTGCCAGGAGCAGGGCGACGCTGCCGTGCAGCGGCACGCCGAACAGAAACACGCCCACGGCGCTGGCCAACGCCACGTCCACGAGGCCGATGCCGATATACGGCAGCAGCTTGCCGAACACGACCTCCAACCGGTGAACCGGCGTCGCCACCAGCTGCTCCATCGTGCCCCGCTCCCACTCCCGGGCGATCGTCAACGAGGTGAGCATGGCGGCGATGATCGACATCAGAACCGCGATCAGGCCCGGGACGATCATGTTCCGACTTTCCAGCGTCTGGTTGTACCAGACTCGCGTCTCGACCTGCACGGTAAGGGGCACGTCTCGACTCGGCAGGGCGTCCGCCGCGAAGCGGGACACGATCGCGTCGGCATATCCCAACGCGATGCTCGCCGTGTTGGCATCGCTGCCGTCCAGGAGCAGCTGGACGGGCGCCCCTCGCCTCGCCGCGACATCCGCTGCGAAGTCGCGCGGAATGACCAGCACGGCGCTCGCCTCACCCCCGACCAACATCCGCTCGGCGTCTCCGTGGCGCTCGAGCCGGCGGTGAACGGAGAAGTACCCGGACTCGGCGAAGGCATCGACCAGCCGCCGACTCTCCGATGTCCCATCCAGGTCGAGCACGGCCAGCCGTATGTCCCGAACGTCGAGCGTGATCGCGTAGCCGAATACCAGAACCAGCAGAAGCGGCAGAAGGAAGGCGAGGACGAGGCTACGTGGATCCCGAGCGAGCTGGATCACCTCCTTCCGCGCGATGGCGAAGAGTCGTCGCCTGCTCACTCCACTCCTCCCGCCTCGCGGACCCGGGCAACGAACACGTCCTCCAGGGCCGGCTCGATGCGGCGCAGCGAGCGGAGCGTCAAGCCGGCGCCGGTGAGCGCCTCCGAGAGCACGGGCGTGGCGGCGCGCTCATCGGCGACGAGCACGTGAAGAGCTCGGCCGTACATGGACGCCTCCAGGACGCCGGATAGCCCCTTGACCACCTCCACAGCGCGTGGTGCGTCGTCCGTCCTCAGCTCCAGCAGCGGTTCGACCATGGAGCCGCGGAGCATGGCCGGGCTGTCGAGCGCTATGAGACGGCCCCGATTCATCAGCGCCAGCCTGTGGCAGTACTCGGCCTCTTCCATGTAGTGCGTGCTCACGAAGACGGTGGTACCAGCCTCGGAGAGATCGTAGATGAGATCCCAAAACCCGCGCCGCGCCACCGGATCCACACCTGATGTCGGCTCGTCCAAGAAGAGAACCGGAGGCCCGTGGATGACGGCACAGCCGAGCGCCAGGCGCTGCTTGAATCCGAGCGGAAGGTCGGCCGTCAGCCGTCCGACGTGTTCGCCGATCCCGGCCATCTCCAGGATCCAGACCTTCTGCTCATCGAGTCGGTCCCCCCGGACGCCATACAGCCCGGCGAAGAGATCGATGTTCTCTTCCACGGTGAGGTCGGCGTAGAGCGAGAAGAGCTGTGACATGTAGCCGATGCGGGACTTCAGCGTCTCGAGGTCGTGCAGGATGCTCAGGCCGTCGATCTCGGCCGTTCCGGAGGTGGGGTGGAGAAGTCCCGTGAGCATCTTGATCGTCGTCGTCTTGCCGGCACCGTTGGGCCCGAGAAAACCGAAGATCTCTCCCGTCCCGACGTCGAAGGAGACGTCTTCCACCGCCGTGAAGGCTCCGAAGCGCTTCGTGAGTCCGGAGACCCGGACGGCGGGGCGCGTGGCGGCAGGCTCAGACATCGTGCCGGCGCTTCCGTTCGACCAGCTCCACGAAGACGTCCTCGAGGGTCGGCCTGGCGATGTCGGCGTTCCGGACCGTGAAGCCGGACCGCTCCAGGTCCGCTCTTACGCCGGCCCAATCCGCGTCTTTCCGAAGCACGAGCCTCACCGCCTCGCCGAAGGTCGCCGCACTCTCCACCTGAGGCACCTCGGCCAGGCATGCAACGGCACGCCTGGGCCTGTCCACCTGAAGCGCCACTACTCGGGCGGCCAGGGACTCCTGCAGGCGCCGAGGCTCGTCGAGTCCGACGAGGTTTCCATCGTGGAGCATGGCGACCCGATCGCAGCGCTCTGCCTCCTCCATGTAGGCTGTGCTGGCCACCACTGTGGTGCCGGCGGCAACCATCTCATGGACGATCAGCCACAGGTCCCGTCTTGAGATCGGGTCGACGCCGAAGGTCGGCTCATCGAGCAGGAGGATCCGGGGCTCGTGAACGAGTGCGCAGCAGAGCCCCAGCTTCTGCTTCATTCCGCCCGAGAGGTCTTCGGCGCGGCGCTTTTCGAAGGGCCCCAGGCGGGAGAACGCGTAGAGCCTCTCCAGACGGCCCGGGAGATCGGCGCGGGGCAGCTCGTAAAGATCCGCGTAGAACTCGATGTTCTCGCGGACGGTCAGCTCCTGATAGAGGCCGAACCGCTGCGACATGTAGGCGATGTTCGGCTTGATCGATTCCGGGTTGGTGATGACCGATTCGCCCGCCACGATCGCGTCGCCTTCGCTGGGAGGCAGCACGCCGGCCAGCATTCGCAGCGTGGTCGTCTTCCCGGCTCCGTCTGGACCGACGATTCCGAACAACTCGCCCGCCCCGACGTCGAAGCGGAGATCTCGCACCGCCACGAGCTCACCGAACCGGCGGGTGAGGCCGCGGACTGATATCGCGGGGCCGGCCAACGCTCCGCCCTCGATTCTCGGCCTACCGGCGGCGTCAGCCGACGTCCGTCTCGAGCCGGACGTCGGCGGCGAGGCCGGGCTTGAGATCGAACGATGGATCGCCCTCGATCTGCACCTTGACCCGGTAGACCAGCTTCACCCGCTCCTCGGTCGTCTGAACGTCGCGCGGCGTGAACTCGGCCTCGCTGGCGATGAACACCACGCGGCCGGTGTAGGTGCGCTCCGGGTACGCATCGGCCGTTATCGTGGCGGTCTGACCGATCGACAGCCGACCCACCCGGTCGGCACGGACGTAGATGCGGACCCACCGATCATCGGGGTTCATCAGGGTGAGCACGGCCGCCCCGGCGGGGACGATCTCGCCGGGCTCTCGGTGGCGGATGGTGATCAGGCCAGCGTTCGGGGCCGTGATCTGCGCGTATTCGAGTAGGGCTGCGACCCTGTCTGCCTCGGCCTCCGCGGCCGCGACCGCGGCACGCTGGGCGGAGATGCGCTCCGAGCGAGTTCCGCTCTCCAGCAGTCTCAACCGCTCGCTGACCCCCTGCATCTCCGACTCGGCCACCGTCGCGACCGTCTCTCGATCATCAAGAGCCTGTTCGCTTATGGCGCCGTCCTCGTACAGGCTTCTTGCCCGCTCGAGATCCCTCGTTGCGTCCAGTCGCCGGCGCTCGGCGGCCCGCAGCACGGCTCGAGCCTGCTCGATCTCCTCGCTGCGGAAGCCCTCGGTAAGCTCATCGAGAGTCGCTCTGGCCGCCGCGGCCCGAGCCCTCGCCGCCGCCTGGGCCGCCGCCAACTCGCGCTGATCGAGAATCGCGAGCAGCTGGGCCTCGGAGATCCGGTCTCCCTCGTCAACGGAGATGAGATCGATCCTCCCCGCCGTTCGGAAACCGAGATCCGATTCGCGCGCCTCCACGGTCCCCGAGGCGAGGATCGCCGTGTCCGGCCCCTCCGTGCGCAGGAGAAACCAGCTCGCTCCCGCCGCGGTGGCGAGAAGAAGGGCAAAAACGGGAGCACGTCGTCTCATCGGAGACCCTCCTCGTTGCTGCCGCGGGCCGCGAGCCCCTCGACCACGAAGCGAATCGCGTTGTCCACGAGTCGACCGCGGGCCTCCGGGCTCTCGAATCGCACCGCGCCCGCCTGCTCGAGCACGGGCCGCACAAGGTTGAGGGCGACCGGTTGGGTCGCCGTCGCGAGCGCGAGCATCATCGGGTCGCCCTCCCGGATCTCTCCGGCCGCCTGGCCTTCCCGGATCAAGCCGCTCAACACTCCGAAGTTCGCCTGAAACGTGACGAGGACGGCCTCCGGGATCGGTTCCTCTGTCGAGAGCTCTCGAACCATCAGCCCACGCAGCTCCGGGTGCTCGTAGAGGTGCTCGAAGAACGCCCGTACGAAAGACTGCACCCTCTCCAAGGGCGAGCCGTCAGCGCTTGCCGCCGCTCGAAGGCGCTCCCGAAAAGGCGTCAGCGTCTGCTCGAGCACGGCGTCGTACAGCGCCGCCTTGGACCCGAAGTGGTAGGTGATCGCTCCGAGGTTCGCCCGGGCCACCCCCGTGATGGCCCGAACCGACGCGCCCTTGTAGCCGTGCGCGGCAAACAGCTGGCGGCCGGCGCTGAGCAGCGCCCCTCTCGTGCCGGAGCTCCTCCTGGGTTCATTCATACGTTTGTATCATAACTCCGGGACCCCCTCCCGTCAATCGCCGCAGACCCCCGAGAGCCGCCTCGGTCGACCGCCGGCCGCGTCATCCATCGACGGATGCCGACCGATGCCGGGCGTGCTATTCTTTTCGCCATGCAACTGGCGCCAGAAGGCCCGATTCGCGAGGAAGACAAGCTGGGCAAAGCCTACGATGCCCGGCTCATGCGGCGCCTCCTCGCCTACATCCGGCCCTACCGCGGAAGGGTCGTGATAGCGGTCGGGATGCTCGTTCTCGCCTCGGGACTCGAGCTCGTCGGCCCGTGGCTGACGAAGGTCGCGATCGACGATGCCATCCCCAACGCCGACTACGGCCTGTTGGCCGGGCTCACGATCGCGTTCGCTCTCGCCTTGACCTTCTCCGCGGCACTCGAGTACGGCCGGACGTTGCTGACGACCTGGATCGGGCAGCGGGTGATGAAGGACCTACGGGGCGAGATCTTCCGCCACCTGCAGCGGCTGCAGCTCTCCTACTTCGACCGGAATCCGGTCGGCCGAGTCATGACGCGGGTGACGAGCGATGTCGAGGTTCTCAACGAGATGTTCACCTCCGGCGTGGTGGCGATCTTCGGCGATATTTTCACGCTCCTTTTCATCGTCGGCGCGATGCTGGCTCTCGACTGGCGGTTGGCCCTCGTCACCTTCGCCGTCCTGCCCGCCGTCTTCCTCTCCGCCTGGCTGTTTCGGACCAAGGTGCGACAGGCATACCGGGACATCCGGCTTCGCTTGGCCCGGATCAACGCCTTCCTTCAGGAGCGGATCAGCGGTATGTCGGTCGTCCAGCTCTTCCGGCTGGAGCGGTCGACCATGGGACGCTTCGATGAGCTCAACCGGGACCATCTCGACGCCCATCTGCGGTCGATCACGTACTACGCGCTCTTCTTCCCGATCGTGGAGTTACTGGCCTCCGTCGCCCTGGCCCTGATCATCTGGTACGGCGGCGGCCAGGCCCTGCAGGGGGCCGTCACCATCGGCGTCATCGCGGCCTTCCTGCAGTACGCGCGGAGGTTCTTCCGGCCGATCCAGGACCTCTCGGAGAAGTACAACATCCTCCAGAGCGCGATGGCGAGCTCGGAGCGAATATTCCGTTTGTTGGATGAAGAGCCGGAGATCCAGGAGTCGGGACGTACCGCGCATCACCCCCTCCAGACGCGTGGACGGATCGAGTTCGAGAAGGTCTGGTTCCACTATGGAACGCCGCGAACGCCGGCCGCCTCGGAAGCCCTCGAGGGCGGGGCGCCCGGCACCGAACTTGACCGCGAGCCGCCGAGGATAGCCCTTGAGGAGCCGGAGGTCGTGGAGCCGGAGACGCCCGAGGCGGTGGA
>JBDHIM010000087.1:0-9479 GCA_039587445.1 Gemmatimonadota bacterium
GATCCGTTGCGCCAGCCCCTCCACGATCGCCGTCTTGCCGACACCCGGCTCGCCGATGAGCACGGGATTGTTCTTCTTGCGCCTGGAGAGGACCTCCATGACCCGCTCGATCTCTTCCTCACGCCCTATCGTCGGGTCCAGCTCGCCCTCGCCGGCCAGTTGCGTGAGATCCCGGCAGAAATGATCGAGCGCCGGAGTCTTGGACTTCTTCTCTCCCTTGGGGGTGCCGCCAGAGGATGATGGAGCGGAGCTGGGCATCTCGGTGCCCAGGAGCTTCAACGTCTCGGTGCGCGCCTCGTCGAGCGAGATGCCCAGCTCGCCGAGCACTTTGGCCGCCAAGCCCTTCTCTTCGCGAAGGAGGCCGAGCAGGAGGTGCTCCGTGCCGACGTAGCTGTGGTTGAGCTCCCTCGCCTCGGCCATGGCGTACTCGAGCACCTTCTTGGCTCTGGATGTATACGGCAGCTCGGGGATGTTGGAGGCCGATTTCCCGCGGCGGACGTTCTCCTCCACAAGACGGTGGAGCTCATCCAGGTCGGCCGCGAGGTTGCTGAGCACCGCCGCCGCGACGCCCTCGCCCTCACGGATGAGGCCGAGAAGGATGTGCTCCGTGCCCACGTAGTCGTGCTGCAGGCGGATGGCCTCCTCGCGGGCGAGCGCGAGTACCTTCCGGACTCGATCAGTGAAGTTGTAGTTCATGCCGAGTTGTCCGCTTCAGGGCGGGGTTCCGAGGGAGAAGATGTGGCCTCGCCCTCTGCCGAGAGGCGCTCTCGAACGAAAGAAGCTCGGTAGACATCGGCGTCGCCCTCATCCAGCGTCCGTCCCGCCCTCCGCTCAAGGTGCGCCGACTGCGCGAAGATCATTATCTCGTTCAGCGTCCTTACCCGAGGTGTTCTGAGAAGTTTCAGAGTGAGGCCCAAACGCACGCCCGAGAGCAGGTTCATCATCTCGTCGAAGGAGAGGCTTCGCGCGTGCCGCAGAATCCCGTACGCTCTCCATACTTTGTCTTCCAGAACGTAGGGAGCCTCGCGAAGCAAGACGGCGCGCGCCCGCTTCTCGTACTCGACGACCTGAACGCCGATCTCGCGCAGGTGATCCACGAGATCCGTCTCGCTCTTCCCGAGCGTTGTTTGATTCGAGATCTGGAAGAAGTTTCCGACCACCTCCGAACCCTCGCCATAGAGGCCGCGGTAGGTGAGGCCGACCTGGGCGATTCCCTGCAGGACCTTGTTGATCTCTTTGGTCAGCACGAGCCCGGGCAGGTGAACCAGAACCGAGGCCCGCAGGCCGGTCCCGACGTTCGTCGGACAGCAGGTGAGAAAACCGAACTCGTGATGGAAGGCGTAGGGCAGCCGGCTTCCCAACGCCTCGTCCAGTTCCGACACCTGCTTCCAGGCGGCCTCGAGCTCCATGCCGTTGTGGAGGGATTGGATGCGGAGGTGGTCTTCTTCGTTGATCATCACTCCGCACGGCCCGCTCGCGCCGAGCGCGAGCGCCGTTCCGTCCGGCGCCGGCCCTTCGTCCGGACCGATCAGCTCCCGGCTCACCACGTGGCGTTCGTGCAGGATCCGCCGTTCGACGGCCTCCAACTCGGACATCTCCCACAGCACGCCGTCGTCCAAATCGGCGCTCGCTCCCAGCGCGTGTCGTACCTGATCCAGGACGCTGCGCCGATCATCGGCATCGGCTCGAAGAGCGAAGGTGTACCCCTGGAGGTTGCGGGCCAAACGCACGCGGGTCGAAAGCACGATCTCGTGATCCTGGCCGCTTCCATCCAGCCACGACGTTCCTCGATCGTCCACCGTGGGCGAGGGAACGCCCATGCCGTTGCCGCCGCTCACCGCTCCGCCGCCTCGAGCACGTTGATCTGGTCGCGAAGCTCGGCAGCGGCTTCGAAGTCCTCGAGCTCGACGGCCCTGTCCAGGCGCAGCCTCAGGCTCCGGAGCTTGGCGTAGTGGTCGTCGGTCTCCGTGGCCTCGCCGAGGTAGAGCTTGCCGACGTGCTGCGTGGAGCCGTGAACGCGTCTCAGGAGACCACGTAGCTGACCCTCGAAATGGGCATAGCACTCGGGGCATCCCAGTCGGCCGGTGCGACGAAAATCCCCCGACGACGTACCGCAGTAGGGGCACGGCTCGCTCGTCGTACTTTCTGAAGCATCCTCGAGGCTGGTGCCGATGGTGGCGAGGAAGTCAGCCAGCGGAGCCGGTGCGGAGGTGAACGCGGAGATGCCCTCCTGTCCGGCGCACGAGGGGCACAGATGGACCGTGGCCATCTCGTCGTTCTCGATCGTCGTCAGGTGAACCTCGGCTTCCCGTTCCTGACAGCGTTCGCAGACCATCTACCCCCTCCCGAACGTATCCCGGCCCGACCACCAGGCCGGCCGCATTCCTTCCCGTCGCCGCTCGGACCGTACCAGCGCTTCCCGCGGCTCCCCATCTTCTTCTATGACTGCCTCTTCCATCATCAAGTTACATGTCGTTGGAGCTGCCTGGTTTCCGTGCGGTGTTGCGCGCGTCCCATGGCGTGTGGTGATTTGCACGGCCGGGCATCCCGGCGCATCGCCAATCCGACGGCGAGGAGGAATCCGCCGTGATCTCAGTCCGGCGGCTCCAGGACGCCACCGACCAGCCGCTGGACTCGACCGGCGCGCTCCGCGAGTTCACGGTCGTGGGTCGCGACGATCAGGGCGCTGCCGTGATCCTCGACCAGAGCGAACAGCACGTCGTGCAAGCGTTTGCTGGTCTCCGTGTCCAGGTTACCCGACGGCTCATCGGCCAGCAAGAGAGGAGGTTCGTTGACGAGGGCTCGGGCGACCGCGACTCGCTGCTGCTCACCACCCGACAGCTTGTTGGGGCGGTGCTGGAGCCTCTTCCCGAGACCGACCTGCTCCAGGACGGCTGTCGCGCGCGACTCCGCTTCCGCACGCTCGGTGCCCGCGATGATCTGCGGAAGCATGACGTTCTCGAGCGCCGAGAAATCCCTCAGCAGATGGTGGAACTGGAAGACGAAGCCCACGAGCTCGTTGCGCAGGCGCGCCACTTCCGTGTCGGCCAGCCCTCTCAACGTCCGCCCCGCTATTCGAACGGTTCCGCTGGTCGGTTCGTCCAGGGCGCCCAGAACATGCAGCAGCGTGGACTTCCCCGCCCCGCTCGGTCCCATGATGGCCAGCGTCTCGCCACGATCGACCTCAAGGTCCACGCCACGCAGGACCAGGAGCTCGCGGCCGTCCGGACTGAGGAAGTTCCGGCAGATATCCCGCGCCGAGACCGCCGCCGGCGTTTCGGGGTGCGGCGGAGCGGTCCCGGGCGCAGCCTCGGCCGACACGGGCTCGCGCACGAGATCCGGCGCCTCGCTCACGCGCCCTCACTCATGGCGAATGGCGTCTACGGGGGCGAGCTCGGCGGCTCGCCGGGCTGGATAGATCGTCGCCAGGAAGGAGATGGCGATCGACGCCGCGACGATGAGCCCGACATCCATCGGGTTCACATCCACGGGCAGGCGGTCGATGAAATACACATCTCCGGGGAGTGTGATGAACTCGTAGCGGTCGAGCAGATACGCGAGCGTGCCTCCGAGGGTGCCTCCAACGAGTGTCCCGATGAACCCGATGACGATGCCCTGGATCAGGAAGATCCGGAGGATACCGTTCGAGGTTACGCCCATCGAGCGCAGTATCCCGATCTCCCGGGTCTTGTCGGTCACCACCATGATCAACGTGGAGATGATATTGAAGGACGCGACGAGCACGATGAGCAGGAGGATGACCGCCATGGCCAGTTTCTCCAGCTTGAGCGCGGAGAAGAGGCTCGCGTTCTGGTGTTGCCAGTCGTCGACCGCATACGGGAAGCGAAGCTCGACGTCCAGCCGCTCGGCGGTTTCTGCCGCCTTCCAGACATCCTGGACGTTGAACTCCACACCGGTGACGCGCTCACCCAGGTTGAGCAGGCTCTGCGCGGCGGGAAGGTTGGTAAACGTCCACTTCGAATCGTACTGGTACAGCCCGGTCTCGAAGACGCCCGTGACCTCAAACCTCCGCATCTGCGGCTGGAGGCCGGTCGGCGTCAACTCGGCGTTCTGGACGGAGACGATCGTCACGATCTGGCCCGGGAAGAGGCCGTGCCGGCTCGCCAGGCCGCTGCCGACCAACAGCCCGGGGTGCCCCGACTCGGTGACGTCGAAGGGCAGCTTCCCCGAGACCAGATACTCATCCACTCTTGCGACGGCGAGCGACTGCGCGTCGTTGGGGATGGCCTTCAGGACGGCACCCTCGTTGAAGCTCCCCGGCGGCGCGAGCACGATCTCCGTGTATACGAACGGGGCGGCGGCGGTGACCGAAGAATCCGCCCGAACCACATCGACCACGCGCTCCCAATCTGCCATGGAGACGTCATCTCCGAGCCGTATCACCATGCCGTGGGGACTGGCCCCGAGGATCGCCTGCCGCAGGTCCTTCTGTAGACCGCTCATGACCGCGATCACGACGATCAGCGCCATCACCCCTACGGTCACGCCGCCGATGGCAATCAGCGTGATCAGGGAGAGGAAGCCACGACCCTTTCCGCCCGAGAGGTAGCGCCGGGCCACAAACCACTCGAGAGAGCGCTTGCGGCTCACTCCTCCGCTCCTTCGTCGGGTCGAAGAGAGGGGAACAGCGTCACTTCACGGATCGAGCTCAGGCCGGTGGCGAGCATGATCAGGCGATCGACACCCAACCCGAGTCCCCCCGTCGGGGGCAAGCCGTACTCGAGCGCCCGCAGGTAATCCTCGTCCAGCGGCTGAGCCTCCAGATCCCCCGCCGCGCGGGCGCGCGCCTGCGCGTCGAACCGATCCCACTGATCCATCGGGTCGTTGAGCTCGCTGAAGGCGTTGATCAGCTCCGATCCGCCGGCGATAACCTCGAAGCGCTCCGCGAGACGCGGCTCTCCCCGCTTCGGCTTGGCGAGCGGGCTGATCTCGATCGGGAAATCGTAGACGACCGTGGGCTGCAGAAGGTGTGGCTCGACACGAGCCGAGAACAGCACGTCGATCAGCTTCTCACGGGGAAGATCCTCCGCGTCGGAGCGACCAGAGACTTCGGCTTCGCGTCGCAGCTCCTCCAGATCTGCCTCCAGGGGATCGACTCCGCCGTACTCGAGAAGCGCGTCCCGATACGTCATCCTCTGCCAGGGCGCCCCCAGCCGGATGAGCGTCCCCTCGTATTCCCTCTCGGTGACCCCCAGGACCTTCTCGATCGCCGTCGACACCATACTCTCGGCGAGCTCGATCATCCCTTCATAGTCCGCGAACGCCTCGTAGAGCTCGAGCATGGTGAACTCGGGGCTGTGGGTCCGATCGATACCCTCGTTCCGAAAGTTCTTCCCGATCTCGTAAACACGGTCGAGGCTCCCAACGATCAAGCGCTTCAGGTAGAGCTCATCGGCGATCCTCAGGTAGAGGGTGGAATCCAGCTCGTTGTGGTAGGTGGTGAACGGCCGGGCGAACGCGCCGCCGTACAGCGGCTGGAGAATCGGAGTCTCGACCTCCAGAAAGTCCCGACCCTCGAGAAAACGCCGCAGTTCGCGGATGATCCCGGCCCGCGCCTCGAAGATCTCGCGCACACCCGGGTTGACCGCCAGGTCCGCGTACCGCTGCCGGTATCGTGCCTCCGGGTTCGCGAAGCCGCTGTGCACGACCCGCCCACCGTCCTCGGTGATCTCTTCCTTGCCGAACGGAAGGGGACGCAGCGTCTTCGCGAGTAGCGCCAAACGCTCCGCGCGGACGGTCACCTCGCCCGTCCGTGTCCGAAACAGGGGTCCCGTCACGCCCACCCAGTCCCCGAGATCCAGGAGATCCAGAAGATCGGAATCGGCATCCGCCAGGAGATCGCGCTTGAAGTAGACCTGGAGGCGGCCACGCCGGTCTCCCAGGTGCCCAAAGGCGCTGCCTCCCAGATCCCGGTAGGAGAGCACTCGGCCGGCGACGCTGACGTGCGGACCTTCCTCCCCCCCATCATCCTCGAAGGCGCCGAGTGCTTCGGGGAGCGTGTGCGTGCGGTCGAAGCCGTAGGCCCAGGGTTCGACGCCGAGATCCTGGAGCCGAGCCAGCTTGGCGTAGCGATCGCGAATCGGCTTCGGCCGGTCCGTCGACTCGTACCAGCAGGCCGGGCAGAGGCCGTCCCGCAGAGCCGCCTCTGCGCCGCAGCCGGAGCAGGTGCCGAGCACGCTCTCCCCTGTCGGACGCCGGCTATCGGTCATCGGACCGGCCGCCCCGCTTCTCGGCGGGCCAGGCTGCTCACGATCCGGCCCCGCCGTTCTCCCTGAGGAACGCCTCGATGAAGTCATCGATCGTCCCGTCCAACACCGCGGCCGCGTTCCCGATCTCGACCCCGGTGCGGTGATCCTTGACCATCGTATACGGCTGGAGAACGTACGATCGGATCTGGCTGCCCCAGGAGATCTCCTTCTTGGTGTCCTCCAGCACCTGACGCTCCGCTTCCCGCTCCTCGACGGCCCGCTGGTAGAGAGCGGCCCGGAGCATCTTCATCGCCTTCGCCTTGTTCTTGTGCTGGCTACGCTCCTGCTGGCAGGAGACCACGACCCCCGTCGGCTCGTGCGTAATCCGCACGGCGGAGTCCGTCTTGTTCACGTGCTGTCCGCCGGCTCCCGAGGCACGGTAGGTGTCGATGCGGAGCTCCTCTTCGTCCACCTCCACCTCGATGTCGTCCTCCACAACCGGATACACGAAGACCGACGCGAACGAGGTATGGCGGCGCCCCTGGGAGTCGAACGGCGAGATGCGGACCAGTCTGTGAACGCCTCGCTCCGCACTCAGATAGCCGTAGGCGTCGCTCCCTCGGATCTCGACGGTCACCGACTTGATGCCGGCCTCGTCGCCGGGAAGCAGATCCAGGACGTCGACGGTGAACCCTCGCGATTCCGCCCAGCGGCTATACATACGCAGCAGCATCTCGGCCCAATCCTGCGACTCGGTGCCGCCCGCACCGGGATGGATCGTCAGCAAGGCATCTCGGTGGGTATCCGGGCCGCTGAGCATGTTGCGCAGCTCGAGCTCGCCGAGCTGTCGTTCCACCTCCGCGCTCTCGGACTCGACCTCGGCGAGGAGCTCCGGGTCGGGCTCCTCACTCAGCAGACCCGCCATCTCGAGGAGGTCGTCGACCTTGCTCGCGATGCTCGTCCACGGCTCGGTCCACTCCTTGAGCTGCTTGGTTCGCTCGATCGTGCGTCGGGCCTCGTCTGGCTGCTCCCAGAAATCCGGGCGCGCCATCTCCTTCTCCAGCTCCTGGAGGGCGCTCAGCTTCTCCGGGATCTCAAAGGAACCTCCCAAGGTCGTCAAGGCGCGTCCTCTGCGCCTCCAGACCTTCCACACTGCCGGTCGTCTCCGCCATCTCCGCTCTCCAGCTCCATGATGGCACCGCTCGCGCGACGCCGTCGTTCATCCTCTTCTTGACCGCTTCCTGATCGTCGAGGCCTTCCCTACACCGCTGCTGCCGCCCCGGTGCCGCCCGGCGAGCGACCACGCCTTGAGCGGTCATCCAGCAGCTCGAAATCGATCCGTCGCCCCTCTCTGTCGACCCGGACGACTTGCACCCGCACGGGATCGCCGAGCTGGTAGGCGCGTTTCCGTCGGCGCCCGACGAGCGAGTGACTGGTCTCGACGAAGTGGTAGTAGTCGTCGGCGAGGGAGCTCACGTGCACCAGCCCCTCCACATGGTAATCGTCAAGCAGCACAAACAGGCCGAACGCCGTCACCCCGCTGATCGTGCCCGAGAAATCATCCCCCAGGTGCCGCTCCATGAACTCGACCTTCATCGCGTCGACCGAGTCCCTCTCCGCTCCCACGGCTCGCCTCTCGCTCTGTGAGGAAGCGAGCGCGATCTCCTCGAGACTCTCGCGGCTCGTGGAGCGGGCCTTCGACGGATCGCTCAGATAGGCCTTCAGCTGCCGGTGCACGCTGAGATCCGGGTATCGCCGGATTGGAGAGGTGAAGTGGGCGTAAGCCTCGGAGGCGAGGCCGAAGTGCCCCAGGTTCTCGGCGTCGTACCGCGCCTGGCTCATGCTCCGGAGAGCCACGGTGCTGACGAGCTGGTCCTGCGCGGTTCCCTCCATGGCCCCGAGCAGCTTCGCGAGATCGCGGGGCCGCACCTTACCCTTCGGAAGGTGGTAGCCGAAGGTGGCGGCCAACGTGCGAAGACCTTCCAGCTTCCGCTCGGCGGGCTCCTCGTGGACCCGATAGATGAGGGGAAGATTCTCGCGCTCGGCGAATTCGGCGACCGCTTCGTTGGCCAGTATCATGAAGTCTTCAATCAACATATGCGCCGGGAGGCGAAGCACTTTCTGGATGTCCGTGGGCTCCCCGCAGGCGTTCAGGACAACCCTCGACTCCGGGAGGTCGAAGTCGATGCTCCCTCGCGAGCGCCGGCGCTCCCGAAGTTGACGGCTCGAGTCGTCGAGCGTGACGAGGGCCTCCTTCAGCTCGGCCGACGCCTCGCGTCCGCCGTCCAGGATCTCCTGCGCCTCCTCGTAGCTCAGTCGGAAGCGGCTCCGGATGACGCTCGGCGCGAACCGGACCTCATCCACCTGGCCGGAATCGTTCAGGGTGAAGATGGCGGAGAACGCCAGCCGGTCCGAGTCCGGGACGAGCGAGCAGAGATCCGTCGAGAGCGCGTGCGGCAGCATCGGAATGACGCGGTCGACGAGATAGACGCTCGTTCCGCGCTCCACCGCCTCCCGGTCGAGCGCGCCTCCCGGCCGGACGTAATGCGAGACGTCGGCGATGTGTACGCCGACCTCCACTCTTCCGTCCTCCAGGCGGCGAGCTGAAAGCGCGTCGTCGTGGTCCTTGGCGTCGGATGGGTCGATCGTGAAAACGAGGCGGTCTCGGAAGTCCTCTCGCCCCTTAAGATCCTCCTTCCCGATCCCCTCCCGCTGGATCCGATCAGCCTCCGCCTCCACATCGGAGGGAAACTCCAGAGGAAGCTGATGGCCGTGCAGGATGCCGAGGACGGTAACCGCCGGATCCTTGGGCGATCCGAGCACCCGAACCACCCTTCCAACCGGTCCGGGACCGCCCTCGCCCCAATCCTCTATCGACACGACAACCATCTGGCCGTGCTCGGCATCCGCCTCCGCGCCCGGGGGCACGAACGCCTCGATGTCCAGCCGCGGCTCCTGAGTCGACACGAATCCGTAGCTGTGGCGCTTCCTGTACACGCCGACGATCTGGCTCCGGGCCCGCTCGAGTATCCGGATGACACGGCCCTCGGGGTTCTTGCGTCTGGTGCGGTGCTCGACGCGAACGAGCACGCGATCACCGGCGACGGCGGTGTTTCGCTCGCGCGACGGGATGAAGACATCCGGAACGTCTCCCTCGGACAGGAGGAAGGCATCCCCGGATCGCGTTACCTGGATCGCGCCACTTACGAGGTCCAGGTGGTCGGGGACGGCATAGCGACCCTTGCGCTGACGCACGACGCGACCGGAGCG
>JBDHIM010000088.1:0-9441 GCA_039587445.1 Gemmatimonadota bacterium
CGCGACGGCCGAGGTCGCGATGCCGGTCATCGCGGCGACCGCGACGACCCTGGCGGCGTTTGCGCCCATGACCTTCTGGCCGGGCATCATCGGCGAGTTCATGGCCTACCTGCCGATAACGCTGATCATCACGCTCAGTGCCTCGCTGTTCGTGGCCCTCGTCGTGAATCCGACGATCTGCTCGCTCTTCATGCAGCTGGATGGGGAGAGGGCCCCCGGGCTCACGCCGGTGGCCCGGTGGACGTTGATCGGCGCGGCCGTGGCCGCATTCCTCGTCGCGCTCGCCAGCAACGCGCTCGCGGCCGTCCTGCTGACGCTGACGGCCGGCCTGCTCTGGGCCTTCCATCGGTGGGCGCTGCGTCCGATCGGCCACTGGTTCCAGGCGACCGCGCTGCCGACCGTGCTTCGCCGCTACGAGGTCCTCCTGCGCTGGTCGCTGGGTCATCGGGGTCGGGTCATGGCCGGCATGGCGGGAGTGCTCGTCGGCTCGCTCCTGCTGTTCGGCATGTTCAACGCCGGGATCGAGTTCTTCCCGGAGGACATCCCGCCCGAGACGGTCTATGTGCAGGTGGAGATGCCGCCGGGTACCCGCGCCGAAGCCACGGATGAGGTTGTGAAGCTGGTGGAGAGTGAGCTCGCGGCGCTGCCGGTCACCGGCGACTTCGAGTCCGTCGTGTCGACGGTGGGCGCCGGCGGGAACCGGGGCGGCGGATCGAACGAAGGCACGATCGCCGTGAACTTCATCGACTTCGAGATTCGCGAGCGCGACTCCTTCGAGTCGCTAGAGCTGATGCGCAACACGGTCGGTCAGCATGTGGCCGGAGCCGAGATCACGGTCGAAAAGCCCCAGGACGGGCCGGGCTCGGGCCCCCCCGTGAACATCGAGCTCTCGGGCGAGGACGAGCGAGTGCTCGAGGATCTCGCAGACCAGGCGTACCGGCTGCTCGCCAACGCGGCCGTGGCCCGCAAGCTGGAGGGGCTGGAGAGCGACCTGGCGGACGCTCGGCCCGAGCTGCGGATCGAGGTGGACCGGGAGCGGGCCGCCCTCTTCGGTCTGAGCACGGCCGAGGTAGGGGCGACCGTGCGCAGCGCGATCAACGGCACGGAGGTCTCAGAGTTCCGGTACGGCGAGGAGGAGTACGACATCGTCGTGCGCCTTGCGGAGCGCTACCGCTCGAACCTGGACGCGCTCGCCGACCTGACGGTGGTCACCGAGGACGGCGGTCAGGTACCGCTCTCATCGGTGGCGAGCTGGCGGGTCGAGGAGAGCTACAGCGGCGTCAACCGGAAGGACCTGGAGCGTGTCGCCACGATCTCGGCCGACGTGCGCTCGACCTACAACGCGAACGCCGTGCTCGCCGAAGTTCGCGCGGAGCTCGCCGGGTTCGAGAGTTCGCTGCCACCCGGCTACGCGATCAGCTACACGGGGCAGCAGGAGGATCAACAGGAGTCGCAGGCGTTCCTGTTCGGCGCCTTCCTCATCGCGCTGATGCTGATCGCTCTCATTCTGGTGTCGCAGTTCGATTCGGTCTTCCGGCCGGTGATCATCCTCAGCTCGGTGCTCCTCTCGACGGTCGGCGTCCTGCTCGGCCTGCTGGTCTTCCGGATGCCGTTCGGGGTCATCATGACCGGGGTCGGCGTGATCAGCCTCGCCGGCGTCGTGGTGAACAACGCGATCGTTCTCGTCGACTACATCGGGATCCTGAGGAAGCGCGACGGGCTCGGGGAGCACGAGTCGCTCGTGGTCGGCGGGCTCACCCGTTTCCGGCCGGTGATGCTTACGGCGATCACGACCGTGATGGGTCTGACGCCGCTGGCGATAGGCCTCAACTTCGACTTCAAGGGCCTCTTCACCCGGCTGGACCCAAACATCTTCTGGGGCGGCGAGCAGGCGGCTTGGTGGGGCCCGATGGCGATCGCGGTGATCGCCGGCCTCACTTTCGCGACTTTCCTGACCCTCGTGATGCTGCCGGTGATGCACTCGCTCACGGACGACCTGGCGGCCTTTCTGCGGCGTAATCTGCGCCGGCAGGAGGTGGAGCCTGCCAAAGTCGACGAGGCTGCGGTGGGTGCTCCGGAGCCGGAGGCCAGGCCGGATCCGGAGCTAGTCACGGCGTAGAAGCGGCGTAAGCCCCCCTGGGCTTGGCGCCACGGCGGCTATTCGGTAGCGACCGTCGCGATCGCGGTGTGGAGGGATCCATCGCCAGCCGTGTCGGTCCACGCCAGAACGACCTCCGTCCCGCGGAGGAGCATCCGCGGGAAGCCGCTGGACCGGCTGACGTCGGTAAGAGCGACCGTCTCGGCCTGGCTCGACGCCCCGTCGGTAAGTAGCCGGCGAGCCGTCACCCGAGCTCCCTCCTCGGCCGTTTCCAGCCAAAGGACGAGCGCGGACCCGTCAGGCAGCAAGGCGATGTCCACGCGCCCGAGCGGCTCGCCTTCGTCCACTCGAAACGCGTCCCCAAAGCTGGCTCCGGCGTCGTCTGAAAAGGCTACCAGGGTTCGCGGCTCGTCCTCGGCTGCCGTGTACCAGGCCACGGCTACCTGGTCGCCCCACGCAGACACGGCCGGTCCGTTGACGGGGCAGGCGGGGATGTACCAGTCGTCCTCATGCAGAACAGCCGGTGCCGTCCAGCGTCCGTCGAGATGCCGCACCACCGAGATGTCCCGGATCTCCACATCGGATCGGTCGCGGTAGACGACGATCGGGCCGGCGGAGGTGAGGGCCGCCGAGGTCTGGCAGCAGTCACAGGTGCGGGCGTCGAGCAGTGTCTCCGCGCGGATCTCGCCCGCCTCATCGATCTCGGCGTAGCGGAGGGACATGTCGGCCTCGGGCGTGCTGCCGTCGACGTCGGTCCGCTGCGCTTCGCCTTCCGCTGCCGCCCGAGCGAAGTCGCGGCCATCCAGCCAGACAGCCGCCAGTGATCCGTTGGGTGCGGGGAAGAGCGAGACGAAGCCGTGCTCGGTCAGCGTGCCGTCCAGATGAGGTGTCAGGGGCGAGGACCAGCTCTCCCCACCGTCACTGGAACGCGAGATCCGGACGCCGTATGCGTAGGTGTCGGGCCCCTCGCGCTGCAGCCAGTGCGCGGCGAGCGATCCGTCGGGCATCTCCATAACCGACGGGAAGTCGGCCCAGTTCACGAAGAAGTCGTCGCCCGTCGCGATCGTGCGGGGCTCGGACCAGATGGAGCCATCCAGACGTGCCAGGCGCACGGCATGTCCCGAATCCCCCGGTTCCTGCCAGCTCAGCAAAACGGCACCATCGCCGCCCGCAGAAAGGTACGGAGTGACGCTCCCCGGCCCGGCGGGTGAAGGGAACTCGCGGAGCTCCAAAAACGGGGAGCCTGGGGCGTCAGACCCCGTGTGTGTTTCGGAGTCTGCTCCGCTCTCGGGAGCGCAGGCCAGCAACGCCATGGCTAGCGTGGCGATCGTAGCCCGGGTGATCAGCGTCCGGAAGCGGGTGGAGACGGCTGGTTGTGGTGGAAGGCGCATGGCCCGAATGTCGCCGAGCCGGTGAGATAGTGCAAAGGGGGCTGGGCGGGATCGGCGGCTGCCGGTCCGAAGGTCGGCTCAGCTGGCGATCGATCCCTCGGCCTCGCCGGAGCTATCCAGGTCAGCTTCCTTCATCGGCCAGGGACCACCGACGACGGCTTGGTCTCCTCCCTCGCGCTTTGCGGAGTAGAGTGCGATGTCCGCGGCCTGCAAGAGATCGTCCTCGTTCTTGGTGGAGGAGTTCGACACCGCCACGCCGATGCTAATCGTGACGGGCAGCGGGAAGTCCTCAAAGCGGCGGCCGACGGAATCTCTGACCCGCTCGGCAAAGGTGAGCGCTCCGCGAACGCTCGCGCCGGGAAGGAGCGTCAGGAACTCGTCGCCACCAAAGCGCCCGCTCAGATCTGAGGCGCGCGTATTCTCCTCCAGGGCCTGAGCCACGGCGCACAGAACGTCGTCGCCGGCTTGATGCCCCTCGGTGTCGTTGATTGTCTTGAAGCGGTCGACGTCGAGCAGCACGATTGAGCACGGCCGACCCCGGATGGTTGCCGCGAACTCGCGGCCCAGGAACATCTGCAGCACCCGCCGGTTGGGAAGTCCGGTCAACGGGTCGGCGTAGGCCAGCTTGAGGGCCTCGGACGTCTGCTGCCGATGCGCCTCCGATATGAGTCCGGCGCCGAGGCTGACGGCGATGAGGACCACGGTCACACCCCCGACGATCCACCACGCGACCTCGCCGGTGCGGAGCAGGGAGAATCCCACTTCGAGGACGGCAACGAGGATCATCGCGGCGATGAGGACGGACGTGGCGCCCGGCCAACCCTTGTAATAGGCGAACAGAAACGCCGGTATGATGGCCAGGAGCCAGACGAGAGAGGAGTACTCGGCGGCAGATTCTGGCCAGACGACGCTGCCGACGATGGCCGCCCCGAGCGCCAGGGCGCTGAGTACGAGCCCCATGGCCGGCACACGAGCGGGCAGATGGTCGATGCGCATCAAGCCTTCATCAACGCTCGGGCTCTCGCTCCAGTTGTCTTCCGAGTTTGCCGGCTCAACGGTCAAACCCGAGCGCTGTCTGTCCAAGCTGTCCATGTCCGATCCGAATGAGGGGCGCCGTGCCCGTTTCAAGTCGTTCGGCCACGGTCCCGGCGGTGCACGAAACGCAACATCCAGGTCGCAGCACCGGGAACCGTAGCGTCTTGTCCAACTGTTACTTACGTGCTTCAGACGGCTTCGTGATTGCCTTAGGAGGCTGCCGTCGACACCGTTAGCTTTGCACTTTCGGTGCCGGGCAGGGTATGGTCGGCCCGAATGTGGAAAACCGTCAGCCAGATGAGAATGGAACGCCGTGTCTGATAGAGCATCGGGTAGGACCAGGGGAGCCTTGTGGGCGGGCCTCGTATTGGCCGGTATTGCGGCGCTCGTTGTCGCGTTCTCAGCCGGCTACATGGGGTCGGGTGCTGAGGGTGGCTCGGCCGATGCTCGGTGGCTCTCCATACCGGCTCCCGAGGTCGAGTTCGCCACACTCGATGGGGGGACGGCTTCGCTAGTGGATCACCGCGGCCGGGTCGTGATCCTCAACCTCTGGGGGACCTGGTGCCCGCCCTGCCGGCGAGAGATCCCGGAGCTCGTCGAGCTTCAGGCCGAGCTGGAGGAGCAGGGCGCGACGGTCGTGAGCATCGCGGTCGACTCCGGTGCCGAGGAGAGCATCCGGAGCTTCGCGTCCGAGTTCGGGATCAACTATCCGATCTGGATCTCCGGGACGGATGAGGTCGTCCGGCACTTCCGGGCGATCGGCTTTCCGTTCACACTGCTCATCGACCGCGACGGGGTGATTCGCAAGCAATACCTCGGACCCCAGACTCAGGAGACCCTGCGGGCCGACGCCGATGTCTGGATCGGAGACGGGAGCCCCACGGAGACCCCGAAGTACAGGGAGGCGTCGGAGGTCGGCTCGTAGTAGCGCTCCCCAAAGGCGTTAGGCACCACCGAGCCGTTGTAGCGGGCCGAGAACAGGTTGTCGATGCCCACGTACGGCAGCAGCTCCCAGCCCCCGAGCGGCGCCCTCGCCGACAGCCTCAGATCGAAAACGCCGTAGGACCAGTTGAACGCCGTGTTCGCGTCGTTGACGGGATACGCGTCTACCCAGCGGAACCGCCCCTCCGCCAGCCAGACGGAACGCGCGTAGGAGAGCCCCAGATCCAGCTGATGGATAGGCACGCCGGGCTCCCGGTTGCCCTCGAAATCCCCCTCGATCGTCTCGAACTCGCCGAAAGTGAAGCTCTGATACGTGTATGATAGCCGCGCGTCGAGCCCCGTCAGGGCCGTCCACACCGTCCCCACCTCGATCCCGCGGCGCGTCACCTCGCCCGCGTTACGGAAGAAGACCTCCTCGCCCGGGCCCTGGAACGGCAGGATGGCGTCTCGCACCTCCGCCACGTAGACCGAGAAGTCGTAGCTGAGCCGCGGCACCGCCGCGATCCCCTTCGCGCCGACCGAGAAGCTCACGGTCGTCTCCGGATCCAGTAGGGGGTTGAAGCCGCCTTCGCCGCTCGGCTGGTTCGAGAGCTCGCTGGTCGTGGGCGTTTGGAAGGCGGTCGCGACGTTGGCGTAAAGGTTGAGCCAGTCGTTGGCGGCCACGTCGACACCGACCATCGGACTGAAGTGCGTAAACGTCCGCTCGCCGGAATCGTCACCGTCTTCGAGAAGGTGGTCATCGACCTGGAAGTCGTAGAGGTCGAACCTGCCGCCGGCCGTGACCCTCACGGCCGCGCTCGGCGCCAGGGTCAGTGTGACGAACGGCCCCAGCGCCCCCACTGTCTCCCGCTGGTCAACCAGCAGCTCGCCCTCCTGGGCTCGATCCCCCTCCTCATCCACGCCGAGGTTCTCGAACTCTTCGCGGTCATCGCCCAGGTAGGAGAGGTCCGCGCCCGCGATCCAGGTGAACGGAAGCTTCCCGATCCGGGTCCCTCCGGCGTAGCTGGCCCTCAGTCCCGCGGAGCCACGGCCCAGTGAGATGATCCGGCCCGGGATCGGGTTCCACACGTCCCGCAGCAGCCCCCAACCGGAGAGCTCGAGCTTGCCGGTCTCCGCCAAGCCGCCCGAGTAGGCGAGGCCGAACTGGCCCTGCTTGACCGACTTGCCCGCGCCCTGCGAGATGACGAACGGCCGGACGAACGTGGGTTGAAGCCGTGCGTCTTCCTCGTTCAGCGAGCTCGGGTTCTCGGCGAATGGCATCGAGAAGTAGCTCCCGGTCGCCCGGAGCTCGGAGCGCTCGCCGAGAGACGTGCGCGTGGTGAGGTAGAAACGGGTAAAGTCCGCGTGGTTGTACTCGCGGAATCCCGTCCAGTTGTTGGCCTCGAAGTCGGCCAGGTACCCGGTGGAGCCGGTCGTGCCGGAGAGCTTCAGGCGTCCGGTTGCGAACCCGTAGTTGCCGAAAGCGGCCTGGGCCTGGGCATGTAGCGGCGTGGACGCGAAGTCCTCTGTTCGGAAGCTGATGACGCCTCCCGCCGCGTTCCCGTACAGTGACGAAGCCGGGCCCCTGATGATCTCGGCCCTGCCCGTCGCCCGGAGATCGAGGTTACTGAGGACAGCCTGCCCGTCGGGCAGCGTGAGGGGGATGCCGTCGGCGATGATCATGACCCCGCGCACGCCGAACTGCGCACGGGCGCCGGCGCCCCGGACGATCAGCCGGTCGCCCAGCGAGAGGTTCTGCCGATTCTGCACGGTGACGCCCGGGATTCCGCGAAGAGCCTGGTCGAGCGAGAGCGCCCGCTCTCCGCGCTGGATCTGCTGCTCTCCCACGATGGAGATGGCATACGGCGTCCGCGCCCACTCCTCCGTGGACCGTGTCACGGTGACCCGAAGGTCCTCGAGCCTGACTTCCGGTCGCACCTCCAGCGTGTCGGCGCGGGCGGAGGAGTCGGTGGCAGCCTCGGCCTGTGCGGCACGCAGCGCTGACGGGGTGAGCGCGACGACCGTCAGCGCGAGAAACGCTACGCAACCGCGGCTTCTCTCTGCGGGCTTCGTTAGACGACCGGCTCGAGGATGAGCTGGCCCCTGTAAAGGCGCGAGTACAACCCGTCCTGAAGGAGCAATTCTTCGTGCGAGCCCTCCTCGACGACGCTTCCGCGCTCCAGAACGAGGAGCCGGTCGGCCCGCTGGACGGTGCGAAGACGGTGGGCGATGATCAGCGTCGTCCGGCCCTCCATAAGGTTACCGAGCGCCTGCTCGACGAGCTGCTCGCTCTGGGTGTCGAGACTGCTGGTCGCCTCGTCCAGGATCAGGATGCGAGGCGCCTTGAGCACGACCCGAGCGATCGCCAGCCGCTGCCGCTGCCCGCCCGACAGCCGCACCCCTCTCTCGCCGACCAGGGTCTCGTATCCGTTGGGCAAGCGCTCGATGAACTCGGCGGCGTGTGCCCCCCGAGCCGCCTCCTCGATCTCATCGGAGCTGGCGTCCGGCCGGCCGTACGCGATGTTCTCGAAGACGGTACCGGAGAACAGCGTGGGCTCCTGCGGCACGAAGCCGATCGCTCCCCTGAGGTCGGCCAGAGCGACCTCCCGGATGTCCCGCCCGCTCCAGGAGATGAGGCCGCGCGTCGGGTCCCAGAAGCGGAGGAGAAGCGCGGCGACGGTAGACTTGCCGCCGCCGCTTGGCCCCACGAGGGCCACCACCTCTCCCGGCCGGAGCCTCGCGCTGACCGCCTGCAGCGCCCAGGGTTCCTCGGGTCCATACCGGAACCACACATCCTCGAACTCGATCTCCGGAATCGCCGTGGTGGGGACCGGCGCCGGCTCCGGCGGATCGGCGATCTCCGGCTGCTCTTCCATGAGATCGAACACTCGGATCGCGGCTCCTTGGGCCTGCTGGTACGAGGCCCAGAGCGAGGCCAAGGCCGTGATCGCTGCCGCCACCTGCACCGCGTAGAGCAGGAAGGAGACCAGCTCTCCGGCCGTGATCTGACCCGCCAGGACGAGCCGGCCTCCCTGCCAGAGCACGGCCGTAATCCCGCCGAAGGCGACGAAGGCCAGGACGCCGAAGAACAGCCCTCGGGCCCAGGCTCGGCTGATGGCGGCCCGCAGCGACTCGTCGATTCGTGCGCCGTACCGATCGGCCTCCCAGCTCTCCCGAACGAAGCTCTGAACGATCGGAATCTGCCCCAGAGCCTCCTCTGCGACGGCGTTAGCGTCTGCGAGCCGATCCTGCACCTCCGTGGACTTCCGACGGACGTAGCGTCCGAAGAATATGGCGATCGCGACGACCAGCGGGGCTACGGCGGCCGTCGTCACCATCAGCTGGGGGTGGAGTGCGGCGAGCAGCGTCAGCCCACCCACCAGGTACAGAATCTGACGGAAGAGCTCGGCGACTTGGTGGCCCAGGACGGCCTGGAGCGTGGAGCAGTCCGAGGTGAGTCGGCTGGTCAGCTCGCCGGACGTCCGCTCGGTGAAGAAACCCGGTGAGAGATTCAGGAGCCGGGAGAAGAGTCCGGTCCGGAGTCGAACGATCACCTGCTCTCCGGTGACACCGAGCGCGTAGACCTCTACGAAGTTGAGCACGCCTTTGATCGCGAACAGGATCAGCAGGCCGACGGCGATCGTGTTGAGGTTGACCAGGTTCCGGGTGACGAACGCGGCGTCCAACAGAAAGCGGACAACGAGGGGGAAGGCAAGGCCGATCGCCGTGCTGAACAGGAGAGCGACGGCCGCAATCGCGACCTTCCCGCGGTGCGGGCGCACCAGCGGCCAGAGCTTCCGTAGGGCGAACAGCGACAAGCGGGCCCTCGCTTGGCTTTCTATCCGATCTCTCGGGCTGGACGTCCCACGTCCGGCGTGGCGTCCCCTGTGACCCGCCTCTATCTTGCCGCCCTCCTGTCGGGATGCACGTATCCGCGTCGACTGACGCCAATTGATTCATGAACGAACCGACCCGCAACGATACGAGCGGTTGGGG
>JBDHIM010000242.1:0-5993 GCA_039587445.1 Gemmatimonadota bacterium
CCTCCTCTGGCGAAGTCACCGCCGCCGGTCCGCTCCACCGCGACCCGTGGTCTCAGCTGCCTCTGGGCCAGGCTCGGTGGACTCGACGGACTCGTCTGCCGGCTCGGTCTGCTCCGTCTCTGGCTCGCCAGGCTCCGGGCTCGGCTCGGTGACCTCGGCCGCCGGCTCTTCCCTTCGCCCGCGGTGCTCTTTCCGGCCCCGGCGGCCGCGATCGGCTTTCCGGCCGTCCCCCGCAGACTCGAGCGGGACGATTTGGAAGGTGCCGTCCTCACCCTGCTTGACGTTCACGATCTCTTCGTCGTGCGCCTGCTTGAGGAAGCGGGTGAACTTGCTGAACCCCAGCTCGCCCTCGTCGAACTCGGGGCGCTGCTTGAGCATCTCGCATCTCGCGCTTCACCTCCGAGTCCCGGACCCCACGGTTCCCACGCGAAAGCGAGCTGACGGCGTCGCGCAGCAGGCTGTAGGCCTCACGCAGGCCATGGCCCGACCGCGGCCCCTGGGTCGAACGTCTCGCGGGCGGTGAGCTCGCTTCTGCTGGCTGTTCGCGGTCCGGCTTCGACTCCTCGGTCTCCGCCCCGGTCTCCGCCTCGACATGCCTTCTCGAGCGGCCGCGACCGCGTCCGCCGCGGGACCGCTTCGGGGCCGGCGGCGAGGCCTCCTGCTGCACGGCGGCGGTGGGAGTCGATCGGTCTGCGTACGCGATCGCTCCTTGGCTGCTCGAGGCCGGCTTGTGCGCCGGTACTCCGACCTCGAACTGGCCGTTCTCGAGCTTCCGGAGCGTGATCAACCCGCGCGAGGAGGCCTCGCTCAGGTACTTGTTGTATTTCGTGAAGCCAATGGACTTCTCATCGAAACTGGGATCGAGCTCGACCAGGACCTGCTTGAGCCGATCCGAGCGCATCACGTCGCCCCGATCCACCATCCTCTCCAACGCACGCTCGCAGAGCTCCCACGGGCCCACGCTCTCGCGCTCCATGTCCGCAAAGGATGTGAGGCCGGAGAGGCTGTTGTAACTGTAGTACTCGTCGCAGTTCTGGATGAGCAGGTCCGATGCCGATTCCTGGAGGCCGACGCCGATGACGTACTTTCCGTACTCCTTCAGCTTCAGCACCATGCTCGAGAAGTCCGAATCCCCGGAGAGCAGGATGAAGGTCCCGATCTCGGGCCGGGTGAAGACGATCTCGAGCGCGTCGATCGCGAGCCGGATGTCGGTCGAGTTCTTCTTCGTGGAGCCGTACGCCGGGGCGAAGATCAGGTCGATCGACGCCTCGGAGAGCGGGACCACGTACTGCGGGTATCGCCTCCAATCGGCATACGCGCGCTGCACGGAGACCTTGCCGCGGATGATGTCCGAGTCGAGCAACTTCCGCAGCTCCACGGCGAGATTCGACCGGATGGCCATGGTCACGTTGTCGAAGTCGATCAGGAGGGCGGCGTTGTGGGATGCAGGTTGCTGGTGGGCGGGCACGTGTGGCGCCGCCGGATACTTGTCGTTCATTACCTCTCGCTTGTCATTGCGGACGTAAGGGGGACGATGCGGGGAGTCTCTCCATCTTCCGGGGAGGCCGACCGGGGCCTCCATTCACCGGTGCCGGCGGGTCGTCGACCGACGCTTCCGGTCGAGCCTGGCGGCTTGTGGGCGACGCCGTTATCGGCGGTCAGCCCTCCGAGCCGGACAGCTCCGCGCGCGCCAGCTCCGCTACTTCGGCGCGCCGTACTCTCCCGCTCGGCATCATAGGGAATACCTCGAAGAAGCGCACGAGATCCGGCACCTTGTAGGCTGCCAGCGCCGAAGCGCAGGACTCGCGCAACTCCTCGGCGGTAATGATCGCACCTTCGAGCGGCTGAACACAAGCGCAAATCAGCTCGCCCAGCACCTCGTTGGGGACTCCTACCACGACGGCGTTCATCACCGCCGGATGTGAGCGGAGGTGGTCCTCGACCTCGCGTGGGTGGATCGAGTATCCGCCTCGTATGATGTCGTCCCCTGCTCGGCCGACGATCCGAAGGTAGCCCTCGTCATCCAGGACGCCGATATCACCGGTCCTCAGATAGCCCTCCGGCGTGAACGCGGCGGCCGTTTCTCCCGGCTGCCGGAAGTAGCCGAGCATGACGTTGAACCCCTTGACCGTCACGCTCCCCTCCGTGCCCGGCGAGAGCGCGCCGCCGGCCTCGTCGCACACCTGCACGGAGACACCAACCAGAGGCCGGCCCACCGTGCCGCTCCGCTTCTCCGCCGGATCCTCCGGAGCTGTGAGCGTCACCGTCGGCGACGTCTCGGTCAGGCCGTAGCCGATCTCCAGGTTCGGAACGAGCTCCTCCCTCACCGATGCCGGTACGAAGCGAGGACAGGTCGTGCCCGCCCGCCTCTCGCAGTGCCATCACGAACATCGTCGGGACGCCGTGCAACACCGTGACCCGGTGGGCTTCCACCAGCGAAACTGCGTCGGCGGGCTCGAAGCGCTCCTGAAGAACGACGGTGGAACCGCTGAGCAGCGCTCCCAGAAGGGTGCTTATGCCGAAGATGTTGAAGAGCGGTACTGCACAGAGCGTGATGTCGTCCGGCCTCAAACCGATCGCCGCACCCGTGGCACCCGACGTCTGCAGCAGGTTCGCGTGCGACAGGACCACGCCCTTCGCCTTCCCGGTGGTCCCCGCCGTGTAGAGGATCGCCAGCGCGGCCTCGCTCGGGTCCAGCTCTGCATCGGGAAGCTCACGGCCCCGGCCCGCCGAGACCAGATCCTCGAACTGGTAAATCCGGTCGTCGTACCAGAGGTCTTCCTCTCCGACCGTGACGACGTACTGAAGGTCCGGCAGGCCCACCAGCATCGTCTCGAAGAGCTGCAGATAGTCACGACTCCGGTACTGCTCCGCCGCCACCACGACCGTCGCCTCCGAGTTCCGCAGCATGAACTGGACGTCCCGCGGCGCGAGCTCGGGGTTCAGCGGCACGACCGTGGCCCCCAGCTTCGCCGCGGCGAACAGGGTGATGGCGAACTCGGGCCAGTTCGGAAGGTCGATGGCGATCCGGTCGCCGGGCTCCACGCCCAGTTCGGCCAGCGCGGCGGCCAGGGAGGTCGACTCCGTCTCGAGTCGGCAGAAAGACCAGGAGCGCTCGCCGAAGACGATGAACGGGACGTCAGGGTACTTATCCGCCTGCGCCCGGAGGACTCCTCCGAGCGTGAGCGGGTCGGCGCTTGTAGCGAACGTCATCGTTTCCTGACTCATCCTGTTCACACCAAACGTGAGCGTACGGCCTCTCGCCACGTCCCTCGCGAGGTCAATCGGAATCTGCACCTCGCGTCCGCGAGCGTAAAGCGTCCCGGAGCAGCTCGAGGGCGCCGTCGGGAGGGAGTTCGTGCGCCCAGCCGCCCGCGGCGGCCTGCGAGACCCCGCCGATCCGGCCGAGGAGCACGCACCGAAGCACCGATCCGCGGGCCTTCTTGTCGGCCTGCGCCGCCTCGAGGATCCGCTCGGCCGTGAACTCCTCCTCCACCGGCCGGTCCAGCTCGCAGGCCGCGAGGAGAGCCGCCAGACGTTCCGAGGTCCCCTCATCCGTCACGCCGAGGATCTCACCGATGCGGGATTCGATCCGCATCCCGCACGCGACGGCCTCTCCGTGCAGGACGCCGTAGCCTCCCAACGCCTCTAGCGAGTGTCCGATCGTGTGTCCGAAGTTCAGAATCTCCCGCCGTCCAGACTCCTCCGGATCCTCCTCCACGACCTCGGCCTTGATGGCAACGGACCGACGAACGAGCTCCGTCAGGAGATCCGGCTCTCGAGCCACTTGAAGAGCGCGTCATCCGCGATCGCGGCGGTCTTGACGGCCTCGGCAAGGCCCGAGGCCAGCTGAAAGATCGGGAGCGTACCCAGCAGATCGGGATCGATGACGACGAGGCTCGGCTGATGAAACGCGCCGATCGGGTTCTTGGCCTCCAGCGTGTCCAGACCGGTCTTCCCACCCACGCAGCTGTCCAGCATGGCGAGCAGGGAGGTGGGGACCTGTACGTACGGGATGCCCCGCATGTACGTGGCGGCCACGAAACCCGCCAGGTCGCCGGTGACGCCTCCGCCGACCGCCACGACCGCGGGCCCACTCCTGCCGAGTCTTGTTCCACTCACCGGCGGGAAAGGTGAAGAGCTGCGCACCGCCTCCCTCCGCCTCGAGGGCGGAGCGTGCCCGCTCGCCGTAGAGGGGAGCGACCCGGCTGTCGGAGATGATCGCGTAGCGATGAGCGGGGGCCGCCAGCCGGGTCAGCCCCGCGAGATCCGCCATTGCACCCCGCTCGATGCGGACCTCGTAGCCTCCCGGCTCTCGGCCCGGAACCTCGATCTGGAGCGAGCTGCCGTTCACCCGACGGACCTCAGCCGCCCTGAACCTCGAAGCGCAGGGCGGTCTCGAGGGAGCTCGGGTCCGATCCCTCGGGCGCATCTACCAAGATGACGACAGGCCGGCCTTCGGCCTGGCCACGCTCGACGGCTACCACCCGAGCGCCCCCTTCACCCGCGTACCGCTCCTCGAAGGCTTGTCCCACCTCCTCCTCGAATTCGATGGCGTCACGCTCAGAGTCCCACACGCTCACCCAGATCAGCACCTCCCGACCTCCGTTGCGCAGCAGACGGTAGCGGTCTCCATCCCAGCCTTCGGCAGCCGTCGCGGCCCTGCCCGGATCGCCCAGGTGCTCCTCCAGGAGGACGCGTATCTCGAGCTCCCCGAGGCCATCGGAGTGGATCTCGCGCCAGGAGGCTGGCGGATCTTCCATGAAAACGACCTCGGATGGACGGTCACGATCGCCGAGGAACCGGTCTGGGTGGAGCACCTGCTCGGTCGACTCCGGCAGGTCGGTCCCGAACGGCAGGGGTCGCGCCGGGTCCGCCGACCACACCCGCTGCAGGAAAACGAGACCGCCGATGTAGGGGAAGATGAGAGACTCCCGGACGATCCTGGGCGCGTCCCGCATAACGGGCGTTCCGGCGAAGAGAGAGGGATCGAGGCCGCCGAGGAGACCGCCGAGATCCGGCATCGCGGTCAGGTCGACGGAGGCGCCCGTCTGGCTGGAGATGAGCCACTCCATCATGGCGTACGTGGCATGCCCCTCCAGCGCCGCCTGCGCGGCGGTGGCGCGATCGTTCTGCTCGCTGACCGATCGCGTCAGGGAGTCGAGATCCGTGTGCTGGTCCTGGAGGGCATGGACCAGCTCGTGGACGAGGATGGGCTGCAGCTGGCCTTCCGGGACGTCGTCGACGACGTACAGGGTGTCGCGGCGCGGGTCGTAGTAGCCGACCACCTGCTCCAGGAGCAGCGAGCGGAACAGAGGTCCGAGCTGGAGCGTGTCCGGCAGCAGGCCGAAGCGAGCGTAAACAGCCGCCACGGCGTCTGCCTTCTCCTCTGGCAGCTGCTCCACCAGGGAG
This sequence comes from Gemmatimonadota bacterium, assembly GCA_039587445.1. GTDB lineage: Bacteria > Gemmatimonadota > Gemmatimonadetes > Palauibacterales > Palauibacteraceae. The sequence goes on from JBDHIM010000242.1 coordinate 5,413, forward strand.
CGGGAGAGGAAGCTCTCCAGGTTTTCTCTCGAGCTGGAAGCGAGCGCGGGCGGCCTGGTGGCGCGGATGCGGCCGCTTTCCTCGACGCCCGGAAGCAGCTCCGCCGCCAGCCGGGCCAGGGCCGAGTCCGGGCGGGCGCTCCGGACCGCGCCATCCGACGCATTCTCATCGGACCGATCTCCACAGGCGAGCGCAGGGACGACCGATAACAGCAAAGCGAGACACAAAAGATGCGAGAGGAGCCGAGCCGGGCTCATTCGACGATCCGTGCGCAAAGCGCCGGTGCGTGAAGGCGCAGCCCATCTCGCGGAAGCTCGGCAGCCATACGAGCGATCGGGTCGCCGCTCTCCGGATGGAGCCTGTCGCCCGCGATCTCGGCGAGCGGCCAGAGCACGAACGCTCTCTCGGTCATCCTCGGATGTGGAACTCGCAAACCAACCTCCTCGATCACGCGGTCTCCGTACAGCAACAGATCCAGATCCAGCTCCCGGGGTCCGTAGCGGCGTCCGCCCGGGCCTCTCCCGGCGCGACGCTCGATCGCCTGCAGTGCTTCCAGCAGTGACCGTGGCGGCAGCCTCGTT
>JBDHIM010000243.1:0-2693 GCA_039587445.1 Gemmatimonadota bacterium
GGCAAGGTCCGGGTGCACGTGAGCCTCTTCGGTCGCCCGACGAGCGTTGAGTTGGATTACACGCAGCTGCGCGGCTACTAGGAAACGCTTTTGATAAATGCCCCATCTCGACGTTGCCCTTCGGCTCGGCTTCTTGCGGCGTACCGATGTACGCCTCAGGCGCCTCGCCCCGGGCGCCTTGACCTGTGGCATTTCTCTTCGGCGTTTCGACTAACGGAACGAGCGACTAGCGGAACGAACGAGTTGAGACGGAACGGATAGATGGCGAAGAGGCAGATCGGTTTCATCAAGCTGCAGATACCGGCGGGGCAAGCGAACCCAGCGCCGCCCGTGGGGCCGGCGCTCGGACAGCACGGCGTCAACATCATGGAGTTCTGCAAGCAGTTCAACTCCAAGACGGCGGCTCAGACCGGGACGATCATTCCGGTCGAGATCAAGGTCTTCGCGGACCGGAGCTTCACCTTTATCACGAAGACGCCCCCGGCGGCCGAGCTGCTGAAGAAGGAGGCGGGCGTCCCCTCGGGCTCACCCGAGCCGAACCGGGAGAAGGTTGCCACGGTCACGCGTCATCAACTCCGCAAGATCGCCGAGATCAAGATGGAGGATCTCAACGCGAACGATCTGGATGCGGCGGTTCAGATGATCGCCGGAACGGCCCGATCGATGGGTATCGAGGTGGCGGACTGATGGCCGGCCGCGGGAAGAAGTACAGAGATGCGGTCGCGACGGTCGAGCCCGGCTCCAAGCTGGAGCCCCCAGCCGCAATCGAGAAGGTGAAGGAGATGGCGTTCGCCGGGTTCGACGAGACGGTGGAGGTCGTTTTCCGGCTCGGTGTAGACCCCAGGAAGGCTGACCAGATCGTCCGCGGAACCGTCGTCCTGCCGGCGGGGACCGGCCGCACGGTGCGGATCCTGGTTCTCGCCGAGGGCGCTCCCGCACGCGAGGCGGAAGAGGCAGGCGCGGACTACGTCGGGACGGAGTACATCGAGAAGATCCAGGGCGGTTGGCTGGGTTTTGATGTGGCCATCGCGACGCCCGACCTGATGAAGGAGGTGGGCAAACTGGGTCGCGTCCTCGGTCCACGAGGTTTGATGCCGACCCCGAAAGCCGGCACTGTGACCATGGATGTCGGTCGCGCGGTGGGTGAGGCGAAGGCGGGCAAAATCGAGTTCCGCGTGGATCGGACCGGCAACGTCCACGCGCCGATCGGCAAGGTGAGCTTCGAGGCCGGCAAGCTGTTGGAGAACTTCGACGCGATCGCGGACGCGATCGTCCGTAACAAGCCGTCGGCTGCCAAGGGAACGTACGTGAAGAGCGTGACGGTCAGCTCGACGATGGGACCTGGCGTCTCCATCGACCCGAACCTCTTCCGTCGCGCCAAGTAGCATCGCAACCGTCTGCGCAGGAGGGGCATAGAGCAGGATGCGATTCGAGGAGAAGGAGCAGGTCGCCGAGGAGCTGGCGACGCGGCTGCGTGACGCCGACACGATATTCCTGACCGACTTCACCGGGTTGGATGTGAAGGAGATCACGGAGTTCCGGGCGAAAGTGCGCGACGGAGGGTTGGAATACAGGGTGGTCAAGAACACGCTGGCCCGGCGTGCCATCGAGGGACTCGAGCTCGACGCGCTGGACGAGCATTTGGTCGGGCCCACCGCGCTGCTCCTCGGCGGGAGCGACCCGGTGACGCCCGCCAAGATAATCCGCGATTTCGCCAAAGAGCATGACAGCCGCCCCGTCGTGAAGATCGCGCTGGTCGAGCGTCAGGTGGTGACTCCAAGCAGCGTCGAGGCGATGGCCGACCTGCCATCGCGCGAGGAGCTCCTGGGGAGTATTGCGGGTGGTTTGACGGGGTCCGTCGCCGGGATCGTAGGTGTTCTAGGCGGATTAATTCGCGACGTGATGTGCATGATCGAGGAGGTCGCCAAGGTGCAGGCGGCCGACGACACAGAGCAGGGAGCCAACTAGATGAGCAAGGTCGACGAGCTGTTGGATGCGATTGGATCGCTCACCGTCCTCGAGGCGGCGGAGCTCAAGGAGAAGATGGAGGACACCTTCGACCGAGTTCGACGTCGTCCTCACCGGAATCGGAGACAAGAAGATCCAGGTGATCAAGGTCGTCCGCGAGGTCACCAGCCTCGGTCTCAAGGAGGCGAAGGAGGTGGTCGACAACGCCCCCGGAACCGTCAAAGAGGCGGTGAGCAAGGATGAGGCGGAGGCCATCAAGGCCAAGCTGGAGGAACAAGGCGCGGTCGCGGAGATCAAGTAGCCCAGCGAGGAGGCCGACTGGGCTCGCCATTGCATTTCATCAGTTCTGAAAAGTCCTCGGTCGGTACCTCGACGAACGGCGTCGGGGTCTCGGCCTACGTGCGTCCGGTGATAGCGCACTCCAGTCCGCGCGATCGCCCCAGGACCGCTCGTTCTATCTAAACGTCAGGAGCCACGACGTTGTCGAAGCAAACGAAATCGGTGGTGTCGTTCTCGAAACTGCGGTCATCCATGCCGATGCCGCACTTTCTGGATGTCCAGCTAAAGGCCTTCGATCGCCTCGTACAGAGCGATCAGAGCTCCGAGGAGCGCCAGGACCTCGGCTTGGAGCGGGTATTCAACGAGATCTTCCCGATCACGGATGTGAACGAGAACTTCTCGCTCGAGTTCGTCGACTACGGGCTCGGTGAGCCCAAGTACACGGT
>JBDHIM010000089.1:0-9353 GCA_039587445.1 Gemmatimonadota bacterium
CAGGGTCCGCTCGGGCCCGGCCAGGTGGATGGCCCGCTCCACCGTGTCCACGATCAGGGATCGATCGCTGCCGAGTGGGAGAAGCTGCTTCGGGCGTTCGGGGCGGGAGGCCGGCCAGAACCTCGACCCCACGCCGCCCGCCAAGACGACGGCGAACGGGCGCTGGAACTGACTCACAGAATGTCCGTATTCACAGGCTCCGAATGTCGGTTGCCCGGCCACGTTTATCGTCGAAGCGAGCGCTATGCCGAGGCGGCGGCGCTCGGAGTTGCGGGCCGAAGCATGCGTACGGCGTGGCAACGTACCGGCGACCCGCATCGGGAGTCAACCAATCAGTCCGGAAATATCAAGTGTATCAGCGACTTAGCGTACTTGACCCAGCCAGCGCCCTCCGAGCATCTTCGGGAGGGTCAGGATCTTCTGGCGAGCGTTGGTCATGGCTTTGGCGGGTCGGTGAAAAGGAGGTTCATTGAGAGGTGTGTCGCGGCTCTTGGCCGCTACCTGGATGGCATTGTCGCTGCCGGGCTGCGGGGACTCCATTGTTGGCCCGCCGGTTCCCGACGAACCCGGGGAGGCCACGCTGGCGGACTTTCGCACCGGGCCGTTGGTCGAGCCCTCCGCCTTCAGCTGGATCGTCTTGTCGACGGTGCGGACGGATCAGTCGAGCCAGTGGGACTTTGCCTTCGCGCTCGAGGCGGACAGCACGGCGCAACTCTTCCCGCGCGGCGCGGTGCTCGAGCAGCCGTCTACGGCGGGCCTTCAGATCGTTCCCGTGTCGTTCGAGAACCTGACTCGGGCTCCGCCAGGCGGATACATCACTGATGAGCCCGTCACGGTCCGGGTGGGCGATGTCCTGGCCGCGGTGAGCCGGCGGCAGTGCGGGTCGCTGGCGTTCGTTCGGTACGGCAAGCTCGAAATCCTGGACATCGATCTCATCCGTGGACGGATAACGTTCAAGCAGCTGGCGAATCCGAACTGCGAGAACCCCAACCTGGTGCCCGGAGAGGCCGGAGAGGTCTGAGCCGGCGGATTCATGCTCGATATCCGAAACATTCGCGAGCACCGCGACGAATGCCTGGAGCGCCTGGCCGTCCGGGGCGACCCGACGCTTCCCGATCTGATCGATAGCGCGATCGAGGCCGACCGGGTGCGGCGTGAGCTCATCGGAGAGGTCGAGGGGCTCAAGGCGGAGAGGAACGCCCGCTCTCGTGAGATCGGCGAGCGGAAGCGGGAGGGTGTGGATTCGGATGATCTCCTCGCCGAGATGCAGAAGGTTGCGGCGAGGATCCGCGCCCTGGATTCCGAGCTGGCAGACGTGGAGGAGGAGTTGGATGCGCTCCTTCTTCTGATACCTAACCTGCCCGATCCGCGTGTTCCGGCCGGTCGGGAGGGAGAGGGCGAAATCGTCAGCAGGTGGGGGGATCCCTCCACGCCCGACGGCCGGTTCGAGGCTCATTGGACGATCGGCGAACGACTGGGTCTCCTCGACCTGGAACGGGGTGCGAAGCTGACGGGTTCGGGGTTCCCTCTCTTCGTGGGGCAGGGCGCCCGCCTCCAGCGCGCGCTCATCCAGCTGATGCTGGATACCCACGTCTCGGAGCATGGCTACACGGAGCTCGCGCCGCCGTATCTGGTGAACCGGGATTCGATGACCGCGACCGGACATCTCCCGAAGTTCGAGGCGGACGCCTACCGGACGGACCCGGACGACCTGTTCCTGGTGCCGACGGCGGAGGTTCCGGTCACGAACCTCTACCGCGGCGAGATCCTGGACGGAAAGGACCTGCCGCTGGCCTACGTCGCCTATACGCCCTGCTTCCGACGGGAGGCCGGGGCGGCGGGGAAGGACACACGGGGTCTGCTGCGCGTCCATCAGTTCGACAAAGTCGAGCTCGTGCGCTTCGTCGAGCCGGCCCGATCCGAAGAGGAGCTGGAGGTTCTGACCGGACATGCCGAGCGGGTGTTGGAGCTACTGGAGCTACCCTATCGGAGGATCCTCCTGCCGGGGGGCGATCTGGGCTTCGCCAACGCCATGACGTACGATCTCGAGGCCTGGGCTCCCGGAGTGGAGGCCTGGCTGGAGGTTTCCAGCTGCTCGAACTACGGGGATTATCAGGCGCGGCGAGCGAACATTCGTTTTCGACCGGGGTCTGCCGAGAAGCCGCTGTACGCGCATACGCTCAACGGGTCCGGGTTGGCGCTCGCGCGCATCATCGTGGCGCTACTGGAGAACCACCAGCGTCCGGACGGCAGCGTTGACCTGCCGACCGCACTTCGTCCCTACATGGGAGTGGATCGGCTCGAGTCGTGACCCGAAGGTTCTTCCCCTACGCGATTGCCGTTGCCTTCGCGGCCGTAATCGTCTCTTTCCTGGTCTACACGCAGCAGATGGCGAACGCGCTGCGCATGGACGCCGCCGTGTTCAGCCGCATTTACGCGCTCACCTTCCAGGCGACGGGCGCACAGGACCCGGAGGAGCAACAGCGTCTCACCGACCGCGTCCTGTTCGAGGTGCTTGGGGAGATGAACCGCCTGGAGATCCCGGTCGTGGTCACCGATGCAGACGGAAACCCGACGTCGGTGGCGAATCTCCCGTTCGATGCGGATCGGAGAGACCCGGAAGGCGCGGAGCGTATCCGGGCCTACGTGGTCGAGCTGGACGCCCGAATGCCGCCCGTGACGGCGCACGACCTACGGATCCATTTCGGCGAGCCGATCTTCCTCAGCCGCTTGAAGTGGATCCCGTGGCTTCAAGCGGCGATCCTCCTGATGCTGGTGGCCGCCGGAGCATGGGCCGTTCTAGCCTCGGTGCGCGGCGAGCGGGAGCGAATCTGGTCGGCAATGGCTCGGGAGTCGGCCCATCAGATGGGAACGCCTCTCAGCTCGCTGGTCGGATGGCTGGAGCAGCTGGAAGTGGAGATGGAGCCCGACGCTGCGGCCGGAGACGGTCGCTCTCCCACGGCGGCGACGGTGGTACCGACAGCGCCGCCGGAGTTGATCCTCGAGATGAAGGCGGACACCGACCGTCTGCTCAAGGTGTCGCGCCGCTTCGAGCTCATCGGCCAGCACCCGCGGCTGGATGAAGTGAACATCGCAGACGTGGCGAGTCGCCTCCAGCGTTACTTTCAGGCGCGGCTTCCGAGCCTCGGGAGTCGGGTGTCGCTGATCGTGGAGGTGCCGCCGGACGCTCCCCGGGTAATCGGCAACGAGACGCTGCTCGAGTGGGCGTTCGAGAACCTCATCAAGAACGCGCTGGATGCGTTGGCGGGGCGCGAGGGGCAGGTGGCCATCGAATACGACGGAGAACACTCCGACCGGGCGGCCTTCCGGGTGTTCGACACGGGCCCGGGTGTGCCCGCCGGCCATCGCAAGCAGATCTTCGACATCGGCTTCTCCACAAAGGAGAGCGGTTGGGGCGTCGGTCTCTCGCTCACCCGGCGAATCATCCAGGAGATGCACGACGGCACGATAATGCTGGAGCACTCGGACTTCGGCGCGAGCTTTCGCGTCGAGCTTCCGGTAGCAGAGAGGAGCGCGCTCTGAGGATCTCGCTCAACCCCGAGCAGCACGCCGCCGTTCAGCACGGAGAGGGCCCCCTGCTGGTGCTCGCCGGGGCCGGCTCCGGGAAGACGCGCGTCCTCACCGCCCGCATCGCGCGCCTGATGGAAGATGGACTCCCGCCCTATCGGATCCTGGCGGTCACGTTCACGAACAAGGCTGCCGATGTGATGCGCCATCGGATCGCGAGCCTGGTCGGTCATGAGCCCGACGGCTTGTGGGCGGGCACGTTTCACTCCGTGTGCGCTCGCATACTCCGCATGGAGGCCGACCGAACCGACCGGACTCGAGGCTTTACGATTTACGACGAAAGCGATTCCCAGCGAGCGGTGAAGCGCGCCATGGAGGACGTGGACGTGGATCCAAGTCGCTGGTCCGCGAAGGGTGTTCGAGCGCGAATCTCTGACGCGAAGACCGCGATGGTGCGGCCGGAGGAGTACGCCGCTGCGGCCTTCGACCCTCTCTCTCGCGTGACCGGCACGGTGTACCCGGCTTACGAACGGATGCTCGCCCGGTGCAATGCGTACGATTTCGACGACCTCCTGCTGCGAGCCGTTCGCCTGCTCGAGGAGGATGACGAAGTGCGCGAGCATTACGGCGGCCGGTTCGCGCACGTGCTCGTGGACGAGTACCAGGACACCAACCATGCTCAGTACCGCCTCGTGCGCGCCTGGGCATCGGTCAACGGGAACGTCTGCGTGGTCGGCGACGACGATCAGTCGATCTACGGTTGGCGCGGTGCCGATCTTCGGAACATCCTGGATTTCGAGAGAGATTTCCCGGGCACGGCCGTCGTTCGGCTGGAGCAGAACTACCGCTCCACCGGTGCCATCCTGAACGTGGCCAACGCCGTGATAGCCCGAAACAGAGCACGAAAAGAGAAGCGGCTGCGCACGGAGCGGTCACGTGGTGCGCGCGTCGTGGTCGCGGCTCTCCGAGATGAGCGGGCGGAGGCCTCCTGGACCGTCCGTCAGGTCGAGTCGCACCGGGATCGCTACACGTTGGGCGAGGTGGGCGTCCTCTACCGCACAAACGCCCAGTCGCGGGCGTACGAGGACGCGCTGCGCGGAGTGGGGATGCCGTACCGCGTCGTCGGTGGCGTCCGGTTCTACGAGCGTCGGGAAGTCAAGGACGTCCTGGCCTATCTGCAACTGCTGGTAAATCCGGCGGATGACACCGCGTTCTTTCGGGCGATCGGGTGGCCCCGCCGTGGCGTCGGAGCGGTGACCCTTGAGCGTATGGAGGCGGCTCGGTCCCGCTCGGACGGCAGTCTCCTGGATGTCGCCGCCGCCGCTCGCGAAGTGGAAGGCCTACCGGGTGGCGCCGCTCGCGCCCTCGCCCTGTTCGCGCGCGACTTGGGCGCCCTCGCCGACCTCGTGCCGGTGGCCTCCTCGGCCGAGGTGGCCGAGGAGTGCTTGCGCACGTTCGGACTCCGGAGCGCTCTCGAGGCGGAGGAGGACGGCGAGGATCGGTTGGCCAACGTCGACGAGCTCATCGCGGGCATGGTCGCGTTCGCGGCGGATCGCCGTGGCGTCGAGGAGGGGTCGGCCGGAAACGATCTTGGCACCTTCCTTCAGCACGTCTCTCTCCTCAGTGACATCGACCAGTACGATCCGGAGGAGGGAGCGGTCTCCCTCATGACCCTCCACAACGCGAAGGGGATGGAGTTCCCGGTCGTGTTCATAGGGGGAGCCGAAGAGGGGCTGCTGCCGCTCGGCCGCTCGGCCGAGACGATCGAGGAGCTCGAGGAGGAGCGTCGGTTGTTCTACGTGGGGCTGACGCGAGCGATGGACCACCTCCACGTCACTCACGTCTCGCGCCGGTTCCGGGCGGGCACCTCCATGCCGTGTTTCCAATCCAGCTTCCTGGACGACTTGCCGGAGGAGGCGATCGATCGCCGGATGTCGGGGTTGCCCGGTTGGCGTTCCGGCGGCAGCCGGTTCGCGGGCCCCGGTACGAGTCGCGACAGCCGGTCGGCCTGGGCCGGCTCGAGCGATCGGGGCCGAAGCTTCGACTGGAGATACGATCCCGCGGCGACGGGTGATGCCGGACCGGTCTACGACTACTCAGACAGCCAGGAGACCTTCGAGCTCGCCAGCGGCACCCGGATCGTTCATCCAAGATTCGGCCCCGGCACGGTGCTCTCCGTGATGGGCGATGGGCGCACTGCGAAGGCCAGCATCGAGTTCGATCTGGAGGGTCCCAAGACGGTCCTCGTCGCGCACGCGGATCTGCGACCCGCCGGATAGCGGTCGTAACACCGCGTCACCGCCCTGCCGCGATCAGCCCGACCGCCGACGCCTTCTGGAGTCGTCCGTGTCTTCCACGACCCGGCGGGGACGCGTGGCGCGTACCCCTCGGAGCAGGGAAGCGGTGTTCAGGAAGGTGCTCTCAGCTTCCTCCTGCACGACCTCCAGGAACCCGTTGATTTCCGCGCTTCGGTCGCGCGCCGAGTCGATGATCGAGTTGGCGGTGTCCGTGGCCTTGCGAACGGTCTGTCCGACTTCGTCCGCGTCGCTCCGGAAGGCGGCGCTCAGATAGTTGATGTTCTCCGCCGTGTTCTTGACCGACGGCCGCAGCTCTCTCACCAGCGAGTGGAGCGTATCGGAGCCTCTCAACCAGTGGCGAAGCTCCTTGAAGGCCGGGATGGCGTAAAGAACCAGCGTGATCACTGCGACGTACAGCACGATCGACAAGACCGTGGCGATGGCCTGTAGGGTTTGGAGGTTCACCGCTGCACTCTCGAGCCGAGGTTTGGCGGACCGCGGCGGCGTCTCGTGGCGCGCCTGCGGCTTCGCCGAGGGTCGCGACAGCCGTAACCTGTCGCTCATCGGAATCTAGGCCCGGCCGCCGGCTGTCTCAACCAATCGGCCGTTCGTTGCCGCCTCGCTCGCTGGTTCTCTAGGTTGCCCCATGAGCTACTTTCGAATCGAAGGTGGAGCCAAACTGACCGGCGTGTTCACCCCGGCGGGAAACAAGAACGCCGCTCTGCCGATTCTCGCCGGCTGCCTGCTCACCGATGAGCCGGTTCGCCTGACCAACGTCCCGGACATCCGCGACGTCCGCACGATGGCAGATCTTGTGGCCTCGCTCGGGGCCGATGTCAGCTGGGAGGGGCCGAACGAGGTCGTCGTGCAGGCTGCCGACCGCACGGCCCGAAAGGTCGATGTCGACCTGGCATCGCGCATCCGGGCCTCGGTACTTGTCGCCGGTCCCCTCCTCGCCAGAGGATCGGAGATCGAGCTTCCGCCGCCGGGCGGCGACGTGATCGGACGACGTCGGCTCGACACGCATTTCCTCGCTCTGAGCCGCCTCGGTGCCGAGATCGAGGCGAACGGCTCGTATTATTTGAGAGCGCCCCACCTCTTGGGGGCCGAGATATTCCTTGACGAGCCGTCCGTGACCGGCACGGAGAACGCGGTCCTCGCTGCAGCGACCGCGAAGGGGACGACCCGGATCCGCAACGCCGCAGCCGAGCCCCACGTACAGGATCTGTGTCGGTTCCTGAACGGTCTGGGCGCGAAGATCGAGGGCATCGGCACCCACATCTTGGAGATCGAGGGCGTGGAGCGGCTCACCGGTGGCAGCTACCGAATCGGGCCCGACCACGTCGAGGTTGGCAGTGTGGTCGGCCTCGCGGCAGCAACAGGCTCGGCGGTGACGATCGCGGATGTCTGCCCCGAGGTTCAAGATACCCTACGCCTCGGGTTCGCCCGGCTCGGGCTGGACTGGGAGGGAGTGGATGGCGGGATCCACGTCCCGGCCGATCAGCAGATGGAAATAGAGGCCGACTTCGGAGAGCAGATTCCGAAGATCGACGATGGGCCGTGGCCGGCTTTCCCCGCCGATCTGATCAGCATCGCCATCGTCGTCGCGACGCAGTGCAGGGGGACCGTGCTCGTGCACGAGAAGATGTTCGAGTCGCGCATGTTTTTCGTCGACAAGCTCATCTCCATGGGTGGCCGGATCGTGCTCTGCGACCCGCACCGCGCCGTGGTTGTCGGACCGTCGCGCCTCCGCGCCGCTCGACTGCAGAGCCCGGACATCCGGGCCGGGATGGCCCTGGTAATCGCCGCGCTCGCGGCGGAGGGGGAGAGCGAGATCCACAACATCGAGCAGGTCGAGCGCGGCTATGAGAGAGTCGATGAGAGGCTTCGCGCGCTCGGAGCCTCGATCGAGCGCGTGCCGGGATGACGACGGTTCGCGCCGAATCGGAGGCTCTCGCGGAGGAGAGCGAGCGGCGGCACCCCGAAGGGCCCTTCCCGCAGTACCGGCTGCAGAGTTGGGAGGCCTCGTTCCCTGGCGTGATATGCGGCGTCACCGAAGCGTGCGAAAATGCCGATTTCGGGGCCTCCGGCAACTCAGCGTGGACCTTCCTCGAGCGGGTCGAGGGCCTCTCCTCGCAGCTGGGGTTTTTGGCCGCCGCCTGGGCTCGCCAGGTACACGGAGTCGAGGTGCGACGCGCGGATGACGTACCGGAGGGCTTCACGTCACCGGGCGAGGCCGACGGCCTCCTCTCGGGTCGCGTGGGAGCGCTGCTCATCATCACCGTGGCCGACTGCGTCCCGGTCTACATCCTGGACGCGAAGCGACGTGCCATGGCGCTCCTGCATGCCGGCTGGAGAGGTGCTTCCGCCGGCATCCTACGGCAGGGCGTGGAAGCGCTGAGGGTCGAGTACGGCTGCCGGCCACAGGATCTGCACGTCCACCTCGGGCCGGCGATCTGCGGCCGATGCTACGAGGTCGGTCGCGAGGTGCTGGCGGCGTTCGGAGATGCGACGGGAGAAGCGAGCCGGCTGGATCTGCGCGACGAGCTCCTCGATCAGGCCCTGGCGCTCCACATTCCGGGCGGCCAGATGTCCCGATCAACATGGTGTACGAGCTGCGAGCGGGATCGATTCCACTCCCACAGGGGTAGTCAGGGCGCAACGGGTCGCATGGCGGCCTTTTTGGGTTGGCGGGACCCGGTTGATGGGTCCGCCGGGGGTCCGGCAGGCGGCCAGATCAGGTTGCCGAAGTAGCGCCTGCCCCCTAGTTTTTGCGCGGACAGAAAAGGCTGGCGTTCTGCCGGTCGGCTCGCGGTCTTCAGACCGTGTTGGAAGTGGGGAAGCAGTGCGGACCCCACTTTTTTGTTGGAGGTATGGGCCGGCCGTGCAGGGTCGCCCGGAAGACGAATGAGCAGTCTGGAGCAGGAGATCTCGGGACTCTTGTCGGATCTCGGGTTCGAGTTGGTGACGTTCGAGCGCGCGGGTGGGAGTCGACGGCCTCTGCTGAGGGTGCGAATCGATCGCGTCGGCGATCCGCCGGAGAAGACGGGCGTGACGGTCGACGACTGTGCCCGTGTGAGTCGGACGCTGGAGCGCTACCTGGATGAGCGGGCCGAGCTGCCGGAGAGGAGCATTGTAGAGGTCTCTTCGCCGGGCGTGGAACGACCCCTCGTCAAGCCGGCCGACTACGCGAGGTTCGCCGGTCGGCAGGTGCTGATCCAGGGCTTCGCGCCGCTGGTAGGTCGGCAGAAAAGGGTTGAGGGGCTCCTTCTCGGGTTGGTCGAGGGTCCCGAGGATGCGGTCGAAGTAGAAGTCGAGGGCGAGCGCGTCCGGGTGCCCGTCACCGCGATCGCGCGCGCGAACCTGGTCTACGATTGGGAAGCGGATCTGAGAGGCTGATGGGGAGCGAGGGAATCGGATCGGAGATATGAGCGAACAGATACCTATCGTAGAGGCATTCCGCGTGATGACGGCGAACAAGTCGTTGTCAGAGGAGGAGTTGCACGATCTCATCCGTGACGGAATCCA
>JBDHIM010000090.1:0-9343 GCA_039587445.1 Gemmatimonadota bacterium
GCCGGCTGGGCGTGGAGCGCATCGACCTCTACCAATTCCACTGGCCCGACGAGACCGGCACCCCGGTGGAGGACTCGTGGGGGGAGATGGTGCGCCTCGTGGAGGAGGGGAAGGTGCGAGCCGCCGGTGTGTCCAACTTCGACGTGGAGCTCCTCGAGCGGTGCGAGGCCGTCCGCCACGTGGACTCGCTGCAGCCGCCCTTCTCCCCGATCGCCCGTGAGGCCGCTGGCGCGGAGATCCCCTGGTGTGCGGAGCACGGCACCGGGGTCATCGTCTACAGCCCGCTTCAGTCGGGGCTGCTGACGGAGAAGTGGACGGCGGACCGGATGGACGAGCTGGATCCGGACGATTGGCGCCACGGCTCGGAGGAGTTCCAGCAGCCCCGGCTTGACCGCAACCTCGAGCTGCGCGACGCCCTCAGGCCCATCGGCCAGCGTTACGACACCACCATCCCCGCCGTGGCCGTGGCTTGGACGCTGGCCTGGCCCGGCGTCACGGGTGGCATCGTGGGCGCCCGCTCGCCCGAGCAGGTGGACGGCTGGATTGGGGCCGCAGCCCTCGACCTGGACGCCGAGGACCTGAACGCCATCGCCCGGGCTCTCGAGGCCACCGGCGCGGGTGACGGTCCGAGGAGGCCGTGATGGAGACCCGCAATCCTCGGAGACTCAGTGAGGCCTGAGGTTACGTGCAGCTGACGTCTGTCGATCTCCTCATCATCGCCGTCTACGGGGCCGTCGTCATCGCCCTGGGTCTATGGTTCTCGAGGCGCGCGGGGCATAGCGTCGAGGACTACTTCCTGGCCGGCCGAACCCTCCCGTGGTGGATCGCCGGCACGTCGCTCGCCGCCACTTGGTTCGCCGCCGATGCTCCCCTCGCGACGGCCGGAATCGTTCGCGAGAGAGGCCTGTACGCCAGCTGGCTCTGGTGGTACGAGGGCACGGGCGTGATCATGCTGGCCTTCTTCTACGCCAAGCTGTGGCGGCGTGCCGGGATCGTGACCGACGCTGAGCTCATCGAGCTTCGCTACTCGGGCAAGCCGGCCGCAGTTCTCCGTGCCTTCGCCGCCCTGTACCACGGTGTGCTCAGGAATGCGGTCGTGATGGGCTGGGTCATGCTCGCCATGGTCAAGTTCAGCCAGGTCTTGCTCGGCTGGGATCCCGCGTTCACTCTCACCATCTGCGTGATCGGGGCACTGATCTACACCGCCGCCGCCGGACTCTGGGGCGTCGTGGCCACCGACTTCCTCCAGTTCATCGTCGGCATGCTGGGCTCGGTGATCCTTGCTGGCATCGTCCTGTCAGTTACCGGAGGCCCCGCCGCGATGGCGGAGGCGGTACGCGCGCTCCCCGAGACGGGCCCCGCTGTCCTCGATCTGGTCCCGAGGTCGGCGCACCTTGGACCGCTTGAATTCGGCTCTTTCGTCTGCCTGATCCTGTTTCTGTGGGTGCGCAGTGGGCAGGGCGATGGGTACGTCGCGCAGCGTCTGTTCGCAGCGGGCGATGAGCGGCAGTCGATGCTGTCGGCGCTGTGGTTCTCGTTCGCGGGGATCGTGTTGATGACATGGCCCTGGATCATCGTGGGATTGGGGTCGCTCCTCGTGCTGCCGGCGTCGACGGCCGGGATCGCGCTGGCCGCCGATCCCGAACTCGCCTACCCGATGATGATCGGCGAGCTGATGCCGGTCGGACTGCGTGGGCTCGTCGTCGCGGCGTTTCTGGCCGCCTTCATGAGCACGATGGACACGCACTTGTGCTGGGGAGCGTCGTACCTGGTGAACGACATATACCGGAGGTTCATGCGACGTGGGGCCGACGAGATCCACTACGTGAACGCCTCACGGATCGCGGTGGTGGTGCTGGCCGTCGTGGCCGCGCTGGCGGCGTGGCAGATGACCTCGATCCAGCGGGCGTGGATCTACGTCATCGAGCTCACGGCCGGGATCGCGTTCGTCTGGCTTCTCCGCTGGTACTGGTGGCGGGTCAACGCCTGGGCCGAAATCACGGCAATGGCCGGGTCCGTCGTTCTCGCCAACGGCGGAGCTCTGGTCGAGTTTGCCCATCGCCTCGGTCTTGTCCCGACCGCACTCGCTGAATCGGCGGCGGTATTCTACAGCCCCCCGTACGATTTCGTCCGCGCCACGTTCATCGTCCTCGTCTGTACGATCCTGTGGGTTGCTGTCGCGTTGCTCACGCGGCCCGACGATCCGAAGGTGCTGGAGGCGTTCTATCGAAAGGTCCGTCCCGGCGGCTGGTGGGGACCGATTTCCCGGGCGGCACCCGAGGTCGTCCCGGACGGCTCGACGACGGACCGGTGGTTGGGGTTCTTCCTCGGTACCGTGTTCTTGTACACTTCGCTTCTCGGCGTCGGATACAGCCTCACCGGACGACCCGCGGCGGGAGCCACATTGGTGGCCTTGTCGGGCGTCGCGGCCCTGCTCGCGCTTCGAGTTGGCCGGCGGGAAGCGGGGATTACGGTTTGATGACCAACTCCATACCGACGAGAACTCGATGAAGCTGAAGATCGCCATCGTCGGAGCGGGAAGTCGTGAGTTCGGGCCCGCGACCGTGGCAGATGTCCTGCTGAGCGATCCGATCTGCGAATGCGACCTCGATCTGACGCTGATGGACCTCGATGCGTCCGCCGTCGAGCGGACTCGAACCTACGCCCGCGAGTGCGCAGAAGCGCTCGATCGCGCAGTCCGAGTCGACGCCACGACAGCCCTCGAGGATGCGCTCCGAGACGCGGACTACGTGATCCTCTCCATCGAACGGCGAAGGTATTTTTATTGGGCGCAGGATTTCCACATCCCGCGCAAGCTCGGCTTCCGACAGATCTACGGTGAGAACGGAGGGCCCGGCGGGCTGTTCCACGCGCTCCGCGGCATGGAACCCTGCGTCGAAGTGGCACGCGCGATGGACCGCGTCTGCCCGGACGCGTGGCTCCTAAACTACACGAACCCACTTACCAAGCTGTGCGAACAACTCGCTCGAACGAGCGGCGTGACGACGGTCGGGCTGTGCCACGGTGTATTCGGCGGAATGAAGCAGGTCGCAGCCTTCCTCGAGCGACCCGTGGACGAGATCGAGTTCGAGGCGAGCGGACTCAACCACTTCACCTGGTTCACGTCGATCCGCGATCGCGCGACAGGTGAGGATCTGTATCCCGGTCTACGGGATCGCGAGCGCCGCGCTCACTGGTTGTCGGAGTGGGACGAGATCGCCCTCAGCCGGATCCTGTTCCGCACCTTCGGTCTCTATCCCTCGCCCGGCACAAACCACATCGGCGAGTACATCGGGTGGGCCGAGGGCTTCCTCGCCAGCAGCCCGCTCCAGTTCTTCTACGATCCGGCGGAGCTGGACCCCTGGAAGGACGACCGCGTGCCGCCCTGGATCTACAACTTGGAAGAGCAGCCCACCGGCGTGCCGCTCTACCACCCGGTGGTGGCGGGCCGACTGCGCCCCGGCGGCAGGGAGACCTCGGTTCCGACGGCGCCGCAACCCTCCGGTGAGCTGGCGATCCCTCTAATCGAGGGCGTGAGCTGCGGCGTGCCGCATCGCCTCGATGCGGTGAACATGCCCAATCGGGGTCATGTGGGGGGGCTGTCCGAGGGGGCGGTCGTCGAGGTTCCGGCGCTCGCGGACGAGCGGGGGCTCACTCCGGTGGACGTCTCCGATCTGCCTGAGGGGGTGCTGGCTCTCCTACGTCCCCAAATCTCGATAAATCGCCTGCTGTGCGAGGCGTTCGAGGAGGGCTCGCGAGACAAGCTGCTTCAGGCGCTACTGCTCGATCCTACCACACCTTCGTATCAGAGCGCGGTCCATCTGATCGACGAGATGTGCGAGCTACAGAAGGACGCCCTCCCGACGCTGGAGTGGCATCGGTAGGCGGCTGGCCGTGCCAGCGTCAACGCGCCCCCGCGCCTTTGTGAGCATCAGCCTCGTCTGCTTGCTGAGGCTGCCGCAATCGTCCTCTCCATCCTGCTAGCCCTCGGAGTCAACGAGTGGCGCGAGGCCCGCACAGCACTGCTCCGCGGACTCATTGCGGCGGAAGTTGCCCGGTAATCAGGCGGCCCGGACGGCGAGCCCGGCACGGGAAATCGTGCGGTTCAGGTACGACGCCAGGTGAGCGCTCAGGTATCGCGCATCGTCGCCGGCACCGTCGATGAGAGTCGACTTGCGGCGCCGAAGGAACGGCAGACCCAGCACGTATACGCCCGGCGACTCGACAACGACGCCTCCGTCGTGCCGGATGTGACCCTTCCGGTCGAGGACGGGCAGGTGTAGCCACGAGTAGTCGGGACGATATCCGGTCGCCCATACGATGGTCCGAATCGCGCTGAGATCCAGGCTCAGGGGAGGGGACTCCTCCACTCTAATGGGCTCGAAACGGTGCGGCGGCTCGACCTCTTCGTCGAGGGACCTCTCGGTCGCCCACTGGTCGAACCGGTCGAGCAATCGGTTCATCTTCAGATCCGACATCGCGCACTGGTTAGCCAGCGATCCGGAGAACTGCGCCTTCCCGTTCTGTATGCCGGCAAGATGGCCGACGAGCCTGACTCCGATGTCTGTCAAACGGTTGAGATCAAGGTTCCTACGGTCGTCCGAGCCTACGAGCTGCAGGGATGGCAGGTTCCGGACGCGCACGACGTTGTCCACCTCGTCGTAGCCTTCATCCAACACGCCAGCAGCGTCCATCCACCACTTGATGTCTCTGCCGCGATAGAGTCGTGGGGCCCGAATGTGCTCTCCGACCGCCAGAGTTACCGGCCGTCCCGAGCGGTGGATCTCCTCGGCGATCTGTGCTCCCGAGGCCGCGGCGCCGACGACCATCACCCCGCCTCCGTCGAGCTGGTCGGGATTGCGGTATTCCTTGGGCGTCAACGTATCGATGGCGTTCGGGACCGCTTCGGCGACGGCCGGGAGGGTCGGGATATTGAACGCCCCGGTCGCGATCACGACGGCCTCACATCGCCAGATACCGCGGTTCGTCAGGATCTCGAAACCGTCGTAGGTCCGCCGTACCGACGTAACGGCGGTTCGAGTCTGGACCGGGGCCGAGATCACGTCCGCATATCGCCGAAGGAAGTCGATGGTCTCGGGCATCGTTCGGTACCCGTCCGGATCGTCGCCCTCATAGCCGTAGCCGGGCAGCCGGCTCTGCCAGTTGGGCGTGAGCAGCCGAAGCGAGTCCCACCGCTCTGTCTTCCAGGTGTTCGCCACCTCACCGCGCTCGAGCACGACGTGGTCGATCGAGCGCTCGGTGAGGCAGCGGCTCATGGCCAGCCCGGCTTGGCCGGCTCCGATGATTACGGCCGTCGTTCGCATGGTGCCTCCCGTTTCGGCGGCTACGCCGAGCGGACCTCGACCGTGACGTTGGTCGGGTTGGTGATGACGTCGTAGACGGCCGAGCGCTTCTGCGACTGGGCGACGATCGCCTTGATCTCGTCAGCCGTCGCGTCAGCATCGATATCGTATGCCACCTTGATGCCGCCGAAGCCGTTCCGGACGTCGGGGTCGATGCCGAGGATGCCCTGCAGGTCCATCGCGCCCTCGAGCGTCGCCTTGACGGAATTCAGCTGGATCTCTCGATTCTGGGCCACCGAGGCGATGCCGGCCGTCAGACAGCTTGCCAGGCCGGCCAACACGAGCTCGACGGGAGTGGCTCCGTGGTCCTCGGACGCGAAGACCTCTGGGTGATCGGCGTCGAACGTGAACACCGTCCTGTGCTTCTGCTCCTCGCCAAGCCCGAAGAACCCCTCGACCGTGGAGCGGCTGTGAGTGCCGTGCACCCACTCGCAGGACGCCCGCCACGTGAACTGGGCCGCTTCCGTCATCTCGGTGAGAGCCTCGCGGGCCTCGAGCAGTGCGCCGACGTTGACACCGTTGTCGACGGCAGTGGTCGTCGTAGTCATGCTTCCTCCTTGTGCCCGTGTATCCGGGGTGCGTGGTTGATCAGCTCATTCACGGATGCGAAGAAGTCGCGCGGGGCCGGACACGGCAGTGTCAACCAGCCTGATGCGCCTGCGGCCTGAGGTCCTTCAGGGCTGATTCCTGGTCGGGAAGGCTTGGGGGCGGCCGCTCCGGCCTTCGTTACAACTGGGTTCAGCAGTGCCAGCGACCGTGCCGGCGGCGCGTCCACGGGCGCTGACGCGCGCACGGGAAGGGAAGTAGTGGGGATTCAGGCGCCGACGAGCGCTGGTACGCGCCCGTCATCGGCTTTCGGAGCAGGGGATCGCCCGTTGGCTCCGCTCACTGCGATCGGTCGCCGGTCAGGCGAGTCCGGCCGCCCCGACTGACCGCAACGCTAAGGATGTCGCGCGGGAGGGACGCGCTCAGTCCTCCGCTTTTGGTTAGTTCTCCTCCGCTTGCTCTTCGCCCAACCGGACCGACTCCCAAAACTGCTCGGCGGTAGCCCGCTCACCGTGCACAGGCAGCACGGTCGTCAGCTCCAGATCGAGTTCCTCCAGCTTCTCGGCGAATGCGAGCGCGTTCTGGTTGGCCGGATTCACATCGCCCTGGAAGCTGAAGAGGTCAGCGACAAACAGCAGGTCCAGTCCGGGCAGGTAGGCGACGATGATCTCGTCTACATGGGGGTTGGGCCCCACATCGTAGAGTTCAACTCTTCGCGATCCCTCGCCGAAGCTCCGGCTCCCCACGAACGTCTCCACATTCACGTGATCCGCTCCCCCGCCGGTAGAACCGAGCGTCCGGGGAGCAGCGGCCACTTCGCGGACAAATTCCTCGTTGCCGGGCGTCGTTATGATCGTGACGCCCTCCCGGACATAGCCGTACAAGCCGCCCGAGTGATCGAAGTGGTAATGCGTAGGTACCGCCCAGCGGATAGGAACGTCCGGAAGTTGATTCCGAATGGTCGCGATCACCGCCTCGCTCACGGCGGGCGTCTGCGGCGTCTCCAGCACTAGGATTCCCTCGTCGTACACGACGAACATGGCGTTGTAATTGGGCGCCGCATTCGGAATGAGAAAGACACCTTCCGCCAGCTCTTCTACCTCCAACTCACGCGGTCCGGTGGGCGGAAGCGCTATCGGCTGGCCCTCCGTAGCATCCTCAGGCTTCTCGAACAGCGCAGGATCGGTAGCTACTCCGAATTCGAGCGACGTGAGCGTCGTCTGGGCGGCTACCAGGTTGCCCTGCCGACGCACTAGCCTGTGGGGCACCTGAAGGCCGTCCAGATCCCGATAGTCGGAGAAGTCGATGGCCGTGACCTGGTCGCCGAATTGTGCGTGATCGGCCACCGTCTCGGCTCGTGACAGCAGGCCGCTCGAGGCATCGAAGTAGAGCGTCACCTGCCGTCCCACCGGGTCCGCATACGTCACCACATCGAAGCTGGATCCGGCTGACGACTCGCTGCCAAGGGAACGCAGGGCCTCGGGCCGCTCGGTCGCTTCCCGCACGATCATCGGGCTCAGGGTGACGCGCGACAGGAAGGGAATAGCAGCGGCCAGCTCCACCTCGTTGACCGTATTGGGCCCGGTGATGTGCGCCCAGGAGCCAGCGGGATCTCTAACGAACCGAAACGTGAGGTTTTCGCCCTGATAGTTCTGATAGACAGCCCGACCGCCCTCGGCGTGCATGATCACGCTACCGGGCGGCTGCTCGGCCGGTGGGGTGCTGGGTGTCGCTCCCTGGCCGACGTTAGCCAGAGTAGAGGCGAGCTCCACTCGAGCGGTCTCCAGTCGGTCGATCGCCTCCGGGCCGCCCAGCGCCCCCACCGCCCGATTCAACACCTCCTGGGCCTCTCGCTGCCTGCTGAGCGCAGCGGATTCCTGAGCGACTGTCGGCGTGGGGCGAACGATGGATAGAGCTGCGGCGACAGCGATCGTGGCCGTGCGGCAATAACGCTTCATCTTCATCTCCTACAGTCAACTACGGAAATGCAATAATGTCAGACCCATAACGGGGGCTGCTCCATATTAGTGCCATGATTCCAGCAGACGGCGCAAGACGACGTGGGCAGCCTCTCTGCCCTTTGCAGAGCCGTGCCGCGAGCTAAGCCAACACAGGAAGCACTCATACCTCCGACCTTTGGCTCTCCGGCGCCCGACCTAGCAACCTGAGCCGCCATCCGCGGAGGCGGGCAGCCCTCCACGCGCCTGATCTCGTCCTCCGGCCGTGCGCTGCGGAATAAAGGTTGCCCGCCTTGCGATAGCCGGTTCGTGCCCTAGTTTTAATAAAATAGAGGGTCTTGCGCCCTCTAGGATGCTCGGTGATTCATGACTGCGCCGAGCAGACGCCCACGTAGGACGCCTGCCCGACCGCACCACACGGTTCGTCAACTAAGCACATCCGCGAGTGATGGCCGTGACGTGCGAAGCCGATGGCACGCCACGATGCTGCGTCTGCCGCCTATCCGCAGACGAACGGTGGGAGGCGTTGATATGTCTACATCGGCAGGATGGGTTGTAGCATGCGACGATTCATCATCCTTCCCTCCATAGTGGCAGTCGTCCTGTTGGGCTGCGATGGCAACACAACGCAGGAGCTCGCAGGACCGGATCCATCATTCGCGAAAGCAACCGCGCAGGAGCAGATAGCCGCGCTCGGATGCACTGCTTCCTGGCTCGACTACAGCGCTGGCCCGCCGCCTGCCCCTTCCCCCTGCCCGCCGGGGCCTCCAGGGGATCCCTGCCGGGCAGCATGGGATGCCTGCTGCCGGGCCGATTGGGACGACTGGTTTGCCGCGAACCGCCACTATGACGGCTTCACCGTCAAAGGCCGGAGCATCTACGGTACCGAGCATCGGGACATAATAGTCTGCGATCCAACAGCAGACCCTTCAGGGAAGGTGATGGGAGTTAAGCTCTTCGGACTCGAAGGAGACGACAGCCTGCTCGGTGGTGCGGGAGACGACGAAATCAGTGGCGGCAAGGGCTGTGACCGCGTCAGAGGGCGGGACGGTGATGACCTGGTCGATGGTGGGCCGGGCAACGACGGCACCTGCCAGTTCCAGGATCTCCAGAGGAATCCTTGGAGGGTTCTATCTAGTGGTTGCTACGGGCTCGACGGCGACGATGTGCTGTTGGGTGGTCCGGGAACTGACGTGCTCCGTGGCGGACCAGGTATCGACGAGTGCGACGGGGGGCCTCCGGGTGAGTTTGATGATTTCGGTGGTGACTGCGAGATCGTAGGAGGTTAGCCGACGACATTCTGGGGCGGTTCCTTCGGGGCTGCCCTGGTTACATCCCAGCGCTCGGTCGCCGGTCAAGCGAATCCGGCCGCTGCGACTGACGTAAGCTAAGCCTGTGGCGTCATTTATGGCACAGGCCATACTTGTAGAAGACTCGGCAGTGACAATAACAGTGACAAGGGTCACTCGCCGGTCA
>JBDHIM010000091.1:0-9338 GCA_039587445.1 Gemmatimonadota bacterium
AACTTTCGCGGTTTTGTTGTCTGTTCCAGATAACTTCGGACCCCGAGATTCGCTGTTTTCACCACCTAAGTTCGCCCAGTTTCTTCGCCCAGCATACCAAGCGGCGGTTACTTGACTTCTGAGAGGTCAAGCGAGGAGATGTCGAGCACGGTGTTCTCCTGCTTGTATCGCTCCCACATTTCGATCATGGATTCGAGCCGCTCCGGTTGCTCGCTGGCAAGGTTGTTCATCTCTGCCGGGTCCGCCGACAGGTTGTACAGCTCCCATTCGCCGGACCCGAATGGCGGTGGCATCCACAGGATTTTCCAGTCGCTGTCGAAGAACGCCTTCAACCCGAACAGCTCGTAGCCAACCTGAGCGGCTCCCGCGTACGGAGCCTCAACGCTTCCGTCGAGCAGCTCGAGCACGGACTGACCCTGCAGCGCCCTTACCTCGCGATCGTCGAGCTGACTCGGCGGCTCGACCCCCGCCAGATCAAGAATCGTCGGCATGATGTCTCGGACGTGGAAGAAGGAGTGATTGATCGCACCAGAGTTGGCCTGCAGGCCGGGCAGCTTGGCGATGAAGGGGGACCGGATCCCCCCTTCGGCTGGGAACCCCTTGAACATCCGGCTCGGTGACATGCTCGCCTGCGCCCAGCCGGGTCCCATCTCGATGAAGGAGTTGGGTAGTCCCCGGTTCTCCAGGCTATTGTCGAACGTGCCGGCATACTCGTCCGTCCAGCCGGGATAAACGGTGGGGTAGGCGCCGTTCGCCCCGTTGTCCGAGAAGAAGACGACCAGTGTGTTGTCGTACTCGCCGATCTGCTTCAAATAGTCGAGCACCCGCCGGATCTGCCCGTCCATGTAGTCCACCATGGCGGCATAGACCTCCATGTCGCGGGCAGCCTCTTGTCGGCTCTCGGGAGACAACTGATCCCATGCTTCGACGCTGGGCAGGCGGGGGAAGGCCTCGGAACCCTCCGGGACGATTCCGAGATCCACGAGAGCCTGCAGCCTCCGGCGCCGCAGAATGTCCCAGCCGTCGTCGTATGCCCCCCGGTACTTGTCGATATAATCTCTCGGCGCGTGCAGCGGGTCATGAGGTGCGGTGTAGGAGAGATAGGCGAAGAAGGGCCGGTCCTCAGCCCGGTCTGCCTGGAGCCACTCGAGAAGCATGTCCGTGTAATGCGTCGTCGAATAGAAATCCTCGGGGAGTTCTTCCACGGGCTGACCGTTACGCCGGTAGATCATGGGCTGGGGAGGAGAGAGCGGCCTGCGATCGCTCCAGTGGCTGCCCCCACCTGGAACGAGGATGAAGGTTTCATCGAAGCCCCTGGCATGAGGACTGGTCTCCTCTTCGAAGCCCAGGTGCCACTTACCCGCCATGTACGTACGGTAGCCGTTGGCCCGGAGCACTTCCGGTAGAGCAGCAACCTCGAAGTTTAGGTAACCAGCGTAGCCCGGATACCCCTCCATCTCCGGATTCTTGAACTCTCCCATCGTTCCCAGGCCCGCTTGGTGGTTGTCGACTCCGGAGAGGAGCACCGAGCGAGTGGGGGAGCAGCTCGGGAGAACGTGGAAGTTGGAAAGTCGTACCCCTTCCGTGGCCAACGCGTCGAGCGTCGGCGTATCGACCTCCCCTCCGAAAGCTCCGATGTCCGAGTATCCCAGGTCGTCAGCGACGATCAGCAGGACGTTGGGTCGCCTGAGGGCGTCGACTTCCGGTTCCGCTTCTTCACAGCCCGATACCACCAATCCAAGAGCCGGTATCAGGCTGAGCAGCAATCGCCTCGTCATTCTTGTGCTCCGGTGTTTCGGGTGAGGGTGATTACGCATGCTTTGCGGTGCCGCAGCACAACGCTAGGCGGTTGACTCATCGGCAGATTCCGGGCCGACCGAATGCCGAAGCTACCTCACTGTTCCACGCCATCAATCATTTGGAGCGCCCCCAAGGCTACTGCGGCAACGGCACGCTCGTGCCGTACATGTCGTTGATCTCGCTGTAGATCTGCTCGAGGATGTCGGTGTGGACCACGCGCCCGCCCAGCATCATCTCCGAGAACTGCGTGCGCTGGAACGACGGGTCGGGCGGTACGTTCCCGAGTGCCGAAGGCATCGGCCAAATGTCCTCGTCCACCGCGGCCATCCGGACCCGGATGTCGTCTTTCGTGACGTTGAACACCATGTAGTCCACGGCCAGCGCCAGTTCGCCGTCATAGGAGCGGCGAATGTCCCGGATCACCCCCGGCTGGGTGTCGAAGTCGTTGAAGAAGTGGTACCCGACCGCCAGCCGTGGCTGGGTCTCCGCCATCACCTTCCCGAACTGGGCGGGCGAGGTGTGGATCTGCGTCCCCACGTTCAGCGCCGCCTGAGGCGTGAACTTCTGCTTCTCGACCAGGGCTTCGGGCGTGATGAAGCACTCGTGGATCGCGATGTCGGCGCCCTTCGTGTGCTCCATCCACCACTTGTTGGGGAAGGTGTCGCTCGAGTAGGCGAACTTGAGGCCGTTCCACTCGAGGATGAAGCTCACCGGCCCGTCGTAGATATGGATCGCCGGGATCGTCCGGATCGTGACGCCGTTCTCCTGATAGATGATCTCGTTGATCCCGCGGTAGTCGAACTCCGTCACCTCGAGGAACAGCCCGCGCGTGTCCGTGTTGCCGAACCGAGTGTCCACGTCCCACTTGAGGCTCTCCTCGAGGTGCTCGAGCGCGTACGCCGTGCCGTACTCGGGCGTCTCGCTGCTTGGGCCCCACACCTTGAGCGGGGTGACCCGGTTCCCGACCACGCCTCCGACCCAGAGCGCGTCGAGGTCCCCGAAGTGGTCCGAGTGCAGGTGCCCGATGAACACCTTGTCCAGGAAGTCGTAGGGAATCTTGAGAGCGGAGATGCGCTCGGCCGAGCCCGTGCCGATGTCGAACAGGAACTTGTCCCCGTTGCCCAGCTCGACCAGCCAGCACGCCGCGGCCTGTTTCGGCCGCGCGTTCGGCATCCCGGTCCCGCACGCCGTGACCCGCATCTCGTCCGGCGCCAGCGCCTCGGTCCCCGGATAGTAGACGTCTCGGTCCTCGACGGTGCCGGTGCGGGTGACGACCTGCCGCTCCTGAGGAAGCACGGTGCCGGCGTCGAGCCCGATAAAGGTGTTCGCGTCGGCCGCGTACAGGGTGGGGACGGACACTCGGTCGAGTCCGCGCTGGTGGTCGGACTGACCGAGCTGATAGGCGGCGACCGTGGCCAGCGCCACGATAAGAGGCACCGCAACCACCTTCAGATAGCGCATTGTCTCATCTCCTGTTCGGGCCTTGCTCGAGCGGGTGCTACCGACGCTAGTTTGCCTTAGTCATGCAGGCTAACATTAGTAGACGCTCCCGTCTAGACGGTACCGTATGGTAAAGTGAGACAGATGAGCTCAGCCAGAGCCAGGAAAAGCGAAAAGAAGAAGAGGGTCAGCAAAACCGAGTGGATCGAAGCCGCACTGTTCGTGCTCCGTGAGGAAGGCGTCAAGGCAGTCCGCGTCGAGGACCTGGCCCGTCGGCTAGGCATCTCAAAAAGCGGCTTCTACTGGCACTTCGAGGACCGGCGCGACCTCCTGACGCATCTTCTCGATTACTGGACTCGCGAATACACGGAGATCATCGCGGACAACCCGGAAGCACAGAAGCTGGAGCCCCGGGAGCGGCTTCGAATGATCATGGACATGGTCCTCGATCCGGGCCTCACGGAGTACGATCTCCCCATGCGGGCCTGGGCTGCACAGGATCCACAAGTCGCTCGACGTGTTGGCCGGGTGTACAAGGTGCGCCTCGACTTCGTCCGGAAGGCATTCGCTGAGCTCGGGTTCGCTGGCGACGAGCTGGAGATGCGGACGAGGCTCTTCGTGTGCTATCAATCGTGGGAGAGGGTCATGTTCTGGCGCGAGCCCAAGAAGGCGCTTCGCGCACTCATCCCGCGACGGCTTGCACTATTGACGAAAAAGTGAGGCACACTCGCACAGACACAACTTCCAACTAGTAGCCCGCACCGAACGCAAGGAGCCCGCTCACGCAGTTGGCTCTTTTCATGGGGAAAGGGCCAATTCACGCAGACACAAGTTCCAATTAGGAACACGCACCGAACGCAAGGAGCCCGCTCTCGTAGCGGGCTCTCTCCATCGGGTGGGCGAAGTTGGTGGGCGAACGACGCGCTTCGTCCAAACCCCGCGTTCCAGATACCGGGGAAGCGTGCGAAGCAGCTGAGACCAGCTGAGAAGGACCGCGATCGCGTGGCCTATACCTTATAATCCACCCAGATCGCGCGCAGACCTCGCCCAGAAGTTCGCCCAGTTGGGCGAGAGTCGCCGAGACTCACGACTCTAAGTAGATTAGCTACAAGTAGTTAGCCGGGGTGGCGGAACGGCAGACGCGAGGGACTTAAAAGTCTCTTTAGGATGCCTTCTAGACCGCACTCCCCAGAACGCACCGAATCAGCGATCATCCCGCCAAACAAGGCTATTCTACCGTTTCGGTCGAGGTGCGTAAGTGCTTCCACGTGTCAGCAGGAGGCACTAGAAGGCACTAGGAGGCACGTTTTTTTGTTACCGGTTTGTTACCGGGACCAGCCAGAGCGCCCGATGACGGCCGGATGCAGACCCGCAGATTCGCTGTTCTCACCACCTAAGTTCGCCGTGTTTCTTCGCCCAGTTTCGGGTGGGCGAACTAAGAGGGCGAACGACACGCTTCGTTCGCGTCCTTCGCTTCAGATGCTGCCGATGCTTTTCCGCAGCCCAGACCACCTGCGTTGGACCGCGGCAACGTGGCCCCGCGCTCGCGACACCGGCTTACCGGTTACGGCAGCACCGTCAGTCCACTAGGCAGGGTTGCGCTCGATCCGCCTGATGTAACGGTAACGTCCCAGGACCTCGGTCGTCGCGGACCGCCGGGCTTGATCGTAATGGTCACGGTGATGGTCGTCGGGTCGACAACCGCTACGTCCGACACTTGCGGAGCGGGGCCCGAGCCGTTGCTGAGGCCCACCTGTGCATCGCCGCCAAAACCGGACCCACTGATCGTTGCGGCGAATGTGATGGGCAGCTGCACACTATTCGGTGATATTGCGGTCACCGTCAGCGCTCCTGCCGATGCGTTCACGGTTGCGCTGCGCGTTGCCGTATCGCTATCGCCGTCGTCATCGGTGACAGTCAACGTCACCAGATAGGTTCCTTCCGCAGCGTAGGCGTGGCTTGGATTCTGGTTTGTCGAGCTGGCGCCATCGCCGAAATCCCAAGACCAGGAAACCACTGAGCCGTCGAAGTCGGTCGACGTGTCGGTGAAGACGCAAGCCAGCGCCGTACAGCTTGGCGCGGCGAACGAAGCGATCGGAGGGAGGTTTCCGCCGCTCCCTCCGCCGAACTCATACGCTCCCATGTCGACGGCGGCACCCATGATGCGAGGATTTCCGTCGTAGTCCGTAGTCGGCAGTAGCGCATGAAAGTCGCCCGCATCGATCAGGGGTGACGCTGGGCTCAGGTGTAAGTCATAACCGGCCGGATCAACGAACATCGGATCGACGTTCAGGTTTCCGGTGCCGGGGAAGCCGCCTTCGATATCGCTGTATGTGACAACCATCTTGTTAGCGCTCTGACCGGAAGCGGAGCCCGCGGAGTTGCTCCAGACGATGCTGTTGTGAAGCACGGGAGAGCTGCCGTTGCGGCTGCTGATGCCGGACCCCGTATTGAACGCGATGACGGAGTTGAGGATCAGCGGGCTCGGATCGTTGTTTCGCATGCCGCCGCCCTCCGACGCGCTGTTGCCGACCATCACCACATTGATCAGCGTTGGATTGCCGGTCGCCGTGACACGACGACCGACATAGTTGTGCATGGCGCCGCCGGAGCCAGCCGAGTTACCCACGAACAGGCAGTTCGTGACAACCGGATTGCTGTTCTTCCGGTTGTCCATACCCCCACCTTCCTCGCCCGCGTGGTTGTCGTCGAACACGCAGTTCGCCACGGTCGGATGGCTGTTGAGGTAGTTCCGCATGCCACCGCCCTTGTTGGCGGTGTTCTGGCTAAAGCGTGATTCGATGATCGTCGGGCTGGCCTCCAGGTTGAACACCCCTCCACCCATTGCTGCGGCGGAGTTGAGCTTGAAGTGTGTGCGGATGATCGTCGGGCTGCCGGCGCGATTGTACATGCCGCCGCCCCTGTCGGACGCGCTGTTTCCGCTGAAGATGCAGTCCCGCACGGTCGGACTGGTGCCTATATTGCGCATCCCCCCGCCCTCGAGGGCGCCGCCGCCGGTGATCGTGAACCCCTCGAGAATCGTGGCCGGACCCTCACCACTGATGGCCGTGACGACTGAGCCGCCAGAGTTAGCCCCGTCGATGATCGTCAAGAGGGGGCCAGCGGAACTGCGCACCGTGATTGCCTTGCCGCGGAAGTCGATCGTCTCGCTGTAGGTGCCAGCGGCAACGACGATCGCGTCTCCCGGCGCCGCAGCGTCGATGGCTGCCTGGATCGTGGAATGATCCGCAGGGACGTTGATCTCGGCGCTTGCCGCCGTAGCGAGCGAAGGAGCGGGGGGTGCAGTTAACGACTCAGACGTACCGCCGTGGTGTTCGCACGACGCGAGCAGCAAGCACGACGCAAGCAAGGTGGGGGCAGCAGAGGTCCTGGGGGCGAACATCATATACCTCGTGGGTGGAGATACAGCACATCTCTCCGTGACGAACTTTATATCTCTCTGTAATGGGGATGCAACGGGTGGGCGAAGTAGCAGGGCGAACGAGAAGCGGTTTCGCCGGATTCCCGCACTTCGGCTACTGGGATCCTCATTCGGCAGCTGAGACCACCTGAGAAGGACCGCGATCGCGTGGTCTACTCCCTATAATCCTACCGTACGCGCTCGCGGACCGTAGGTGTTAGACCGTGACTGGAAGTCCCATGGCAACTTCCGTATCCACCGCGTAGTAAATGTTCTTTGCGCTTTCACCGATGACGGTCGACTCGAGGTATTCCTCAACCGCTTCCACGGTGGGCCCTTCCCACAGACAGATTGCGCGGGTCTTGTCGGGGCTGGGGAAGAACTGGAGCGTGTTGACGCCCTCGGGAACATTTTCCACAACAGATCCGGCTTTACCGAAAAACGTTTCAGAATCGGTAATTTCATGCTCTACGACTACGTACATCATTCCCTCCTGGGTCGGGGATACAAGATTTGGGAAACGAGAAGAAAAGATTGGGGCGGTGGGGAGCCGGACACAAGCAGGACCATCTATGGTAATTGGCTCTAAGGGTAGTCAGGTTCGGCGACCCGCGTGGTCCATACCTTATAATCCTACCCTGATCGCGCGCAGACCTCGCCCAGAGAGTTCGCCCAGTTGGGCTTGAGTCGCCTCGTAGGTGGAAGGATCGCCGCATGACCGTGAGCGTAATCCTCAAGCCAGCTGGAAAGGAGGGTGCTCGTTTGCGCAAACCCGCAACGGCCACCGCGTGTTGGACTGTCTCGTTGGTGGGGCTTTTCTCCGCGGCTTGCTCGCCCGGCCCGGCCCCGACCGAATCGCTAGAGGAAACCATCGTCTACAGCACCATCCGGCCAGCGAACTGGGACCTGTACCTGTTCAACGAACCCGGCGCCACGCCGCGGCAACTGACGACCGACCCCTCGCCCGACTACAACCCGGCGTTCTCACCCGATGGACGGTGGGTCGTTTTCACCTCGGACCGCCATGGCACCGCGGACCTGTTCGCGCTGGATCTGAATGACCCCGGCGAGCCCGTGAGACTTTCCTCAAGCAACGCCATGGAGGACGCCGCAGCGTTTTCTCCCGACGGACGCTCGTTGGCTTTCGTCAGCACGGAGAGCGGCAATCCCGACATCTTCATCATGCCGTTCACGCCGGAAGAGCCGGGCGCGGCAACCCGGGCTGCCAACCTCACGCAGGATGAGGGAGGCGACTTCAATCCCGCGTTTTCTTCCGACGGCGAGTGGATCGCTTTTTCTAGTAATCGTGGGACCCCCGACGACCTCTTCTGGTCGCCCGGAATGCCGGACGACTACAGAGCCGGCGACATTTACGTGATGCGGTCGGACGGAACGGACCTGCAGAGGCTCACCAATGATCCGGGCTGGGAGGGATCTCCCACATGGGGTCCCGATGGCGGTCTGTTCTTCTACTCCCAGCGCGAGGGTGACGCGGCGGAGCGTGACGCGATCTCGGAATCCATCGGTTCGGGTGGGCTGATCACACGGATCCATCGGATGAACTCTGACGGATCCGGGCGCGAGGCCGTCAGCGCGAACGGCGAAAGCGCGCTCTCTCCCGCGATCATCCCGGACGGCCGCGTCGCGTTTTCGGCGCAGCACGACGGCAAGTGGACGATCGTCTCGACCGAGGCCGACGGCTCCGACCTTCGGGTGGAGAGTGATGTGGAGCGCGATTACTGGGCACCGGCGTACGATCCGAATTCCGGCCGCATGATCGCATTCGGACCGGGAGAGACCGAGCCGGCGACCCGCTTCGAGACCGACGCGCCGGGCCCGTTTCTCGCGAACCACCCGCATAGCGTGGAACTGCCCGATCGTACGCTGAAACTGCACGCGGTCCGCGGCTATCTCCCGACCCTCAGCCCGGCGGCGAGCAAGGTGGCGACGAGTGAAGGCTTCAGCCGTCTCGTGGTCAGCCGGCTGGATGGAACGGAGAAGCGAATCGTTTTCGACAGCGTGAGAGAGGATCGCTACCG
Source organism: Gemmatimonadota bacterium (assembly GCA_039587445.1). GTDB lineage: Bacteria > Gemmatimonadota > Gemmatimonadetes > Palauibacterales > Palauibacteraceae. Next base: position 8,701 of record JBDHIM010000091.1, read on the forward strand.
GGGAGACCTTGGGGTGTTCGGCCCCACCTGGTCTGATGACGGCGCCTGGCTGGCGTTCGGCGTCGGCCTGCCGTTCTCGCCCGTTTCGGACGTCGACATCTGGAAGAGCCACGCCGACGGAAGCGAAGCGGTAAACCTTACTCCCGATTCGGACGCCAACGATGCGCTGCCGGACTTTTCGCCGGACGGCCGGCGCATCGTCTTTCGCAGCTCGCGGGACGGGAACAAGGAGATCTACCTCATGAACGCCGATGGAACGGGTCTGCAGCGCCTGACGGAGACGCAGGCCACGAACACCATGCCGTCGTTCTCTTCGAGAGGGGACCGCATCGCCTTTGTCTCGACGCGGGATGGAGACTACGAGATCTATATCCTCGACCTCGAGGAAGACGGGAGCCCCGGCGAGGTGCGGCGCATGACGAACAGCCCGGGCCGCGACATGCATCCGAAGTTTTCGCCCGACGACCAGTGGCTGCTGTTCGCCTCCCAGCGCGGGGGTTTCAACGATGAGGTGCCACTGCTAAGGGTCATCTTCCAACCCCAGCCGTACGGCGAAGTGTTTGCGATGCGCCTGGAGGATGGGGAGGTGTTTCGCTTGACTCAGAACAAATGGGAGGATGGACCGGCCGCGTGGGGAC
>JBDHIM010000092.1:0-17701 GCA_039587445.1 Gemmatimonadota bacterium
CACCGAGTCCCGTCTCCCGATCCTGGCACACCTCTCCGGCTCACGGTCCTTCCTCGATCCACAGCATCTCCACCGCCGACATCGGGTCCAGTACGTGCGGTCGCCCCAGGCCCCGGACGCGCTGACGCGACACGGTCCACGAGACGACGGGCTGAAGGAAGGTGACGGGCAGATCTCTCTGGAAGTCCGGCCACATCGCCCGGTGCAAACGATCCGCCTCCGCTGGATCCAGCGCGGCCGCGAGCGAGTCGAGCCGAGCGGCCACGGAGGGGTTCTCGTACCCGATCGCGGATTCCTGACCGAACCATTCAGCGGAGGGCGCGCCCTGGCTCGGGGCGCCCATCAGGTGATTGCGGAAGAGGGCGTCGAAGTCCCCGGTGATCCTCCGGCGCTGGACCGCGTCTCCGCCCAGGGGATGGATCTCCATCGCGATCCCGAAGCGCCGCAGCTGCGCCTGGGCCAGAACGGCTAGCTCCTCCGATTCCGTCCCCGACGCGACGAGCGCGGTGAAGCGAAACGGGACGCCGTCACGGTCACGGATTCCGTCCCCATCGTGATCTCGCCACCCCGTCTCGGCCAGCAGGCGGGCGGCCGCTGCCGAGTCTGCCTCCAGCGGAGGGGGAAGCTGGCCTCGCCGGAACTGCCGCGACGTGAAAATCACGTCGAACAGGGGCGTTTCGTCGGGAAGCGAGAGCGCCCGTAGGAGATCCCGACGATCGATCGCCAGGGTGAGGGCCCACCGCACGCGGGCCTCGTCAAACGGTGGGCGGTGGTGGTTCCAGAAGATCCCCTTCCCCCGGTGCGGCCAGGGCGTGGCATGTACCTGAAAGCGGGGATCCTCCCTCAGCGTGAGCACGTCCATCCGGTTCATCATCGGCGCGAGGCCTACCTCTCCGCTCAGAAGATCGGTGACGAGCGGAGCCCCCGGCACGAACTTGATCACAACACGCCTAATGGCCGGCTCACCCGAGTAGAAGTCGGGGTTCGCCTCCAGCTCCATCCCCACACCGGGCTCGTGACGCACGTACCGGTAGGGCCCATTCCCCACCGGACGCGTCCAGTACTCCCACCTGGCGAACTCCTGCGGGTCCAGCCCTTCCAGAAGGTGGCGGGGGTAGTAGACGCTGTAGGTGTCCAGGGGGCTGCCGGGCCCCACCGTCCGGTACTCGATCGTGTAGGTGCTGTCGTCCAGTACGGCCAGCGAGTACGCGTCGGGCGGATAGTGGAGAACGGCCGGGTGCGTAAGCAGGTCAAGTGTGAAGGCCACGTCATGGGCCGTGACCGGCGCTCCGTCGTGCCAGCGCACATCGGTGCGCAGGTGGACGGTCCAGCTCCGGTAGTCCGCAGAGTGCTCCCAGCTCCGAGCCAGGCGCCCCTCCAGATCGTCGTTCGCGTTCCTTACGGCCAGGGGCAGGAAGAGCATGTGCATGGCAGGCATCTGCCAGTTCGGCGACATCAGCCACTCGTCGCAGCAGTAGGCGACAGTGATCGCCGACACGGGTGGGCTGTCGTGGGAATCCGCTCCGCTGCCGCATGACGCCACGGCGCACGGAAGCACGAGCGGCGCGAGCAAACGCACCGCCGCAGGGCAACGGATGTGGTGGAGAGGGGGACTCAAGAACCCGTACGCTCCCAGCGTAGTCTGTTGTCTAATGTCGGTATCTGGTGGGCGGCCGCGCCAGCATGGGCGCTCCGGCAGGTACCGATGTGCCACGAAGCTCTCCGAGCCGGGCACGATCATCAGGGCGGCCCGTTCACCGCACGAAGGAGCTCGGATCGATCGGTCGTGAGCGTCAGGGCACGGCGTACAGCCGGATCACCTAGAACCGGATGCCGCTGGTTGTAGAGCACGGAACAGAACGCCAAGAACCGGAACGATTCGTTACTAACGCCATAACGTTTCGTTACGGCTACATCTGGAACCGAGAAGCTGAGTACGTTCTATGTCCCTATCCTTGAATAGCTTGCCACATAAGTGCCTGTAGAACAGAGAAAGGCTCGCGTTCTGCCCCGTAGCCACGGGAAAGGGCCCCGGGTATTGTCCGATAGCCCAATAGTGAATCCGGCGCTCGACCCTACTCCTGGTCGGGGATAGATGGCGCGACGAGTCCTGCTGGTCGATGACGATCCGACGATCCTGAGTTCCATAGGAGAAGCTCTCGGGGACATGGGACTTGAGGTCGGCACCGCCGGCAGCGCCGAGGCGGCCCTGGAGCGCCTGGCCAAGTCCCGTCCCGACGTCGTCCTCTCCGACATTCGCATGCCCGGACTGAGCGGTCTAGAGCTTCTATCTCTGATCCGCGAAAGAGCCCCCGACATCGACGTCGTGCTGATGACGGCATACGACGACATGCCGACGGTCGTGAGCGCTATGCGCGAAGGCGCCTTCGATTTTCTAGTCAAGCCCCTCGACTTCGCTGAGCTTGAGGATGTGCTGCGACGAGCCCTCGCGGACCGGCGAGCCCGGCAGCAGAGGCGACAGGCTGCCGACGACGAGGCGCGCCAGTATCAGATGGGCGAGCTGGTAGGCCGCGATCCGCGGATGATCGAGGTATACAAGCGGGTCGGCCAGCTCGCGGCCAATCCCGTCACCGTCCTGATTCGCGGCGAGAGCGGAACAGGCAAGGAGCTTGTAGCCCGCGCCATCCACTACAACTCGCCCCGGGCGGCGGAGCCGTTCGTGGCGGTCAACTGCACGGCTCTTCCCGAGACCTTGCTCGAGTCCGAGCTGTTCGGCCACGTCCGAGGCTCGTTCACGGGTGCGATGGCAGACCGAAGAGGCCGGTTCGCTCTCGCGGGCTGCGGCACGATCTTCCTGGACGAGATCGGAGATACATCGCCCGGATTCCAGGCGAAGATCCTCCGGGTGCTCGAGGAACAGGAGGTCATGCCAGTCGGGGGAGAGCGGCCGGAGCCTTCGGAAGCGCGCGTGATCGCGGCGACCCACCGTGATCTGGAAGAGAGAGTCCAGGAAGGGAAGTTCCGGGAAGACCTCTACTACCGACTCCGTGTTGTAGAGATCGCCCTGCCCCCTCTCAGAGAGCGACCCGGCGACATCCCGCTCCTGGCTCGACACCTGGCGGGGAAGGTGGCCGAGAGGCTCCACCGATCCGAGCCGCGGCTGCCCGACGCGACGGTGGAGGCCCTGTTGCGGCACGATTGGCCCGGCAACGTTCGAGAGCTCGAGAACTGCCTGACACGGGCCATCGCCCTGGCAACCGGCGGTGTGATACGGCAGCAGCACCTGGGTCTCGGCGACGGTCCCCAGGATCGTACGTCCTCCGGGGTCCTTCGGAATCTGCAGGAGGTGGAGATCGAGCACGTCCGACACGTGCTCACGGCGGCCGACGGAAACAAGACACGCGCGGCCGAGATTCTGGGCATCTCCAAGCCTCGCCTTTATCGGCTACTGGAAAAACACGGGTCCCGGTGAGGACGCTCCTGGGTTCGTTGAGCTTGCGGGCGCGCTTCCTGGCGGCCGTGCTGCTGGGCGTCGTCTTGCCGCTAGTGATCGTGGGCCTGTGGCTGACCACGACTGCCCGGCGCTCCGGGGAGGCAATCGTCCGGGAGCAACTCGACCAGGCGCTGGCTGAGCTGGTTACGGCCGTAGGGCAGCGCTGGACGTCCCGCCAATCACTGCTTCTGGACATTGCCGACTCGCGAGCCGTACAGGCGGCTCTGCGCGATGGGGCCGGTCTCGCCAGCCAGCCAGAGGACGCGCTGGCCGAGTCACGGGTCGCATGGGAGCTGGCCGGTGCGGCCGAATCTGGCGAGCTGATCGACTCGCACGGGACGGTGGTCGGCTTGCTTCCCGAGGATCTGGGCCTGGACAGGCCGGCGCGTCCGCCTGGAAGCCTGGAGACGCTGCCGTACGAGTTGCCCGTTCGGGAAAGACTGAGCGGTGAGACGTGGGGCACGCTCCGCCTGCAGCTACGGACGGACCAGCTCCTTCCAGCCGGGGCGCTGGCTCTGGGGATCGGCGGCGCTACCGTCGGCGTCTTCGACGCGCGAACGGGCACGGCTCTAGTGCCGATGCCGGTGCGGCCGTCGCACTCCGGGCCCGGCCGGTTCGAGTGGGAAGGCGAGACCTGGCTCGCCGTCCGACACGAGTTTCGCGACCCTCCCCTTCGCTTCGTCGTGGCAGGGTCGGTCAAGCCCGTCACGCTTCCGTTCGAGCAGGCTGCCCGCCGGGGCACTTTCGCTCTTCTGCTTGTGGTGGTCGGAGTCTTCGGTCTGGCTGCGGTATTCAGTCGCCGCCTGACTCGATCCATGGTTGATCTGGTCGGCGTGACGCGCCACGTGTCGAGCGGGGACCTGACTGCGCGGGCGGAGGAGACCGGTCCGCCCGAGGTGCGTGAAACAGCCCGCGCCTTCAACGCCATGAGCGAGAGCCTGGCCCGAACACTCGAGGAACTCTCGCAGAAGGAGGCCGTGGCCGCTGTCGGCCAATTCGCCGCCTCGCTGGCTCACGAGATCAGGAACCCCCTCACCGCGATCCGCATGGACATCCAGCGCGCTCAGAAGAAGCTCGCGACGGAGCCCGACGCATCCCGAGAGTTGCTGGCACGCTCGATGAGCGAGATCGACCGGCTGAACTCGTCCGTCGAGGATGTCCTGCGGCTCGCTCGAAGCGGTCGAGTCTCCGCCCACCGCCTCGATCTGATTCAACCCGTGCAGGCCGCGGCGCTCGCGGCCGAGCCGCATTTTCAAGCGGCCGGAGCCCGACTCAACCTGGATACCGGTGAGGCTCCGATCTGGGTGCAGGGCGAGGAGGGTTCGCTGGAGCAGCTCGTCCTCAATCTTCTGCTGAACGCGTCTGAAGCCTGCGCTCATGACGGGCAGGCCACGCTCAGGGTCGATCTCAAGCGAGGCGTGGCAGAGGTCTCGGTCGAAGACGAAGGCGTGGGGATCTCGGAGGAGAACCTCAGCCGCGTTTTCGAGCCGTTCTTTACCACGAAGGAGCGGGGGACCGGGCTCGGATTGGCCCTCGCGCGACGAATCGCCAGAGCCCACGGAAGCGACCTGACCGTGTCGAGCTCGCCCGGCCAAGGTGCCGCCTTCCGGTTCGAGCTTCCGCTCGCGCCAGCGGGGTCGACAGACCGTTACGGATCCGGGTTTGGGCACGACACGCAACGTAACGGAAACGCCGGCGAACGGTCCGTCTCATAGTGTCTATGACCATACCTAGCAATAGGTTAGAACCTCTTCACCTCATCGGAACAAACTCTGCTCTTTGCGACTCCGATAACGCGCCGCGAGTCGCGACCGGCGAATCGGCCTCCGCCTCGCGCAGCGAGTCGAGAAGAGAGGAGGAAGTATGAATCCCGCGGCCTTGTTTCTGACGTTGTGGATGGCGCTCCCGCCCGCCGGCATCTCCGGGCCGGGCCTTGTGGTACCGAACGGGGTCCCGGAGGGAGTCTCCGAGGATTCGCTGGTCCTCAGAAGGATCTGGAAGGGGGATCACAGCTTCAACTACGGCCGCACCCCATCGCCGGACGGCCGATTCGTTCCCGGGGTGGACTGGACGACCGGCGACCTGGCCATGCTCGATCTGCAGACGGATGAGCTGGTCCGTGTCACGGACAAGGGCAGCTGGGACGAGAACGGTGACTACGCCGAGTCCAGCGTCTTCTCTCCTGACGGGAAGCGGCTCGCCTACGCCTGGCACAACTCCGCGGAGGCCTCCAGGGCATACGAGTTGCGAATCATCGGCACCGACGGGGAAGGGATGCGCGTGCTCATCCCCTACACTGAGAAACTGGGCTACGTGATGGTCTACGACTGGTCGCGCGATGGAACCAGCCTGCTCGTATCGCTCGTGGATTCGGCCGGGGTGAGATTGGCCACGGTATCGACGGGGGATGGTTCGGTGAACGTCGTGCTCGATATCGACTCCCAATACGAGTCGGTAGACCACGCCTCGCTGTCTCCAAACGGAAGACACGTGGCATATGATTGGATTACGGACCTGGCCACCCGCGACCGGGACATCCGGGTCAAGCCGGTGGCCGGCGGCCCGCCAATAGATGCCGTCGCGTTCAACGGCGACGATCGCCTGATGGGGTGGGCTCCCAACGGGGCAAGTCTCCTTTTTTACAGCAACCGCGAGTTGTCCCACGGAATCTGGCGGCTCGCCATGTCCGCTGGACGACCGGCAGGCGAGCCGGAGAGGGTGTACAGCGACATCTGGCAGCTGGGACCCATGGGTTTCGCGGACGGGAAGTTCTTCTACGAGGTGACGACACAGGCGGCGCAGGTGCACACGGCGACGCTCGATATCGAGAGCGGCCGGCTGATCGCCTCGCCTACGCCGATCCAGGATCCATCCGAGGGAATGACGCACACTGGCGTGTGGTCGCCCGACGGCCGTCAGATCGCGTATCTGAAGGGCGAGGTGGGTGATTGGTGGCGCCCTGCCACGCTCGCGGTGCAGGATCTGGAGACGGGGAGAACCCGCCTGGTGGCATTCCCCTTCGGAAACGCCTGGCGGCTGGTCTGGGCCCCCGACATGCAGACGTTGCTCGTCGTCGGAACGCACGGCGACAGGTATGGTTTGCACCGCTTCGATCTGCGCAGCAGAGAGGTGGAGACCCTCCTCGAGAGCGACGCCTATGTTGGGGGCGGGCCAGGCCCGCTGAGCACCGCCGCCTTTTCACCCGATCGTGAGATGATGTACTGGGTGCGGGAGAAGGAGTATCCGCTGAGCTCTGAGGTAGTCGCGCAGAGGGTTCGTACCGGGGAATCCCGTGTTCTGGTCGAGGCCGAGGGGCCGAGCGCAAAGGTGGCCCTTTCTCCCGATGGGAAGACGCTGGTTCTGGTCGAGCAGACGCTCACGGATCCGGCGGCAGAGTACCAGAGCCCTAATTCGATTCGGATCACGGCCATGGACCCCGAAGGTGGGGACCTCCGCAGCCTCTACACGACCGACCTTCCGAGCCAGGCGGCCGACGGGATCCAGGGCTTAGCCGCAGTCAGCGTCGTGACCTGGACTCCAGACGCACGGTACATCCTGATCGGCGGATTCGAAGATGTGGGCGTCCAGGTTCTCTACCGGCTGCCTGCCGCCGGGGGTACTCCCGAGCGGGTCACTAGCGAATTATCCGTTATGCAGTTCCGCCTGCACCCGGGCGGCCGCCGCGTCAGCTTCCTGGACGGCGAACGGGAGGGCGAGATCTGGGTGATCGAGGGTCTGCCGGACGCGAGATAGACATTTTAGTCAAGAGGCCCGCTTCCCGGCGGGCCTCTCGGCGCTTTGGCCCGAGGCCCACGCGATGGCAAAGCCCGTGCGGAGGGCCCTATTCCCCCACCCAAAGCGTTTCCATGTACGTGTCAGGCTCCGCGCGAAAGGGAGTACTCATCCCCTGAATCCGTCGGTGTACGAACCATGCCGTCGACCACGGGATGAGCCGCGTGACCGGCATGTCGGCGCGGAAGATCTCCGTCAGCCGTCGGTAGAGCCGGTCGACCTCTCCGGGGTTCGCCGTAACCTGGAGGCTGTCGATGACGGCGAACGCCTCCGGATTGTCGTAGCCAAGGCGGTTCTCCCTTCCGAAATCCCGAAGCTGCGCCGACACTCCCGACTGCACGACCATGAACATCGCCTCGAAGTCGCCGGCCCGGAGTCTCTCCCACGTCAAGGGCCCCTCCACCACCGCCAGTTCCATCTGGACGCCCACCTGACGGAGGAACTCCCGGACGTACACAGCGAGCTCGGGTATTCCGTCTCCCTGCCGGACGGTCGCGGTGAATCGAAACGGTCGACCGTCCTTCTCCCGCACCCCATCACCGTCCTGATCCACCCATCCCGCCGCAGCCAACAGCGCCCGCGCCTGTTCCGGGTCGTATGGCAGTGGCTCGGGCCACTCGCCGCGCCGGAATTGCGGTCCGGTGAAGACTCCGTCGGTGATCGGTAGCTCGTCCGGAAGGTTGAGGAGCCCGAGTAGCTTTGGTCGGTTCACGGACAGCGTGAGGGCGTGGCGGACGCGGGAGTCGGAAAAGAGCGGGTGATCCATCTTCCAGTAGATCCCTCGGCCCCCGGGGCTGCCATGGACGTAGAGGCGAAAGCGGGGGTCCTTCGCGATCCGGGGGATCTGCGCGAGATCGGCTGGTGCGATGTCGACGTTTCCGGCCAGGAGTTCAGTGATCCCCGCTTCGCCCACGAACTTGAGAATCACCCGCTCGATCCGAGGGCTACCCCCGAAATGGTCGGGGTTTGCCTCAAGTTCCATCAGCGTTTCGGGAACGTAGCGCACGAAGCGGTACGGACCGTTCCCGACGGGGTGCGTCCAGAAGTCCCACTGCCAGAACCGTTTGGGGTCCAGCTCCCGAAGCAGGTGTCTCGGAAAGTACGTGATATCGGCGATGTAACCGGGGTTGGCTGCCCGGATCTGCACGGTGGAGTCGTCGACCACGGTAGCTTCGATCCCGGAGTACTCGCCGACGTCGGGATCGCATAGGAGATCCAGGGTGAACTTTACATCGTGGGCGGTAACCGGGACCCCGTCACTCCAATGGAGACCCGTGCGGAGGTGAAAGATGTACTCCCGATGGTCGGACGAGTGCTCCCAGCTCTTGGCGAGCTGGCCCTCCAACTCCCCCCGATCGTTCTGCTTCGCCAGCTGGAGGAAAGTGAGCAAATCAAGGTCCCAGTTGTCGGGCTTGACGGCCTCGATATCGGGAACGGCCATGACCAGTGTCGAGCCCCGAGCCAAGGCCGGATCCTCGACGCGGCGGCATGCGGCCACGCCGACGAGGAGGGGTAGGAGACACGCTGCTCCCACCACAGTGGGGACGCGCGCCGCACTATGGCTCACTGACCGTCCTCCACCCACAACTCCTCCATGTACCAGACCGGGTCTACACGCCACGGGCTGCGCAGGCCCTTCAGGCGCCGATGGGCGAAGATTACGTTGACCCGGGGACCGAGGAAGGTGATCGGCATGTCGGCCTGCAGGATCTCGGCAAGCCGGCTGTAGATCCTGTCCCGGGCCTCGGGATCCGCCGTTTCGGCTGCGCGTTCGACGAGCTCGACCACCTCCGCGTTCTCGTACCCGAGGGGAGCGCCCCGACCCAGGTGGACAATTGATTTATGAGACCTCACATCCGCTACCGTACGGCGCGGCGTCGCCCAGACATCACACAACCTGTAATCACTCACTGTCTTACGTGATCGGACATACGTAATCGGATGGAACAGCCTCTAGCCGCGCTGGGATACGATCTCCTGAAGGTGGCGCTGCGCTTCCTGCACCCGGGGCTGGAGCTCGGGATCCGCATCGCTCCACAGCTCGACGAAGGCGGCCAGATGCGTCGGCCGTCGTGTCACCCATCGCCAGGTACAATCGCCCAAGGCGCTCGTGGGCTACGGGCTGTAGCGGTGGGTGCGCGCGAGCATCGTCAAAATAAAGCCCAAGGGTGCCGGTGACGGCCTCGTACTCGGCCGCCGCTTCCGGCAGTCTTCCGAGCGCCAGGTTGACGTCTCCGAGGAGGAGACGGGAATAGTCGTGCAGGAGACCGTACTCGGAGGCGCGGGCCCGCTCCAGGTGTTGCAGGCTCGCCTCCGGCCGGCCTTCCCCGAGAGCCACGACGGCACGGGCATGCTCGGCGATTCCGGCCGGCTGGAAGTCGGTCAGCGCAGCGAGAGAGTCCATGCTCGCCAGGAGTGCGCGCGCCTCGTCCAGTTCGCCGGCCAGGGCGTACGCGGTGGCGAAGAGGCCGAGCACGCCGTGCGTGAAGCGCGGCGCGGCGCGCAGCGTCTCAGCGCTACGAAACTCTTCCAGCAGCGGCGGCAGATACGGCAGGGCCGCCTCCGGGTTCGAGGCCCAGGCGCTGTTCACGAGTGAAACGACGGTCGAGTAGGCCCAGGAGAAGGCGGCATCATCCATGTAGAGACGGCTCGCCGAATCCGCGAGAGCCAGCGCCAGGTCGGCCCTCCCCCGCATTCCGGCCAGACCGGCGAGCCACTGCCTGCCGGCCGCGCGCCCCCCCCGATCGCTGATCGGTCCCGCGGCCCATCCGGTCGTGATCTCTTCAAGACGTGCAAGATCCCCCGCGTAATAGGCGTTGCTGGCATCGGTGATCGCTCCACCGGGACCGGCGGGAAACCGCTCGACCATTGCCGTGAGCGCCGAGTCGGCCAACTCGTGCAAACCCAGGGTGCGAGCGGCGCTGGCTACGTTCACGTAGCCGCTGATCACATTGGGGCCGGCGCGGGTGGTTCGCCGATACAGGTCCAGAGACTCCTCGTAGCGCCCCATCCGCTCGTAGATGTCACCGAGGTTATTGAGTGCGATGAAGCTGTCCGAAGGCGCGTCCAGGAGCAGGCGGTAGTAATGGGCCGCCGAGTCGAGCCGACCTCTTCGCGAGTGCACCAGCGCGCGTGTCCTGAGACGCTCGGACTCCGGCAGCCGGTCACTGAACCGGAACGCCTGTTCGGTGTTCCGCTGGGAAGCTCCTGGGTTTCCGGCATCGTTCAGGTAGTAGATTCCCAGCGCCCGATAGGCTCCGGCGAACGTCGTATCCAGCGTGACGGCGCGCTCGAGGAACGGGATCGCGGCTGCCCGATTGCCCCTGCGGCCCATCTCCATGGCGCTCGCGTACAGCTCCAGGGCTTCGAGGGACCCGGTCGTGACGCTCGGGAGCGGCCTGCTCTGCCGCACGCTCCCGAGCGATTCTCCGATCTTCGCCCGAAGCTGCTTCGAGAGGCGATCCACGGCCCCAATGATCGCGGCTCGATCCTGTGCGGTCTCGCGGTAGGCAGCCAGCTCCGCGCCGGACTCCGATGAGAAGAGCTTGACCGAAAGCACGTAGGCGGAGCCGAGTGTGTTGATCTCGCCCCCCACCACGGCCTTCACCCCTTCCCTGACGGCGAGCTCACGGGCGAACTCCAGGTCCAGGGGGCCTCCGGGCTCCCGCCGCATCCGGACCATCGCCTCCCGCATCTGACTAGGCGGGAGCAGTCTGATCGCCGGGGACTGCGTCAGGTCGACCCGAAACGCCTCCGTGACCGCCCCACCGAGAAGTGAGTCCGGCGAATGGTTGGCGAAGTCGGCAAGGATGACGCGTTCGCGCTCCTCGAGTAGGCCTCGCGCTATCAGCGGAGCCGCAGGGCCGATGCCCAGGGTTCGCATCGCCATGTAGCCGGCCACCACGAAGCCCCAAACAGCGAGCGCGACGACGACACCTCCTATCGCCCGGCGCCACGTGATCCAAGGCTCCCGCCCTTCAACAAGGGATCCCCGAACTCCTACGCGTTGCGTGATCGCCGTCACGACAAGCACGGGAAACCCGAGCGCCAGGATCACGAGGGCGCCCGGGAAGACCCAGGCGGGCAGGCCGAGCTGATCGGTGAACAGAGCGGCCGCTTCCAGGATGATGAAGGACGCGCTCAGATAGGCGATCGAGACCTGTAGGAGGCGTGTGTCCCGAAGACGGGGCCGAACGGGTCGCGTCGCCGAGGTCGTCGGGGAGTCGGGACCGGCCTCGACAATCGGAATCGAAGGCGCTGCGGAGATGGCTTCCGCGAAAGCGGCGGCGGTCTGGAACCTCTTCTCCGGGACCTTTGCCATGGCACGGTGAACCGCCTCTTCTAACTGAGGCGAGACCCCCTCGCTCCGGTCGCGAAGCGGCGGCGCCTCTTCACGAGCGCTGCGGGCGATCAGCTCCAGCGGCGTGCTGCCCTCGAAAGGCGGCGCACCCGTCAGCATCTCATAGAGGACGCAGCCCAGCGAATAGATGTCGCTGCGGCCATCGACCGGCGGCTCGCCCATCGACTGCTCCGGACTCATGTAGGCGGGCGAGCCGATCACCAATCCCGTCTGAGTCATCCGGTTGCCCTTGGCCTCCGACATCGCCTTCGCGATGCCGAAGTCGGTGACCACGGCGTGTCCGCCCGTGAGCATGATGTTGGATGGCTTGATGTCCCGGTGGACCACATCGTGCTCGTGTGCGTGCTGAAGAGCCTCGGCCACGTCCCGAGCAATCGGTATCGCCTCATCGCTCGAGAGCCTCCCGTCTCGCTCGAGCCGGCTCCGGAGCGATTCTCCCTGGACGTAGGGCATCACGTAGTACAGCGTTTCCCCTGCTGTGCCCGAATCGAGCAGCGGAAGGATGTGGGGATGTTGAAGCTGGGCGGTGATCCCGATCTCGCGCCGAAACCGCTGGCGGACCTCCGCGTTCGTCCGATTGGGATGGATGGTCTTGATGGCCACCGGGCGGTCGTGTTTCCGGTCGCGCGCCAGATACACGGTCCCCATCCCGCCTTCGCCGAGCACGTCTTCGAGCTCGTAGCGGTCGCTCAGCTCTTCGTGGAGGGCCTCGTGCGGATCTAGCATCGGCGACTCAGTCTGCTTCATCAGGGTGACGAGCCACCCATTCCTGAGCCCACTCTCGCCATGTAGCCGAGAGCTGTGGCACGTCGAGCATCCGTCCGACTTCGTCTCGATCGCCGGCGTAGATTCTGGATAGGTCTCCCATGGTGAGGTCGTGCTGTGGTCGATGCACCACCCGGATCTCGTCTCCGCTGCCGAGATCTCCTTCCTGCAGGATCCGCAGGTAGGCACCCGGCCGTCCTGCGGCGAGGAAGCGCCGCGGGAAGTGCTTGTCGTTCACGCGGAAACCCAGCTTCCAGCACGGCATCCGCGCCTCCGACACCTCCAGCACGGAGCTGCCCACCTCCCAGCGCTCGCCCACCAGGGCGTTCGTGAGATCGAGCCCTTCGGTGGTCAGGTTCTCTCCGAACTCGCCGGACTCCAGCTCACGGCCGAGCTCCTCCGCCCACCAACCGTAGTCCTCCCGAGCGTACGCATAGATGGCCTTGTCGGGGCCACCGTGCACCCTTCGGTCGGCCTGCTCGTCTCCCTGCAGATTGACGCCCCGCACGAGCACCGGGCCCTCGACGGGCTGCTTCCAGATGGCGCTTTCGGCCGGGCGGCCCTTGTACTCGAACTCTCGCCGCCGTCCCACATTCACCGAAAGAACGTGCGCACTCATCGCTCGCTGCTCTGGGACAACGGGCTGGCTTCTGGAGCCCCGAGATCGCGGCTCCAGGAGCCTCCTCCCTTCCAGAGCAGGTAGGAGGCCATGCCGATCACGATGATCGGGATGATCGGCTCGCTGGGCTGAAGCGGGAAGAGGGTGGGATCGTCCACGATCAGGTGGACATACGTCGCGACGACCATGATCCCGATCACCACGAGAACGGCGAAGCGAGTGTGCGTGCCTACCAGCAACACGACCCCGACGGCGATCTCCACGAACGGGACCGTCCACCTGGTCAGCGTGAAGAGCGGAAGACCCGAGGCGAGAAGCTGGCCAGACCAGGCGTCCGCGAGCATCGGGACGACCAGCTTCATGACGCCGGTCATCACGAACAACACGCCCAGCATGAGCCTGAGCGTGCCGGCGAGCCTATCCTCTTTCGTGCTGCGGAGCGTGGCCATCCCCCAATATAGCGCTCGCCTGGGTGGGTTCGTCCGCGTGGCGGAACTGGGTTTGGAAGAGGTGGGCGTAGAGGCCGCCCCGTTCGAGCAGCTCGGGATGCGAGCCGGACTCGACCAGCTCTCCCTGGTCCAGCACCAGAATGCGGTCGGCCTTCAGGATCGTGGAGAGCCTGTGCGCGATCACCAACGAGGTCCGGTCCTCCATGATGTGGTCCAGCGCGTCCTGGATCAGCGCCTCCGAGCGTGCATCGAGATGGGACGTGGCTTCATCCAGGATGAGGATCGCGGGGTCCTTGAGGATGACGCGGGCGATCGCCACCCGCTGCTTTTCGCCTCCCGAGAGGCGGTAGCCGCGCTCGCCCACGATCGTGTCGTACCCGTTGGGCAGGCCGACGATGAAGTCGTCGATGTTCGCTACCGCCGCCGCCGCGCGGACTTCCTCGAGGCTCGCCTCGGGCCGGGAATAGCGGATGTTCGCGAGGATCGAGTCGTGGAACAGGTACGGGTCCTGAGTCACCACTCCGACCGCCCGGGCGATCGAGTCGAGGCTCAGCTTCCGGACGTCTCGTCCGTCGATCCGTACGCTGCCGCGCGAGACGTCGTAGAGCCGGGGGACCAGGTTCGTGAGGGTGGTCTTTCCGGCGCCGCTCGGTCCGACGAGCGCGACCGTGTCGCCGGGCGCGATCTGGAAGGTCACCGCGGACAGCGTATAGCCCTCCTCTGCGACACGGGCCACTTCTTGGTCCTCGCGCGTCAGGCCCGACCACTTGTAGCGCCGAACGGACTCGAGGCCTTCGGCGTCCCCCTCGCCATATGAGAACCAGACGTCGTCGAAGTCGATGCGACCCTCCACGTCCGTCAGCACGATCGCGTCCGGCGGCTCCTCGATCGCCGTCGGCAGATCGAGCACCTCGAAGACCCGCTCGAACGACACCAGAGAGGTCGCGAACTCGACCCGGGCGTTCGACAGGGACGATGCCGGGCCATACAGCCGGCGGAGGTAGGCCGCGAGGGCCACGATCGTGCCGATCGTGAGCGTGCCCTGGATCACCATGACCGCGCCGACCCAGAAGACGAGAGCCGTACCGATCGCGCTGACCAGGCCCAGAGACATGAAGAACCACCGTCCGATCGTGGCCTGGACGATGCCCAGATCGCGGACCTTCGCCGCCTGCGCCGAGAAGCGCTCATCCTCATCCCGGGCGCGCCCGAACAGCTTGACGAGCAGCGCGCCCGAGACGCTCAGCGTCTCCTGCATGATGCTGCTCATGTCGGCGTGTTCCTCCATCTGGCGGCGCCGGACGACCCGCAGCCGCTTCCCCACCTGGCGGGACGCGATGATGAACAGCGGCAGGATCGACACGGACAGCAGCGTCAGCCGCCACTCCAGGCTCAACATGATGGCCAGCGTGGCGACCACCGAGACCACGTTCGATGTCAGTGTCACGAAGGAGCTGGTGACGGCCTGCTGAGCCCCTACCACGTCGCTCTGCAGGCGGGACATAAGCTCGCCCGTCTTCGTGTTCGTGAAGAAGCCGATCGACATGCGCTGCACGCGCTCGAACAGCTGGCGACGGAGGTCGTAGATGATGCCCTGGCCCATCGAGGCCGAAGCCCAGCGCTGCGCCACGCCTACCGCCCCGTTGACGAGCGGAACCGCCACCATGCCGATGCCGAGTAACGTCACCAGGCGGAGATCGCCGTTCGGGATCGCCTGGTCGATGAGGCTGCGCATCAAGAGGGGCGGGAGGAGCGAAACCAGGGAGATGATCCCGATCGTGACCAGAACGATCACGAGGTGGAGTCGGTACGGCTTCGCGTAGGCGAGGACCTTGAGCAGAAGGGCCCGATCGACGCCGGGCCGATCCCGCTCTTCATCGTACTGCACGTACGACCACCAGTTACTGTGCATCAGCGCTCGTTTCGCTCGAGTAGTTCCGCTTGATACACGCGCGGATGCAGGAAGGTCGGAAGTGGCCGCAGCTACGTGTCGCGCTACCTGTTGTTTGCTTGTCTGCGTGTCGCTGTCATTGACATTGCCGAGTTTGCCACAGACCCGGGACCTCAGTCCTCGGTCAGGGCATCGAGGATCGCTTGAGCACCCTCGAACAGGAAGTCACCCTCTTCACGGCTCAATCGGCCGGAGCGCACCAGAGCCTCGACCTCGTGCATGAAGGCACGGATCTGGAGGCCGGCCGTCCGAGCACGGCCGGCTTCCAGGCTTCGCGCTGCCGCCATAAGCTTTCTAAGCAGGCTGTTCGCGTTTCCCACCCTCAGCGCTCCCGCCTCGACAAGCGTCTGGAGATGGGCGGTTAGGGCCGCGATCTGCTCGTCGACGGTCAGGGGAAGTGTGGCGACGGGGGGCGACATCGAGATCGCGTAAGCCAACTCGTTGGCCAGTAGCTTGAGGCTGCGCGCCTTGTCGCCGGAGTACCTCTGCTCACTCGTGACCATGCTCGCGATCACCCTTCCCTGCCCAACCGGAAACTCCACCATGATCGGCTCCGGCTCGCCGTCCAGCGTGGCGTCGGGCTGCGTCAGGAGAACCGTGGTGCCCGCCGGAAGGGCGGTGAAATAACCGTGGGAAGAGTGGAACCAGTTGTCGAGATCCTGACGGACGAGGATGTCCCTGATTTCAGCACAGTTCCCGCTCGGACACTCGGACGGACCGGCGATGATCGGATGCGAGCCATCGGCGATCGTGTTGTTGTTTCGGAACGCGGTGACTCGCCGAAGCCCACCCACGAAAGCATCGCCGGCCCAGTTGCCGCCGTTACCCGGGCCCGAGGCGACATCCGCGAGATTGGCCACGAGGACTCCGCCTCCTTCGACGAACGACGTAAGCGTCGAGTGTGCGCTGCCGCCGGAGAAGAGGTTGTCGTAGAAGGTTTGGGCCTGCGCCGCGGAGATCACGACCGTGGAGAAGCGGCTCAGGTCCAACTCCACGGCTGCCTCGGAGTTGGCCATACAGAAGCTC
Source organism: Gemmatimonadota bacterium (assembly GCA_039587445.1). Lineage (GTDB taxonomy): Bacteria > Gemmatimonadota > Gemmatimonadetes > Palauibacterales > Palauibacteraceae. The sequence goes on from JBDHIM010000092.1 coordinate 16,417, forward strand.
GCGCCCTGCGCGACAAGCTCGGTGACGTTCGCGCCGAGGGGGTGCTGATCTGCACCGGCTCCCCAGGGCACGTTGTCCTGGATCAGCAGGAGAGACTCGCCTCCCACGCAGGACAGCTCGGGACCAATACACAGACAGGCTTTACGACCGGGTACTGCATGGCTCTTTTAGCTCCCAAGGCAGGATGGCGCCCACGGCTCGACTCAAACTGCCGAGCCGCCTCCGGCCGGGAGACATGCAGAGATTGCACCATCGAGCGATGGCACGACGAATGTGGCGTAAGACGCTTGTTTGTTGGGGATTACAAGTACGCCACCGTAGGGCGTCGCCTAAACCTCGGGGCTAAAAACTCGCGAGGACCCGAGACAACATTCACAGCCGAAACTATCGTGCGAAGGGCATCGGAATCGACGAGACTGCTCGTCGCGGATCTAGGTTCCTTGCCGCTCGACGAAGCCCTCGAGAGAGACCCGATACGCCATCTCCTCCGGCAGATACCGCATGCAGTACTCGGTGGGATAGTGTCCCGCCACCTCCCACGCCTCGGGCAACTTGATCGGGTGGCATTCATCGGGCTGGCTGGCGATGAACGACGCCGCAATCATCGGCTCCACGAAGATGATGCGCCCCTCATGGGCACCGTAGATAAGCGTATGGGTGAAGGCCGCGGGCGGGTCGCCCAGCTCGGGTGATTTCGAGTCCAACAGGTGGTTCCCCTCACCCGCTGCCACGGCCCCCACCTCGATGTAGTCCTCCGGCATGTATCGCTCGGGAACCGGGATGCGTGCCCGCTCGAACACCTCGCAGTCCACCATGAACCCGCATGTCCCCGGTCGGATCTCGTCGATCTGCTCGGGGCTCGGCAGATAGAAGTGGAAATCGAAGTGAGGCACGCCATAGGCCGGCGGTGCGGGCGCAGGGTGGCCTCCGGGGTTCCAGTTCAGGCCCACCCACTGAAAGGGAAGGCTCGCGGGACTCCCGTCCGGCATCCTTAGGTTCCGCTGAACCCCGAGCATGCATTCCTCACCCGGGTCGATGCGCCCGTCGGCATCCGCATCGAAGCATGCCATCGTGCCGTCCGGCTCGGTGGGCAAATCATCGAGCAAGCTCTCGTCGAAGCGTACTCCCACGACACTCGGCTGGCCATCGGGATCGAGCTCGACGAATGTCTGCGCCCCTCCAGCCCCCAACTCGAGCGCCTCGCCGAGAAGGACCGCCTCACCAGATCGAGGGGACGCAGCATCGTCGTCGGCGGGCTCCTGATCCGTCGTGGGGGCGCAAGCCG